>JBDLUL010000047.1:0-54569 GCA_039805345.1 Bacteroidota bacterium | reverse complement strand
ACCCAAGTAGAAAAAGTATTGATACCGAAATTATCGGATCAAATAATATTAGACTTATTCAATAAAATAGCTGGAGATTGGTAATGAAGATCAATAAATCCCAACAACTATGGTATTTGTTAAATCGTTTTGATCGAGAAGAATCAGAAGCGAATATACTGCTATTGCAAGATTTAGAAAAGTATCCATTTTTCTATTTACTCAATTGGAATTTTGAACAGGGAAAACAAATTTTACGCAAAACAGCCCTACAATCTCCTATTCGCAAACAATTTCATCAACTTAATTTTGATGCACCAGAATTGTCAACCCATTTAGTTCCATCAAATAGTCAGCAGGATATTATTGAAGACTTTCTTCAAAAAATGCCTAGCTTGGCAAAAGTGAAAAAACAAACATCAAGTGATGATGTGGAACCAGAAGTTGATTTAGCCGCTAGTACTTGGACACCACCCGTATCTGAAACATTTGCTATCATTTTAGTTAAACAACAAAAATATCAACAAGCTATTGACATATATGAACAATTAATCTTGGCAAAACCTGAAAAAAGGCTTTACTTTGCAACTCGTATTTCAGAATTAAAACAAAATATAAACGAATAAATATGTTTACGCTATTAATCTCTCTTATCGTTCTTTTCTCAGTTTTATTAATTATCCTTATTTTGGTTCAAAATCCCAAAGGAGGCGGAATTAGTGGTGAATTTGGATCAGCTGGTGCGACCCAAATGTTTGGTGTACAAAAAACAGGTGATCTAGTAGAACAATTAACTTGGGGCTTTTCAATTGCCATTCTTGCTTTAGTTCTTGTTACAAATTTCACTGTATCTTCAGGCACTACAGATGCAACGCAATCAGTGAATGTAGAAAAAGCGGCAACAAAAACAGTTCCTGCAGCTCCAGCACCGATGGCACCTGCTACACCTGCAACAAAATAATAACCTGACATTTTTTCAGTCATAAATGCGTGGCATACATATTGAGTGTGTAGTCACGCATTTCTATTTTAATTAGAAATTGAAATTTTACAAATCTTAAATTTATTATAACATGTCAAAATTAACGATCAAACCCTTAGCAGATCGCGTTATTGTTGAGCCAGCTGCTGCGGAAGAAAAAACAGCTTTTGGAATCATTATTCCTGACACTGCGAAAGAAAAACCACAAAAAGGTATCATTGTTGCCGTAGGAAATGGTAAGAAAGATGAGCCCATTACAGTTAAAGTTGGGGATGAAGTTTTGTATGGTAAATATTCTGGAACTGAGATAACAATTGAAGGCAAAGATTATTTAATCATGCGTGAATCTGACATTTTTGCAGTATTGTAATTTATTTAAACCTAAAATCAATTTAATATATCATGGCAAAGGAATTATATTTCGATAGCGAAGCGCGCGAAAAGATGAAAAGAGGGGTCGATACCCTTGCAAATGCTGTAAAAGTAACTTTAGGACCTAAAGGTCGTAACGTAATTATTGATAAAAAATTTGGTTCACCATCAATCACAAAAGATGGTGTATCAGTTGCTAAAGAGATCGAATTAGAGGACGCTGTTGAAAACATGGGAGCTCAATTGGTTAAAGAGGTGGCATCAAAAACAGCTGACCAGGCCGGAGACGGTACAACTACAGCGACAGTATTAACGCAAGCTATTTATACAATTGGTTCGAAGAACGTAGCAGCTGGTGCTAATCCGATGGACCTTAAAAAAGGGATTGAAAAAGCTGTTGAGGCTATTGTTGCCAATTTAAAAGGCCAATCTCGTCCGATTACCACATCAAATGAAATTGCACAAGTAGCTACAATTTCTGCGAATAACGATTTTGAAATTGGTACGATGATTTCATCAGCCATGGATAAAGTAGGTCGCGAAGGAGTAATTACAGTAGAGGAAGCACGTGGTACTGAAACAGAAGTGAAAACGGTAGAAGGTATGCAATTCGATCGTGGATATTTATCTCCATATTTTGTTACGAATACGGAGAAAATGGAGGTTGAATTAGAAAAACCATTCATTTTAATTTCTGAGAAGAAAGTTTCTTCTATGAAAGAATTATTACCCGTATTAGAAGGCGTTGCTCAAACAGGTCGTCCTTTATTGATTATCTCTGAAGATGTCGATGGAGAAGCTTTAGCAACTTTGGTTGTAAATAAAATTCGTGGTGCACTTAAAGTTGCTGCCGTGAAAGCACCAGGATTTGGTGATCGTCGTAAAGCTATGTTGGAAGATATTGCTATCCTAACAGGAGGTACTGTTATTTCAGAAGACCGTGGTTTTAAATTAGAAAATGCGACGATTGAATATTTAGGTCAAGCGGAGAAAATCATTATTGACAAAGACAATACGACAATTGTTAATGGAGCAGGAGCTGCAGATGATATCACAAATCGTGTGAATCAAATCAAAGCACAAATCGAAAACACGACTTCAGATTACGATCGTGAGAAATTACAAGAACGTCTTGCTAAATTATCAGGCGGTGTTGCAATCCTTTATATTGGTGCTGCAACAGAAGTTGAAATGAAGGAAAAGAAAGACCGTGTTGATGATGCTTTACATGCAACAAGAGCAGCGGTTGAAGAAGGAATTGTAGCTGGTGGTGGAGTTGCATTGATTCGCGCTATTAGTTCATTAGAAGGACTAAAAGGAGAAAATGAAGACCAAACAACTGGTATCAATATTATCCGTCAAGCAGTTGAATCTCCATTGCGTACCATCGTTGCTAATGCAGGTGGCGAAGGTTCTGTTGTAATTAATGCTGTTAAAGCCGGTAAGGATGACTTCGGTTACAATGCCCGTGAAGATAAGTATGAAAATATGATTGCAGCAGGTATCATAGATCCTACAAAGGTTACTCGTTTGGCTTTAGAGAATGCTGCATCTATCGCAGGATTGTTGTTGACAACCGAATGCGTAATTGCCGACAAGCCAGCAAATGAAGCACCACACGCACATGCGCCAGGTGGTGGCATGGGTGGCATGATGTAATCCAAATTTTATTTAGACAAAAAACTCCCCATATTTGGGGAGTTTTTTTATTTAATAGCCTTATGAAAAGAATCGCAATTGATATGGACGACGTGATGGCCGACACTACGTTTAAAATTATCCAATTTATTAACGAAAAAGTTAACGGAGATTATACGTATGAAGGGTTAATGACGGCAAAGGATTCCGAGAAGAAAGCTTTTTATGATATTTACATTGCAAATAATGACTTCCTATGGGAACCCGGATTTTTCGAGGACATCCCTGTGAAGCCTCATGCAATTGAAGTGATACAAGCCCTACAGGGTAAATATGAAGTATTTATCGTATCTGCAGCGACCGAATTCCCTAATTCCATGAAGGAAAAATTAAATTGGATGGCCAAACATTTTCCTTTTATCGGTTGGCAAAATACCGTTTTTTGTGGTCACAAGCATATGATTTCAGCTGATTATCTGATTGATGATCATGAAAAAAATTTGAAAACATTTACAGGAACCCCACTCCTATTTTCAGCGCCTCACAATTTACACATTCAAGAATATGAACGAGTAAATTCATGGTTGGACGTAAAAGCTAGATTATTGGTATGAGCCAACTTATAAAAAATAGATTTAGTATTGGAATTCTGTTTTTGCTATGTGGCTTAAACTTTGCCACGTGGGCAACACGAATTCCTGATTTTAAATACCTATTACACTTATCAGATGCTGAATTAGGAACCGTATTAATGGGATTGCCGTTTGGATCTTTAGTTTCTCTTCCGTTGGCTGGATGGCTAATATCCAAGTTTAATTCACGCATAATTTGTATTGTAGCTGTTGTTCTTTACATCTTTATTATTCCGATGATAAGCTACAGCATAAATTCCTATATGCTTTTTGTAGGCTTATTCTTTTTTGGAATGGCTGGCGATATATTAAATATTGCCATGAATACACAAGTCGTTTCATTAGAAGCCAAAATGAATAAAATAATCATGTCCTCTTTTCATGCCATTTTTTCGATTGGCTTGATGCTTGGAGCCATATTAGGAGGGTATATCTCAAAAATAGGTTATGATATTCATAATCATTTTTACTTCATTGCTACCCTAAATATATTGGCTATTCCCATCTTCTACCCTAATTTAATAAAAGATGAATCCCAAGCCATTGATGAAAGTAAACCAAAATCATCTATTTTACACTTGGGCCCTTATCTAACCATTTTAGCTTTAGTCGCATTTTGTGGCATGTTATGTGAAGGAGCCATGGCAGATTGGATTACTTTATATTTCAAAGAAGATGTAACTACCTCAAAATATGCAACAACCATCGGGTTTTCATCCTTTGCACTTGCGATGGTCATAGGTCGTTTTACCGGTGATTATATATCCCGAAATTTAGGTGTACGCACTATATTGAACTTAAATGGGATTTTGATATCAATTGGGATGTCATTAACCATCTACGTTCCCATGGTTGAATTTAAAATCTTAGGTTGTTTTATAACAGGACTTGGAATTTCCACAATCGTTCCACTGATATACTCACAAGCGGGAAATCAAAAAAATATTAAACCGGCCATTGCCATCGCTGGAGTTTCTACTATCGCATATATTGGCTTTTTAATTGGACCTGTTTTGATTGGATATTTAGCAGATTTTTTCAACTTGCAAAGTGCTTTAGTTTTACTTATTATTCTTGGACTAATAGCAAGTTTTGTAGCGAACAAATACATTAAATAAGTACAGGATGTTAATTCATTACAAGAAACCAGAAGGCTTACTCGCGACTTACATCGACCATTATTGGGAAAAAAAGATGGAAGATGAAAGTGATATACCCTATGAGGTCGAAACAATATTTCCAGAAGATCAATTAGTAATTACATTTTCACTAGGTAATACCTATTTTCGTGCAGTTCAAAATCCTGTTAAATTTGAAGCGATTTCTGGTGCAACTATTGAGGCATTACATACATTGCCCACGTATTATAAACATCAAGTAGGTAATCACATCTTTGGGATTAAGTTTAAATTAGGTGGTTTAGCATGCTTTACTGCCCTAAGTTTTAAGAATTTTAACAATGAAAATGTTGCGATAGATAAATTCTTAGGCTTAGACGCAAATAAGTGGTTAGGCCAATTAAAGAATTTGCAAACTTTTGAAGATCGAATAAGTCAATTTGAAGAATATTTCTTGCCTTTATTTCTTTCAGATCGTGATAAAAAATGGAAGAGGCTTCAAGGATTTGTCGATATTTTAGAATCACAAACGGAAATTAATGCGGCTAATTATAAAACCATTACCCGTAGCTTTATCGAACTAACGGGAATTACGCCCAAAGAGTATCTACAAATCAAACGGATTAATCAATCCCTAGCCTATTTCGCACAAAACAAAAGTTCGAAAAACCAGGAATTAGCTGAATTATTGGGCTTTTATGATACCGCTCATTTCAATCATACATTTAAAAAATTTACAGGTAAAACACCTCAAAGTTTTGTATCCGAAATAGAACAAATGCAACCCAATGAATTTATTGAAGAGTTCAAACAATACATATCTCCTGAACATTTACTTTACTATTCCTCTAAAAAGCATCAATAATTGCATTTCGTCCAATAATTACAATTTAAAATCTTTAAATATTCGCTAATTTGTTTAGCAAATAAGTATACTTATGAACAAACACGTAATATTTTGGTCTATCACCGTTGGTCTTGGAGGAATGCTTTTTGGCATGGATATGACTGTCATATCAGGAGTGGAAAAAACAATCAAAGAATTATGGCACCTTGATGATTGGACCCATGGTTTTGCCATGGCAACTGCTCTTTATGGTACAGTGCTGGGAGCAGCATTTGGAGGCATACCCGCTGATAAATTTGGTCGAAAGAAAACCTTATTTTGGATTGGTTTAAGTTTTTTAATCTCATCCGTAGGTGCAGCTTTAGCTACCGACGTCAACAGCTTCATGATTTTTCGCTTTTTAGGCGGCTTAGGAATTGGTGCTTCTTCTGTCGTAGCACCCATATACATCTCCGAAATTGCTCCAGCCAAACATCGGGGTAAATTGGTTATCTCCTTTCAATTAAATATTGTTTTAGGGATACTCATTGCCTATGTTTCCAATTACCTAATTAGTGGTTTAGGCGAAAATGATTGGCGTTGGATGCTCGGAATTGTGGGACTTCCAAGTTTACTTTTTTCAATTCTAATCTTATTCACCCCTGAAAGCCCTACCTTTTTATTGCTTCATCGAAATGATCAAGCGGGTGCCTTAAAAGTTTTGGAATTAGTAGATTCAAATCCCATGGATACAATTAATCGAATAGTATCAAATCAAACAAAGTTATCTACCTCAGAAAGGATCTTTACAAGTAAGTATTTTAAACCCTTATTATTAGCCTTTTTATTTTCGTTCTTCAACCAATTGTCAGGTATAAATGCAGTTCTATATTATGCCCCACGCATATTTGAAAAGGCTCATCTAGACAAATCAAGTGCATTACTTCAATCTGCTGGAATCGGTGTGGCCAACCTGATTTTCACCCTCTTAGGTTGGTATTTAATTGATCGTGTGGGACGTAAATTATTAATGTACATAGGAAGTATAGGGTATATTGTTTCCTTATCGTTGATAGCTTATGCATTCTATGCGGACTCCTTTGAATATGTTCCAATGTATATCTTTGCTTTCATTGCGGCGCATGCAATTGGCCAAGGTTCTGTAATTTGGGTATTTATATCTGAAATTTTCCCTAATTCCGTTCGTGCATCTGGTATGGCCTGGGGATCGCTAACACATTGGATATTAGCGGCATTGATTACCAATTTTTTCCCCATCTTTACAAACATATTGGGCGAAACAAGCATATTTACATTTTTTGCTTTGATGATGGTAGCGCAGTTGGCCTATGTCAAATTCTTAATGCCGGAAACAAAAGGCGCCACGCTTGAAGATATTGAAAGTACTATTGTGATGCATTAATCTCATTAATTATAATGATAACATTCGATCCAACTAATAATAAGCCCAAGTATCAGCAGCTCATTGATTGCATCGTGGATGCCATTGACTCTGGCCAATTTGATCGTGGGAAGCAACTTCCTTCCATCAATGTTGTAGCTAATGAATTTGGGATGGCTCGTATGACCGTTACGAAAGCATATGATGAACTTCGAGAACGAGGACTTATTACCTCGCATCATGGTAAAGGTTTTTATGTAGCATCAACTGATACAAGAAGCGCACTGAATGTATTTATTTTGATGGACGCATTGACACCATACAAAGAAATATTACTTGATAACATATTAGAAAATTTAGGAGAAGGTGTTACTCATACGCTCTTTTTTCATTACCACGATATACAATTATTTGAAAACTTAATTAATGATAATGTAGGTAAATACAATCATTACATCATTCTACCTCATTTTAATAAAAGTGTATCCGGAATATTAAGTAAAATTCCCAAAGATAAATTATTGATTTTAGATATTGACGTTAAAGAGTTTGGACCAGATGCCGCCATTCTTTTTCAAGACTTTGAATCAAATATTTACCAAGGGTTAACGGAATGTTTACCTAAAATCAATACATACAATTCCCTAAATCTTGTGCTTAGTAGTAAAAGTTTCCAATATACACCCAACGGTATAATTAACGGCTTCACACGCTTCTGCGTTGACAACTCAATAAGTCATGATATAATACCTGACCTAGAAGAGGATGTTGACATTCAAGAAAAACAAGCATATATCGTTTTTCGAGAGTTTGATTTAATCAAAATGATCAACTGGTGCACCAAGAAAAATTGGAAATTTGGGAAAGAAATAGGTGTAATCTCCTATGACGACACACCACTTAAAGAGATTATATCAGAAGGAATTTCCGTTATATCAAATGACTTTGCCCTAATGGGTAAACGGGCGGCCCAAATGATCTTAGAAAAGTCAAAGGGGCGTTTCCCCAATGACTATTATTTTCTAGATCGAAATTCTTTATAAATGTAAGTTTACATTTATCCATTCTCCATCAAATGATGCGTTGTATCGTTTGTAAAATTCGATAGCAGGCGTATTCCAATCCAACACTTGCCACATCATGCCCGTGCAATTGGTACGTTTAGCTTCCTCAATGCAAGCTTCAATTAATCGTTGACCTATCCCTCTGCCACGGAACTCATCTTTTACATAAAGATCCTCTAAATATAAACGCTTTCCTTTCCAAGTAGAGAATCGGTAATACCAAAGTGAAAATCCTGCTAGTTGCCCTTTGTCATAGGCTAATAAACAAGAAAATATAGGATTATCACCAAATCCATTCTCAACATAATCTTGAACGGTAGCTGTCACTTCCTCAGGCGCTTTCTCAAATACAGCTAAGGCATGTACGAGTTCTAGTATACTTGGAATATCATCTTGCGTAGCTCTCCTTAATTCAATCATATTAATCGTTGGTAAATTTTCTAAGCTTATTTAATAGATTATCAAAATCTTCCGGAAACTGGCTCTCAAATTGCATCCTTTCGTTTGTAGTAGGATGATCAAAGCCAAGGGAATGAGCATGTAAAGCTTGACGTGGACAAACCTTAAACATGTTGTCGACAAATTGCTTAAAATTCGTACGCGTACTCATAAAACGAATTTTGTCTCCTCCATATGAAGAATCTGAAACTAAGGGATGACCCATTGATTGTGCGTGAGCACGAATTTGATGGGTTCGACCTGTTTCCAAATTAAATTTCACAAATGAACAGAAACCAAAAGATTCAATTACCTCATAGTGTGTAATAGCTAATTTTCCCTCTTCACTGTCCTCGGGTAACATATGCATTATTTTGCGATCTTTGGGATGACGCGTAATGTTACCTCGTAAGGTACCTTTTTCAATCTTGGGAACTCCCCAAAGAATGGCATAATAAGTTCTTTCAATGGTATGATCAAAAAATTGCTTCGCTAAATACGTAATAGCAAATTCAGTTTTTGCAATGACCAATAAACCTGATGTATCCTTGTCAATTCGATGAACCAAGCCAGGTCTGATATTATTATTACCTGGTAAATTTTGGCAATAATATAGCAAACCATTAACTAGCGTTCCCGTCCAATTTCCATGGGCAGGGTGAACGACCATCCCAGGTTCTTTATTGATAATTAGTAAATCGGCATCCTCATAAACGATATTGATAGGGATGTTTTCGGGAATAACTTCATTGTCGCGCGGAGGTGTTGAAAAGGAAACAGAAATCTCATCAAAAGGCTTAACCTTGTAATTCGATTTGATTAGTTGGTCATTCACCTTAACCGCACCTGCTTCAATTCCGGTTTGGATTTTCGACCGACTTGAATTTGCAATTTTAAGTAATAAATATTTATCTATTCTTAACAATTGTTGACCTTTGTCAACAACAAAATTATAATGCTCAAATAAATCATCTTCTGATTCAATTGGGTCTATTTCTTGGTCTATGGACATCTTACAATTTGAAAAACAAAACTTACGTTTACCATCGGCAATCGATGAAATCCATGATGAACTTTTTGAACAGAAACACGTACGTGTTTTTGTAAAACGAGATGATTTGATTCATCCCATCATCAGCGGGAATAAGTGGCGCAAATTACGGGAATATATTCAAATAGCGCAATTAAATGAACATAAGCATTTAATTAGTTTTGGAGGTGCCTATTCCAATCATCTCTATGCACTAGCCTTTGCAGGTAAGGAATTAGGAATATCAACTACGGGAATAATTCGTGGAGATGAATTGACCGCTGAGAGCAATATTTATTTAACTCAGATGAAGAACTGGGGGATGGACTTAGTATTTTTGAAAAGGTCAGCATATCAAGAAAAAATAATACCCGAAAGAATTAAACAAAATAATTCAATGATTATCGCGGAAGGTGGTTTTGGCGAACTTGCAACCACCGGCATAGCCGAAATTATCCATGAATTAGGTAGTGAAAGTTATGATCATATATTTTGTCCCGTAGGTACTGGAACCACTTATCTTGGCTTATGTAAATCCATGCATGAATCAAGCATCCATGGAATACTTACATTGAATAATTTAACAGAAATTGAATCCAATTCGGAAATGTTGGGCATTCCTGTACAGAACTTACACGTCAACTATATCTTTGGAAAGTATGCAAATCAACCAAATGAATTGGTTGATTTTTGCAATACATTCAGCGAAAAACATCAAATAAAAATAGAGCCCATATACACCGGAAAGATGTTCTATGGGCTCTATGATTTAATTCAAAAAGACTCTTTTAAGCCTGGAAGTAGCGTATTAGCCTTACATACAGGTGGCGTAAAATCTTAACCAACAGATCCTTCAAGCGATATAGCTAGTAGTTTTTGGGCTTCCACCGCAAACTCCATAGGAAGTTGATTTAAAACTTCCTTCGCATAACCATTAACGATTAATGCTACCGCAGTTTCTGAAGACAAACCTCGTTGGTTACAATAGAATATTTGATCCTCCCCAATTTTGGACGTTGTGGCTTCATGTTCAACAGATGAAGAACTATTTTTAACTTCTAAGTAAGGAAACGTATGCGCTCCACATTTATCCCCTAATAATAGTGAGTCACATTGTGAAAAGTTCTTCGATTTATCAGCTTTACGCGCAACCTGAACTAAACCACGGTAAGAGTTTTGTGAAAATCCTGCCGAAATACCCTTGGATACAATTCTAGATTTAGAATGCTTTCCTAAGTGAATCATTTTGGTACCCGTGTCCGCTTGTTGGTAATTATTTGTTACTGCCACAGAATAAAATTCCCCAATAGAATAATCACCTTTTAATACGACAGAAGGATATTTCCAAGTTACCGCAGAACCTGTTTCTACTTGCGTCCAAGATAATTTTGAGTGAGCACCATCGCAGATACCACGCTTCGTTACAAAATTGAAAATCCCCCCCTTCCCTTCTTTATCACCTGGATACCAGTTTTGTACAGTACTGTATTTAACCTCTGCACCTTTGTGAACAAAAATTTCAACAACAGCCGCGTGCAATTGATTTTCATCACGCTGAGGGGCCGTACAACCTTCTAAATAACTTACGTAAGAATCCTCATCTGCAATGATTAATGTACGCTCAAACTGACCTGTCCCTGCAGCATTAATACGGAAATAAGTAGATAATTCCATAGGGCATCTCACACCTTTGGGAATGTAACAGAAGGAACCATCTGAAAATACGGCCGCATTTAATGCAGAGAAGAAATTATCTTTTACGGGAACAACGCTCCCTAAATATTTCTTAACTAATTCAGGATGCTCTTTAATGGCTTCCGAAATCGAACAAAAAATGATACCTTTTTCTGCTAAGGTTTCCTTGTAGGTTGTCGCAACAGAGACGGAATCAATTACCGCATCAACGGCAACGGCGACTCCTGAAATTCGCTTTTGCTCATCTAATGAAATACCTAATTTCTCAAAGGTTCTTCTTAATTCTGGATCTATTTCATCTAACGAATTAAGCGTCTTCTTTGGTTTAGGCGCTGAATAATATTTTAAAGCTTGATAATCCGAAGGCGTATAGGTTAAATTAGCCCAATCAGGCTCTTTTAAGGTTTTCCAATGATTAAAAGCTGCTAAACGCCACTCAAACATCCACTCGGGCTCATTCTTCTTATCTGAAATAAAACGGATAATTGATTCGTCTAAACCCATTGGGGCCTCATCCGTTTCAAAATTGGATTCAAATCCATATTTGTAATCTGAATTTGTTACCTCCAATAAAATATCATCTGGGTGCTCTGCCATCGCTGTTTTATAATTTAAGTACAAAATTACGAATCAATTTATAAAATAGAAGCATTTAAATAGAATGAATCTAAATAAACTAAAATAATGGTGTATTTCGAATTAAAGACTCTTCTAAGGAAATAAAAGTTTCTGTTCGTTGAATCCCCGTCACGCGTTGAATTTTATCGTGAAGTACCTCACGTAAATGTTGCGTATCACGACAAATAATTTTTGCAAAAATACTGTAAATACCTGTCGTGTAGTGGATGTTAACGACTTCTGGAATTGCCTCCAATTGCTTTGCTACATCTTCATACAAAGAACTTTTATCTAAGTAGATTCCGAGAAACGCCGTAATATCCCAACCAATTTTGGAATAATCGATTAATAATTGAGCACCTTTAACAATACCCATAGATTCCATTTTTTTCATGCGAACATGAACTGTGCCTCCAGATACATCTAGTCGCTGGCCTATCTCGGTATAAGGTAAATTAGCATCCTCAACGAGTATTTCTAAAATTTTGTAATCCAAAGGATCTAAATCCGTCTTCTTATCCATTCGAAATTTTCAATAATTGGTTCAAATTTTTAAAAAATATCCAACAAATTGATATTTTTATTAAAATATTTTGAAATAAATAAAAACATCTTTTATATTTGTCTCAAGATAATTACAAAGGTAGTTATTTTTTCACTGTAGGGTGATGAAATTGGCAGACGTGCCCTCCTGTCTCGGGGGTGGTGAGTTCAGGATAAACGCTTCATAATGGGTTGACCACTAAATCAGTTCTGTGTCGCGGCTAACTGCACCTTGGAGGTTCGAATCCTTCTCCTACAGCATTTTAATTATTTGGTTTTTAGTTTGTTGATGAAGTGTAATGTTAAAAGCAATCTTATTTTAGGATTGCTTTTTTTATTAAATTAAAGTCTATAAATTTGATAGAATAAATATATTAATCTAACCCCTATCATTATGTCATTACATTTAGGCGATATCGCACCGGATTTTAGTGCTGACACAACACAAGGTCCAATCAATTTCCATGAATGGATTATCAATTCATGGGTTTTATTATTTAGTCATCCTGCAGACTTTACTCCAGTATGTACAACTGAACTCGGAAAGACAGCCTTATTGGCTGGGGACTTTGCTAAGCGTGGCGTAAAAGCCATTGCCATTTCTGTAGACGATTTAGAATCACATAACAAATGGGTGCCTGATATTGAAGAGGTAAACAATGTAAAAGTAAATTTCCCGATCATTGCAGATCCCGAGAAAAAAGTAGCGCTACTTTACGACATGATTCACCCGAATGCATCCGAAAAAGCAACGGTACGTTCTGTATTTATTATTGGACCCGATAAGAAAATTAAATTAACATTGACATATCCTGCTTCTACAGGACGAAATTTTACAGAAATTTTACGTGTAATTGATTCTTTACAGCTAACGGCTAATTATCAAGTTGCAACGCCAGCTGATTGGAAGAATGGAGAAGATGTAATCATTACCCCTGCTGTATCCAATGAGGACGCTGAATCCAAGTTCCCGAAAGGTTTTACGACCATTAAACCTTATTTACGCAAAACTCCGCAACCTAATTTATAATAGGTTAAATTCAATTTAAAGGGGTATAAGACAAACTTATACCCCTTTTTTAATCCCTGAGAAAATCGTATTTTTGAGAATTAATAAGCCAACAGTATAACACATGACATTATCCTCGATTGATTTTACAAAAACACAATCCTTCCAAGCATTAAGTGCAGATTACAATAGACTTTCAAGCATTCAATTGAAGGCTTTATTTGAACAAGATTCAAAACGTCAAGAAAGATTCAGTCTCTTAGATCAAGATATATTTCTAGACTATTCGAAAAATATCCTTGATGAATCTACGTTTTCGCACCTGGTAGCATTAGCAGAAGAATGTGGCCTAAAAGAAGCTATAAAAGCACAATATACAGGAGCTAAAATAAATCAAAATGAAAACCGTGCAGTTCTTCACACTGCATTAAGAGCTAAACCCACGACATCCATTATCGTAGATGGTGAGAATATCATTCCTGCTATCCAAGCCGTAAAGGCTCATATGAAAGACTTTACGAATCAAATCATTTCAGGTGCTTGGAAAGGCTATAGCGGAAAAGCAATTACGGATGTTGTAAATATCGGAATTGGGGGATCTGATTTAGGTCCAGTTATGGTTACTGAAGCCTTAAAGCCATACAAAAACCACCTTAATCTACATTTTGTAAGTAATGTAGATGGTACACATATTGCTGAAACATTAAAAAAGGTCGATCCAGAAACAACTTTGTTTTTGATTGCATCGAAAACATTTACAACTCAGGAAACAATGGCGAATGCATTTTCTGCGCGTGAATGGTTTTTAGCAACAGCTAAGAACGACACCGCAGTTTCAAAACATTTCGTTGCGTTATCAACAAACGCTAAGGCTGTTGGTGAATTTGGAATTGATGTAGCAAATATGTTTGAATTTTGGGATTGGGTCGGTGGTCGCTATTCATTATGGTCTGCCATCGGTTTATCGATCTCTTTATCCATAGGATTTGATAATTTCGAATTACTCTTAGCCGGTGCGAATGAAATGGACGGACATTTTGCAACTGCATCATTTGATAAAAACATGCCAGTCATATTAGCTTTATTAGGCGTGTGGTATGTTAATTTCTTTGATGCGGCGACACATGCCATCTTACCTTATGACCAATACATGCATCGTTTTGCAGCATATTTCCAACAAGGAGATATGGAATCAAATGGTAAGTCTGTCGATCGGAATGGTAATCGAGTAACATACGCCACTGGCCCTGTTATCTGGGGAGAACCTGGCACAAATGGACAACATGCGTTCTATCAACTTATTCACCAAGGAACACAGTTAATTCCTGCTGATTTTATTGCACCTGCGATTACGCACAATAAAATTGGTAATCACCATACCTTATTAATGTCTAATTTCTTTGCTCAAACAGAAGCATTAATGAATGGCAAAACGAAAGAGGTTGTAGAGTCTGAATTAATTAAATCAGGTATGCCAGCGGATGAAATCGCTAGATTAAGCCCATTTAAGGTGTTTGAAGGTAATAAGCCAACAAACTCTATTCTTGTCAAGGAAATTAATCCAAAAACATTAGGCGCATTGATTGCCATGTATGAGCATAAAATCTTTGTTCAGGGCGTAATTTGGAATGTGTTCTCCTATGATCAATGGGGTGTTGAGTTAGGAAAGCAATTGGCAAATTCGATTCTGCCGGAACTTGAGAATAACGAAAAAATCCATTCGCATGATAGTTCTACGAATGGATTAATCAATCAATTTAAAGCTTGGCGCTAATTACTTAGTCGACATATATTGAATTAAATCAGAAATGGAGAGCACTTGTTGTTCTCCATTTTTCATATCCTTAACCGACACGGTTTGATCTTTAATTTCCTGTTCCCCTATAACACCTACGAACGGAATACCCTTTTTGTCGGCAAATTCAAATGATTTCTTAATCTTAGCAATATCAGGATAAACTTCGCTTGGAATATTAGCCTTGCGTAATTGATTTGAAAAATTGATTGCTAACGCTTGACCAATTTCATCAAAATACGTTAATAGTAATTTGCTTGCGCTAATTTGTATGGTTGGGAATAAATCCAATTCACGCATGACATCAATGATTCGCTCAATTCCAAAAGATATCCCTACCCCACTCATGTTAGGTAACCCAAATGCTGCCGTTAAATTATCATAGCGACCGCCGCCTACAATGGAACCGAAAGGTACGTCAACAGACTTACCTTCATAAATTAAACCTGTGTAATAACTTAAACCGCGCGCTAATTTGAAATCAAAAATCAAATTAGCATTATCGAAACCATTTAAATCCGCTAAACGTAAAACAGTTTTTATTTCAGCTAAACCTTCGAGTCCTAAGGAGTTATCTGCAAAGAAATCGGCCAACAATTCAATTTTAGCGGTATTGGTACCTTCAAAATTAAAAAGCTTTTGAAGTGCATCTATTTGATTTGTTTGAAAACCATTTGTAGAAAGCTCCAAAGCCACCGCATCCCAACCAATTTTATCTAATTTGTCAATTGCTACAGCAAAGGCAATAAAATATTCAGTCGCACCTAAACGATCTACAATCCCAGCTAAAATTTTACGTGAATTAATAATTAGGTTGGTGCGTAATTTTAATGACGCAAAGATTGATTGAAATAGTGCAATTAAGTCAGCTTCGTTCACTAAGGAGTCAGAACCAATAATATCAGCATCACATTGATAGAATTCACGATACCTTCCTTTTTGTGGACGATCTGCCCGCCATACGGGTTGAATTTGAGATCGTCTAAATGGAAAGGCTAAATCATTTCGATTCATAGCCACAAATCGCGCAAAAGGAACGGTTAAGTCGTAACGCAAACCTTTTTCTGAAATTTGCGGAAGCAATGCCTTTGAACCTAAAGCCAGCGGATCCCCGGTTACTTTACTTAAATAATCACCGGAATTAACAATTTTAAATAACAATTGATCCCCCTCGTCGCCATACTTACCAGTCAAAACAGATAGGTTTTCAATTGCTGGCGTTTCAATTGCTTGGAAACCAAAAGCCTCAAAATGTCCTTTAATAATTGCGAAGACATGACTCCGGAGAGCCATTTCTTTGGGACCAAAATCTCTCGTGCCACGAGCGTTTGTAGGCTTTTGTATTACTTTCATGAAACAAATTTAATTATTCGAGGGATATTATTTGATATATAACCAATAATTCCTATTTTTGCAGACCAAAATTATTATCGACATGGCCGTAACTAGACTAAAAAGAAAAGACAGAAGAAATAAAGCAGTAGCTAACAATAAAGTTGAAGCTATCAAAATCTTAAAACAAAGACCTATTATTAAGTTAGTAGATGTTGAAGCTATCAAAGCTTCATTTGCTAAATAATTATTATTTCTTGAAATTAGAACCGGTATATACTACCGGTTTTTTTTTGTTCCAAAAATTATTCATCTTAACTATGAAAAACACGAAAATTATTATCGCATTATTGGCTTTAGGTATTGGTTTTGCTGGGAAAGCACAAGATCATCGTCACGTTGTGGTTAACCCAACTAAACCCGATGCAACGGAATTTTGGGATCCAGAAGTTCGGGTTGTTACTCCAGGTACAATTCCTTCTGATGCGATCGTATTATTTGATGGAAAGAATTTAGCTAATTGGGAATCGATTAAAGATGGCGGCCCAGCGCAATGGAAAGTTGAAGATGGAAAAATGACCGTAGTTAGAGGTGCTGGTCATATATCAACCAAACAAAAATTCACCAATTATCAATTGCATATCGAATGGCAATCCCCTATCGAGCCTGAAACATTAAAAAGCCAAGGAAAAGGTAACAGTGGAATTTTTATGCAAGGCATGTATGAGGTACAAGTATTAAATTCGTACAAAAACCGATCTTATCGTAATGGACAGGCTGGAAGTATTTACAAACAAACTGCACCATTGGTTAATGCTACGTCACCGATGGGCGAATGGAATGTTTACGATATTATTTATACGGCTCCAGTATTTACTGTAAATGGTGGAATCGAAACGCCAGCGTATGTAACGGTTATTCATAATGGTGTGGTCGTACAAAATCATACAAAAATCCAAGGTACGACAGAATATATTGGACAACCTTTGAATCCGGTTCATGGACCAGGCCCAATCAGTTTACAAGACCATGGCAATGCAGTAAGTTTCCGTAATATTTGGTTACGCGAATTATAAGAATATAAATTATTTATCAGGGAAGGTTTTTTATTCGAGAAACCTTCCTTTTTTTTGTTGTATGAAATATATAATCAGCTGGGTACTTCGTCACATTCCAAGAAAAATTATCCAATTATTTGCTCATCGCCTACTAAAATTTTACAGTCTATTCTTAACAGGCTCTAAGGTTTATTGCCCCGTTTGCGACCATTCATTTTCTAAGTTTTTACCCTATGGACGTTTACAGCCTAGGGAAAATGCATTATGTCCATCATGCTTAAGTTTGGAACGTCATCGATTGATGCACTTATTTTTAAAAAATGAGACTCAATTTTATATGAACAAACCACACGTACTTCATGTAGCTCCGGAATATTGTTTTATCGATCGATTTGAAAAATACTTAGGTGACAATTATATAACAGCTGATATTGAATCTCCTTTGGCAAAAGTCAAAATGGATTTACATGATATACCTTTCCCAGATAACTCTTTCGATGTGGTATTTTGCAATCACGTATTGGAGCATGTTCGAGATGATGTACGTTGTATGCAAGAAATTCGTCGCGTGTTAAAACCTGATGGATTTGCTTTATGCCAAAGTCCACAACGATATGATCTTGCAACAACTTATGAAGATGCAAGTATTACCGATCCCAAGGAACGTGAAATTCATTTTTTACAAGATGATCATTTACGTATTTATGGTCGGGATTTCGGCAAACAACTTGAAAATTCAGGTTTTACTGTTATCCCTGTTAATATGATTGAAAAATTAGGAATCACAGAGAGTAATCGAATGGCACTGCCGTTAGAGGAAATCATTTATCAGTGTAAAAAATAAGATGCGCTACCAACCCTTCCCTTCCGATTTATTTATAAAGAACCGCAATAAGTTAATTGCTGAGCTTCCTCCTAAATCTATTGTGTTAATCAGTTCCAATGACATTATGCCAACCAATGCGGATGGTAGCATGGGATTTAAGCAGCAAACGGATTTATTTTATTTGTCTGGCCTTGATCAAGAAGAAACACTTTTGCTAATTTACCCCGATGCACCTGAAGCACATTTAAGGGAAATAGCATTTGTACGTGAGACATCCGAATTAATCGCTATTTGGGAAGGACATAAATACACGAAAGAAGAAGCTATTGCCATCAGTGGAATAAAGAATATCCAATGGACAAGTAATTTTGAGGCAATCTTAAAGACATTAATATATTCAGCTGAAACAGTGTTTATGATTGACAATGAACATATGCGCAATAGTTCATTGGTCGAGACACAAAATGCACGTCTTGTACAAGAAATCAAAGATAAATATCCGCTTCATCGCATCGGAAGACTAGCACCTATACTGAATACGTTGCGCATGAAGAAAGAGCCTGCAGAAATCAAGGCATTACAAACAGCGATTGATATTACTGAAAGTGCATTTAGACGTGTATTGGCTTTCACAAAACCAGGTGTTTGGGAAAATGAGATAGAAGCCGAATTTATTCACGAATTTATCAAATCACGTAGTGGTGGATTTGCTTACACTCCTATTATTGCATCCGGAGCCAATGCATGTGTCCTGCATTACATTGAAAATGAACGTATTTGCCAAGACGGCGACTTACTTCTTTTAGATGTAGGTGCTTGTTACGGGAATTATAATGCTGATATGACTCGGACAATTCCTGTCAACGGCAAATTTACTCCGCGTCAAAGAGAAGTGTACTTAGCCGTTCAAGCTGTATTAAACTATGCAACTGATTTAATGCGTCCCGGTATCTATTGGGTCGACTACCAAAAAGCGGTCGAAGTTTTCATGGAGGAACAGTTAATAAATCTCCGCTTATTTACACGAGAAGATGTTGATAATCAAGATCCTAGTAACCCTTTATTCAAAAAATACTTTATGCATGGGGTCGCTCATCATTTAGGATTAGATGTACACGACGTTTGGGATAAATATAAACCTTTTGAGGCGGGGATGGTATTAACTTGTGAACCGGGGATTTACATTAGAGAGGAAGGAATTGGTATCCGACTTGAAAACAATTTATTGATAACAGACGGTCCCGCAATTAATTTGATGGTCAATATTCCGATTGATATTGATGAAATTGAATCCTTGATGTCGAATAACTAATCAAGTGTAAAACACTTTTCGTTCTATTTTGTCTAGTAAATTTAAAATGTGTAAAATATTTTAGGTTCTGCTCGACTATTTACCTCTATTTTAGAAAATAGCACCCTCCGCTTAGCTATATTTGTAGTTGGTTAGTTAATTATAGTAGCTTTCTTCTTCGTTTAAAAGAAGTTTAAACTCGAGTTAGGAAATTTAGTTATACATATAATTAAAACAGCCACCAATCGAACAGCGAAACACGAACGCTGGATTGGCTAAGATTATTTAGTAAAATATATACATGAAAAACATTCGTAATTTTTGCATTATCGCACACATTGATCATGGTAAGAGTACTTTGGCCGACCGATTGATTGAATTCACCAATACCGTTCAAAAGCGTGATATGATGAATCAATTGTTGGACGACATGGACTTAGAGCGTGAACGAGGAATCACGATTAAATCCCATGCAATTCAAATGCAATATCCGAAGGACGGAGAAGTATATACGTTTAACTTAATTGATACACCCGGACACGTTGACTTTTCTTATGAAGTTTCACGTTCCATTGCAGCATGTGAAGGCGCATTATTAATTGTGGATGCATCACAGGGTATTGAGGCGCAAACAATCTCCAATTTATACCTAGCAATTAACCATGACTTGGAAATCATTCCCGTTCTTAATAAGATTGATTTACCAGGAGCAATGCCCGATGAAGTATCCGATCAAATTATTGATTTAATCGGATGTAAAAAGGAAGATATCATTCATGCTTCTGGAAAAGAGGGAATTGGAATTCAAGATATTTTGGATGCAGTAGTGGCGCGCGTACCTGCTCCTAAAGGTGAACCCAATGAGCCATTACAAGCATTAATATTTGATTCAACCTTCAACTCTTATCGTGGAATTGAAGTAATATTCCGTGTTTATAACGGCGAAATCAAAAAAGGAGATCGCGTTAAATTCATGAATACGGGCAAGGAATATTTTGCAGATGAAATTGGCACCCTGGGCCTAGAACAAGAACCCAAGTCTATTATTAAAACAGGAGATGTAGGTTATTTGATATCAGGTATCAAGGAAGCAAAAGAAGTTAAAGTGGGTGATACAATTTCACACGTAGCAAATCCATGCAAATCAGCCATTCAAGGTTTTGAGGAAGTAAAACCCATGGTTTTTGCCGGTATATATCCCGTAGAAACATCAGAATTTGAGGATTTACGTGATGCCATGGAAAAATTGCAGCTAAATGATGCATCCTTAGTTTGGGAACCAGAGACATCTGCAGCCTTAGGATTTGGATTTCGTTGTGGATTTTTGGGTATGTTGCACATGGAAATTGTCCAAGAGCGATTAGAACGTGAATTTGACATGACTGTGATTACGACAGTTCCTTCGGTAAAGTTCAAAGTATTAACAACCGCTGGAGAAACAGAGTGGGTTTCAGCACCTAGTGAATTACCAGAGCCCAACTTGATTAATATCGTCGAGGAGCCTTATATCAAAGCGCAAATCATTACGAAATCAGAGTATACCGGTGTTATTATGAGCTTATGTATGGATAAGCGCGGAATATTGGTCAATCAAATATATTTAACGACAGATCGAGTAGAACTAACGTTTGACATGCCATTATCAGAAGTGGTATTTGATTTCTTCGACCGTTTAAAAACAATTTCACGCGGTTATGCATCATTGGATTATGAATACAAAGGATACGAACCCGGATACTTGGTCAAATTAGATATCATGTTGAATGGCGAAAAAGTGGATGCATTATCGGCCATCGTACATCGAGACAAGGCGTATGATTGGGGAAAACGACTTTGTGAGAAATTGCGTGAATTATTGCCACGTCAGCAGTTTGAAATCGCCATTCAAGCGGCTATTGGTCAAAAAATCATTGCGCGTGAAACAGTTAAAGCTTTGCGAAAAGACGTATTAGCGAAATGTTACGGTGGTGATATTTCCCGTAAGCGCAAGTTATTAGAAAAGCAAAAGAAAGGTAAAAAACGTATGCGTCAGGTAGGTAATGTGGAAATTCCACAGGAAGCTTTCATGGCCGTTTTAAAACTGGATTAAAACAAATAATTTTCAATAAAATCTTTTAAAATAAGCGTATAAAGCGTATTTTTGAAATTCAAATATATAAAGCATGGCTGAAGTAATAAGAATGCCCAAGATGAGTGACACCATGGTTGAAGGTGTTATTGCAAATTGGCTCAAGAAAGAAGGAGACGTAATTAAGTCTGGAGATATCATCGCAGAAGTTGAAACTGACAAAGCGACGATGGAATTAGAGAATTACGAAGATGGTACTTTATTATATATAGGCATTAAAGCCGGTGAAGCTGTACCTGTAGATGGCATTATTGCCGTAGTAGGTACTCCCGGTGAAGATTATTCAGCATTATTAGCAGCGCCTACAGCACCTGCAGCAGCACCTGTCACTGATGCTCCGCAAGCAGAGGCTCCAGCGCCTACACCCGTTGCAGCAACAGTTCCAGCCGTAGACCTAAGTGGTATTAATGCTAAGGCCGTTCGTATGCCAAAAATGAGCGATACGATGGTTGAAGGTGTTATCGCAAAATGGTTGAAAAAAACAGGAGATGTCGTTAAGAGTGGCGATATCATTGCAGAAGTGGAAACAGATAAAGCAACCATGGAATTAGAGAACTATGAAGATGGTACTCTTTTATACATAGGAGCTAAGGAAGGTGAAGGTGTTATCGTTGATGGCATTATTGCCATTGTTGGAGAACCTGGAACAGATTTCCAACCCATATTAGCAGCTGAATCCGCAGCACCTGCAGCCGCTCCTGTAGCAGCAGTAGCTGAACCAGCTCCTGTACAAGTTGCAGACGCACCTAAAGCAATAGAAACTAAAGCTGCAGCTCCAGCACCTACGAAAGCTCGTATTTCAGAAGAATCAATCAAAGCATCTCCGTTAGCACGCGCTTTAGCAAAAGAAAAAGGATATAACCTTTCTTGGATTCAAGGTACAGGCGAAGGTGGCCGTATCACGAAAAATGATATCGAAGATTATAACCCAAGTGCAGGTGGCGCAATGTCAACATTTATATCGGGAGTTGAAAGCTTTGAAGATATTCCTAACAGCCAAATGCGTAAGACAATTGCGCGTCGTTTATCTGAATCAAAATTCAGTGCTCCAGAATTCTATTTGACAATGGAAATCAATATGGACAAAGCGATTGAGGCTCGAGTAAGCATGAACGAAGTATTACCTGTTAAGATTTCATTCAATGACATGGTGATCAAAGCTACAGCTTTGGCATTAACCAAGCATCCAAAAATTAATTCTTATTGGATGGAGGATCGCATTCGCGTCAACAAGCATGTACACATTGGTATGGCAGTTGCTGTTGAAGATGGTCTCTTAGTGCCAGTAATTCGTTTTGCTAATGAAAAATCTATTACCCAAATTTCTTCTGAAGCGAAAGAATTAGGAGGAAAAGCAAAAAGCAAGCAATTACAACCAAAGGATTGGGAAGGAAATACATTTACCGTGAGTAATTTAGGTATGTTTGGAATTGATCAATTCACCTCAATCATTAATTCACCGGAGTCTTGTATTTTGGCAGTAGGCGGAATTAAAGAAACTGTGGGTGTAAAAAATGGTCAGTTTTATGCGACCAATATTATGAAGTTAACTTTGACGTGTGACCATCGCGTTGCAGACGGAGCGGCAGGAGCAGCATTCTTGTTAACGCTTAAGCAATACCTCGAGGATCCACTTAAAATGTTCTTATAACATTTCATTTGTCAAGCCTCGAATTCATTCGGGGCTTGATTATTTTAAGCTTATTATTCAGATGGAGTCACAAAATATTAGAATAGCTGTACAAAAATCGGGGCGTTTAAGTGAAGAATCACTTAAACTATTCAAAGCATGCGGCATCAAGTTTGAGTCGGGTGGCTCTAAGTTGAAAACCGTATCAACCAACTTTCCCATTGAATTCCTTTTCCTTCGTGATGATGATATTCCTGGATATGTGGAAGACGGCGTTGCCGACTTAGGTGTAATCGGTGAAAATGTATTGATGGAACATATCCGTCAAGTAGATGTTGTTAAGGAATTAGGCTTTTCAAAATGTCGTCTATCACTCGCGATTCCACGGAATGAGGAATATTCGGGTATTGAATATTTCCAAGGAAAAAACATAGCTACCTCCTACCCCAACTTAACGAATGCATTTTTAACAAAGCAAGGAATTAAGGTAACAACTCATGAAATATCAGGATCGGTAGAAATCGCGCCTAGCATTGGTTTGGCCGAGGCTATTTGTGACATCGTATCTACTGGTGGCACATTGTTGAGCAACGGTTTAAAAGAAGTAGCGACAGTATTCCAAAGTCAAGCGGTCTTAATTGCCAACAAGCAATTAAGTCCAGAAAAGTTAGCCATTTTAGCCAAATTACTTTTTCGAATTGATTCGGTTCAACGAGGACAAAATGCGAAATACGTAGTTTTGAACGCGAAGGAGTCTGATTTAGAAAAAATCAAATCCTTATTACCGGGGATGAAGGCTCCGTCTGTCATGCCATTAGCAGAGACTGGATGGGTTTCTATTCACTCGGTAATTTCTGAAAATGATTTTTGGGATATCATTGAGGCATTACGTGAAGCTGGTGCTCAAGGGATTTTAGTATTACCTATTGAAAAAATGATTTTATAAGATGTTTTCTATTTTAAAGTTTCCTGCTCAATCCTCTTTCAAGTCACTAGGGACACGTCCGTCCTTGGATAGTCATTCCTTAGATGCCTTAATCAAAGATGTTTTCGAACAGGTAAAAATACAGGGGGATCAAGCTTTGCGTGATTTAACTTTAAAATTTGAAAAAAAGCAAATCAAACAGATTGCTTATACTCAAGCTGAAATAGAAGAACAAGCCGCCTTGGTTCCACAAGAGCTGCAGGATGCTATTCAAGTTGCGTATAAAAACATATATGCATTTCACGCGTCACAAAAACTTGTTGAAAAGCGTATAGAAACGAGCCCAGGTGTAGTTTGTTGGCAGAAGTCCTCAGCAATAGAGCGTGTCGGAATCTATATTCCAGGTGGGACTGCGCCATTGTTTTCGACGATATTAATGTTGGCCATCCCAGCTCAGATTGCGGGATGTAAAGAAATCATATTGTGCACGCCTGGTGAACATCCCGCGTTGTTTTACGCAGCCAAATTATGTGGTGTCACACAAATGTTTCGCATCGGTGGTTCACAAGCCATTGCAGCCATGGCACAAGGTACAGAAAGTGTTCCAGCTGTTTTTAAAATATTTGGTCCAGGAAATCAGTATGTCACGGCAGCCAAAATGTATGCCAACCGGTTAGGCATAGCTATCGATATGCCGGCAGGTCCTTCTGAAGTAGCTGTATTTGCGGACGAGTCTGCTAACCCTGCTTATATAGCATCTGATTTACTTTCTCAGGCTGAACATGGGCATGATTCTCAAGTTGTATTAATAAGTACATCTGAGATTATATTAAATGATGCTATTGAAGCAATTAAAAATCAATTGGCCGAATTACCTCGAAAAGAATTTGCGCAGGGCGCATTGAATAATTCGAAGTTCATCTTATTAAAGTCAACAGAAGAGGCGATTGAATTATTAAATGAGTATGGTGCCGAACATTTAATCTTAGCTTGCGAAAATGCAGAAGAATTGGCTGAATCAATTACCAATGCAGGGTCTATCTTTTTAGGACATTATACACCAGAATCAGCTGGCGATTATGCCTCAGGTACAAATCACACCTTACCTACCAATGGTTTTGCTAAAGCCTATTCAGGGGTTAATTTAGATAGTTTTGTGAAAAAAATCACATTACAGTCAATTAGCAAAGCAGGATTAGAAAATATTGGGCCTAGTATTATTCAAATGGCTGAAGCAGAATCCTTGCAGGCACATGCTAACGCTGTTAAAATTCGATTAAGCTAATGGACTTTCAAGCTTACATATTGCCTCATATCTGGAATTTAAAACCCTATTCCTCTGCTCGTGATGAGTTTAAAGGAAATGAAGGAATATTTCTTGATGCCAATGAAAATCCAATTGGCTCGGGAAATCAAATCGCAGCATGGAATCGCTATCCAGATCCATTGCAACACCAGATTAAATCACAATTAGCTGAAATTAAAAATTGCCAGGAAAATCAGATTTTCTTGGGTAATGGTTCTGATGAGGCAATCGATTTATTAATGCGCATGACTTGTGCATCAGATCAACACAACATCATTCTTTGCCCTCCTACCTATGGAATGTATGAGGTAAGTGCTTCGATTAACAACATTGCTATTCAGCGTGTCAATTTAACACGTGATTACCAATTAGATGTTAAAGCAATTCAGGCCGCTATCAATAATAATACGCGCTTATTATTTATTTGTTCTCCAAACAATCCAACAGGTAACAAAATTAATCGTCAAGATATATATACATTATTAGACTCATTTACGACAGGTTTTGTAATTATTGATGAGGCGTATATTGATTTTTCAGATGAGCCAAGTTTTATCCAAGAGTTAGCAAATTACCCACAGTTAATTGTCATGCAGACTTTATCAAAAGCTTATGGACTTGCTTCCTTACGTTTAGGTATGGCCTATGCTAATCCCGCAATTATAAGTTTACTGAATAAAATAAAGCCGCCCTATAACATTGGTGGAGCTACCCAACAAATTGTTTCAAAAGCACTTGAAGACAAACAATTTATTAAAGAGGCTTTAGCATTAATTCAGTCGGAAAAAAATAGACTTATTGCTGAATTTGAAATTATTCCGCAGGTTAAACATATTCAACCTAGTCATGCAAATTTTTTATTAGTTAAATTGCAAGATGCTCAAGCATTATTTGAGTACCTTATTCGTGAAAAAGTAATTACGCGTAACCGATCAAGTGTTCCTTTGTGTGAGGATACAATTCGAATCACGATTGGGTTACCAGCCGAAAATACGATCCTATTGGAAAAGATTAAATCGTTTTACCTATGAAAAGCATCTATACACGAATTATATTATGTTTTGCCATAATGCTTTCTAGTAATTTGTCCTACGGACAATTAAAGGATTGGGCTGCGGGATTTCGAGTTGGTGAACCTGGTGGTTTTATGGCTAGAAAATACTCAGAGAACGGGGTTAACGCAATCGAAGTAAACATTGGGACGTATGGAGGTTTGTGGGGAACCGACAGAAATTATCAGGATGGTACTTTTCAAAATATCGGTTTTTCCATCAATGCATTGTATTTATGGCATCATCCAACTTTAGTGAATGCCGATTTACATACTTATTATGGATTTGGGCCTCAAATTAACTCACGCGATTGGTATCCCAATAAAGGAAGTAATAATCAAGCGGATGGCCGTAATCGTGTTTCTAGTATGGGTGCAACAGCAGTTGGAGGTTTAGAATACTTCCCAATTGATGCCCCTAATCTTAGTTTCTTTTCTGAAATTGGCTTTTATGCAGAAATTTTCCCTAATCCCTTTTTCATGAATTTACAAGGTGGCCTTGGAGTTCGAGTAAATTTCTAGTCCGGGGATGTAGCTCAGTTGGCTAGAGCGCTTGCATGGCATGCAAGAGGTCGTCGGTTCGAGCCCGATCTTCTCCACAAAAAAAGGACTTCATTTCGAAGTCCTTTTTTTATAAGCGATCTTTAAAAGATTCGTATCCAAAATGTTTAAATCGCTGGTATTGACCATTCGTTTGTATCATTCCAATATCGGGCAAATTAACTCCATTAAATGTCGTCGTTTTGACCATCGTATAATGAATCATATCTTCAAAGATGATACTATCACCTATTTCCAAAGGTTTATCAAATGAATAGTCACCATAATAATCACCTGCTAAACATGTCATGCCTCCAAAACGATAGGTAGGTTTACCAGATTCAGGTTCCGAAGATGCAAAACGAATACGCGGTTTATAAGGCATTTCAAGGGTATCAGGCATATGAGCAGCAAAGGAAACGTCAAGAATAGCCACATCGATTCCAGCTGAATGAACAATATCCAACACTGTTGATTTCAAAAATCCCGTTTGCCAACCTACTGCAGATCCTGGCTCTAGAATGATTTTTAAATGTGGATATTTCGCTTTAAATGTTTTAAGTACTTGAATAAGATGATCAACTTGGTAATCAGCCCGGGTGATTAAATGACCACCACCTAAATTCAACCATTTGGCTTGTTGTAATAAATCTCCAAACTTCGCATCAATCACAGTTAAAGTACGTTCTAGTACAAAAGAATCATTTTCACAAAGTGTGTGCGAGTGCAAACCTTCAATACCTTCAGGCAATTGACTACCTAAATCATTTCTTCTAATACCTAGTCGTGATCCCGCAATGCAAGGATTATACATATCTGTCTCTACTTCCGCATATTCAGGGTTAATACGTATTCCACAAGAAATACCATTATTAATAGCCTGAGAAGTAAATTGCGCCACTTGATTCAATGAGTTGAATGTCATATGACTCGCATAAGACATAAACTCTTCAAATTCAGCTGGTAAATATGCCGGTGTATATGCGTGGCATTTATTACCCATTTCTTCAAAGGCTAATCGAGCCTCATGTAAAGAACTAGCAGTAGCACCACTCAGATATTGCTTAATAGAGGGAAATACATGATAAAATGAAAACCCTTTTAAAGCACAAATAATCTCCACTCCTGCTTCTTGTTGAACACGTTGCAAAAGCTTTAAATTATTAATCAATAGGTCTTCTTCTAAAACGTAAGCAGGAGAAGAAATTTCGGGATATAGCTGCATCCTAGTATTCGTGAGGCAATTCGCCATTAACTTCTTCGTTCCAAGGTAATCCGTGAACATTCAACAATTCCATAAATGGATCTGGATTGAACTCCTCTACATTATATACCCCTGGCTTAAACCAAGTACCTTCGCAAATAAGCGCTGCTCCGATCATCGCAGGCACACCTGTCGTATACGAAACGCCTTGGGCTTGAACTTCTTTGTAACAATCTGCATGATGACAGTTATTGTAAACATAGTAAGTTGCATCTTTCCCATCTTTCAAGCCTTTGATCTGACAACCAATCGACGTTTGACCTGAATAATTCTCGCCCAATGTTCCAGGTTCTGGCAAAACAGCCTTTAAAAATTCAAGTGGAACAATATCCATGCCATTGAATTTTATGGGTTGAATAGAAGTCATCCCAACATTTTGCAAAACTTCCAAATGTGTCAAATAGGCTTGTCCAAATGTCATCCAAAAACGTGCACGTTTGATCGTGGGAAAGTTTTTAGTCAAAGATTCTAATTCCTCATGATACAATAAATAAGATTCTTTCGGCCCGATATTGGGGTAACTAATCGGTTTATGAATCGACATCGCGTCAATTTCAACCCACTGTCCATTTTCCCAATACTTTCCTTTTTGCGTTATCTCACGAATATTAATCTCAGGATTGAAATTCGTAGCAAATGCCTTACCATGATCACCAGCATTGCAATCAATGATATCCAAATAATGCATTTCATCAAAATAGTGCTTGTTTGCATAGGCTGTATATACACCTGTTACTCCTGGGTCAAATCCACAACCCAATAAAGCCATCAAGCCTGCTTCTTTGAAACGCTCTTGATAAGCCCATTGCCATGAATATTCAAATTTAGCTTCATCCTTCGGCTCATAATTAGCCGTATCCATGTAATGAACACCTGTCGCTAAACAAGCATCCATAATGGTTAAGTCTTGATAAGGCAAAGCCACATTTATCACCATAAATGGCTTTTCAGCATTAAACAAAGCGATTAACGCTGGCACATCATCCGCATCTACTTGACGCGTTTGGATCTGTGTAGGTAAACCTATTTTATTAGCTTCCGCTGCGATCGCATCACATTTTTTTAATGTTCTAGAAGCTAAAACAACTTCTGAAAAGAATGCAGGATTCATTGCGCACTTCTTAGCTACAACATTACCAACACCACCTGCTCCAATTATGATTACTTTTTTTCCCATGATTTATTTAAAAATGCATGCAAAAATACGCTAAGTCTACCGAGAAACAATCGTTCAATTTGAATTATTTTTATAAGGTCTCAATGATTTAACATAGGCCTTCATCCAATATTTATTTTGTAAAATGTCTTCCCTGACACCTTTGCTGGTACTTGCATGAATAAAATATATAGCATCATGCGATTTAATTTTTGTAACTAATCCAACATGATTGATATTGCTCGCATTGTTTGTTTTGAAAAATAACCAATCTCCTACGCGGATATCCGCTACAGCTACAGGAGCACCAAACAAGGCTTGTTGGAAAGTTGGTCTCGGAATCATCAAATTATTATCGGCATAAACCCGATATAGTAATCCTGAACAATCCATTCCCTTTTCATCCGTACCTCCATTCCGATACGGAACACTTTGATAATGAAATGCAGTCTCAACAAGATTATTTATTTCTTTAGACGAATATATTGTCTCGAAACCCTCCTTAGCAGAAAATAAGTGACCTACACGTCGAGTTAGTTGGCAGGATTCCAAAATGAGCATTAAACTCATTATATAAATAAATAGCCTAAACTGTTTCAATGATTTGAGTTTCAATGTAAATAAGAACTGCTTTGACGGAAATATACCCTAGTTCCAATAAATATTTTTTATAATTTTCTAATTGGGTTCTGTGTTTATCTTCAGCCTTACCCGTTTTAAAATCGATGATGATTACTTCATCTTGATGTTTTATCACACGATCCGGACGAATAATAGTACCATCAGGACAAAGTATGTCTCTTTCAGAAAACAGTAATTCATTGGGTTTGAAAAAGAACTTAATCGCATCATTTAACATGAATGCCTCTAACAAAGCCACAGTTTCTTCGTCTATTTGTTGGAAGACACGCGCTTTGTTTTGCACATAAAAATCAAAATCTGGAATTTTAGACAAAATAGCGTGAACGCGATCTCCCCTATCTCGCTTGGATTGGGCACTCGTAAACAAGTCATCTTTATTCGTTTGAATGCGAAAATCAACTTCCATTTGAATTTCAGTTGTCAATGCAAGTGACTTCTCTTGAATGGAAACCTCAATATGTGAAAACTTTCTGAATTGAGGAGCATGCTGCAATAAATAATAATCCACAGAATCCTTTTCAAGAATATAATCAGGAATATCAGAACTAAAATCCGCATTAGAAAGACAATAATCCAATACTACCTGACCCAAAGATTTTTGAAAAGTTGATTTAGTCATCGCATGTGAACCATCGTTAGGCTGCGCCAATAATATATGCAAATGCTGTTTAGGGCGAGTAAACGCTACATATAACATATTCAACGAATCTAAAAATACGGCATCGAATTCATTCTGTTGCTGTTGTGCTAATGAGTCAAAATCCTTAAGCTCTTTGGGCGTTACTTTTCCATAATAATAATTCAAAGCACGATTTTCATTCAATCGCAGCGCGTCATCATCTAAGTGTTTTATATCAAACCAAATTTGCTCAGAATTGGGTTGATGTGTCCAAGAAACAAAAGGACTAATTACAACCGGATATTCCAATCCTTTGGAACGGTGAATACTGGTTATCGTTATCGCATTTTCACTTTCTGGACTTGCAATACTAAATGAAGCCTTATTCGTATCATAGAAAGTTAAAAATGCAGTAAAGTCATCTGATTTTTGTAGAACAAAATCATTAATTATATCAAGTAACTTAAATAAATACTCAATTTCTAATGTGTAACGAGTTAAATTGAACGTAGAAACTAGGCCATATACCCAAGCGACTACATGCGAATCATCTGCCTTAAACAGGTATCCCTTCTTCACAAAATAGTCGACAGCAAGGCGATAAAAATCGGTGTTTTTAGGACTCTTAACCCCTAGTAACTCAAAATCTAGCGACTCTTGGGATAAATCAGCAAATTGAAAAAGCAACTCTTTATACAGAAATTCATCATTTGCCTGAGTCTTCAATCGCATGAACGAAATTAAAAAACCAACAACTTTGGCGTAGTGGACCAATAAAGAGTCAGAAGATATTACAGGAATGTTACGCTCTTTTAATTGAATAGCTAAAAATTTGGACTGCTTATTTTTACGAGTCAAAATGGCAATATCCTTGTATTGAAATCCCGCTTTTAATTCATGGTCAATTAATTCCAATATCCGATCCAACATCCAATCTGCCTCTAATTCAGCATGATTACTTGCCAAAGGTTTATTGTAAACCAACACATCTACTTTACCAGAAAATTTATTGGGACTTACCTGTGGCTTTTGGATTAAGTCTACCCCATAGGTAGGTAAGACCAAGGATGAAAACTCCTGGAATGTAGGATTCGAAGCAATCCAAGCGAAGAATTCATTATTAAACTGCACGATTTCATTCGCACTTCGATAATTCGATTCCAGGTTATTTAATACCCTGTTTTCTTTTAAATAATAGAATCGTTCAAGGTCAAGCGTATTTTCTTGAAGCTTTTGTTCGATAAACAAACTGTCTACTGATTTTAAAGATGATATTAAACCAACTTCTCCTCCTCGAAATTTATATATGGATTGTTTTGCGTCACCGACAATTAGATTTTTCTTTCCCTGAGATACAGCATGTTCTAATAATGGCATAAAATTTTGCCATTGTAGCATGGAAGTATCTTGAAATTCATCAATTAATATGTGATTATATCGATCGCCTAATTTTTCATAGATGAATGGAACAGGGTCATTTGCAATAATATCATAAAGTCTTTTTGAAAATTCAGAGATCGAAACGACTGATTGATCTTCTTGAAATTGATGAAGCTCCTTCGTAATCGATGCTAACAAGGCTATTTTCTTTAAATCCTTCTTAATTAATTTAAATAAGAAATACCGGGAAGCTTTACCTTCATATAAATCAATAAATGCCTGACCAATGGAAGTTAATTGAACGGAAACAGCTGCTACCTGCCCTTTGATTGCATCATTCTGCCCACTGGATGTAAAGACTCCAGAGGCAACACCTGAACGTAAGTAAGACAACTTATGCTCCTCAAATTCACCCAAACCTACAATTTTCTTAAAATAACCCGCACAAGAACTCTTGCCATGGGCCAACATATCCCCTTCAATTTGCGCGTCGGCAAGAACTTGAAGAAATTGATTCGCATGCTGAATTAACGCGTCGTTAATTTCTGCCATGGCTACTTCAACTTGTCTTTCAATCTGAAGAAAATCAGAAATACGTAAAGGATCCATATCCTTTTTGATTTTATAATAATCTTCGTTCAAACAAATCTTCAAGAAATCATGTAGGTTTTGACGCAATAAATTCCAACTACGCCCTTCCCCAACTTCGGATTTAGCAAAATCAATAATCAAATTTGTAATAACAGGATCACCCTGTTGGTTCACCTTATCGAGTAATTGGTCGATCAGCTGATCCATTAACTGATTCGAATCCAACAATACTTCAAATTGACTTGGGAGATTAAGTTCCTCGATAAAGCTGGAACTTAGTCGCTGAACAAATGCATCAATTGTCATGACAGAGAACAAGCCATAATCTTGCAAAATCTGTTGCTGAGCTATTTGTGCACGTTTGATAAGTTCAGCATCAGAAATGCTAATATTTTCTACTTGATAGTCTTGTTGAATACTTGTGATTATCCCACGGTATGTTACTTCCTCTTCAGCAGGTAAGGTACCTACCGCAGCAATACCAGATAAAAATTCAATAATTCGTGAACGCATCTCTTCAGCGGCTTTGGTCGTAAATGTTACAGCCAAAATTCTGCGAAAATACCCCCTACTTTCGTAAGCATGAAGAGCCAACTTGATATACTCAACAGTCAGCGTATAGGTTTTGCCAGAACCAGCAGAGGCAGAATAAAGTTGGAGGGACATAAAAAATTAAAAAACTATCTAGAATGCAAGATAAAATAAAAATAGGATTAATTCGATGTGGTTAAAATTCGTATCTTTGTTTCCCGTAACCAATAAACAAAACAAAAGAATGTCTGGCAAGGGGAATAATAAAAAAGCGAAGTACATTTTTGTTACGGGCGGAGTAACAAGTTCATTAGGAAAAGGTATCATAGCCTCTTCATTAGCCAAATTATTACAAGCAAGAGGGCTAACTTGCACCATTCAAAAATTCGATCCATATATTAACATTGATCCAGGCACATTAAATCCTTATGAGCATGGTGAGTGTTACGTAACCAATGATGGAGCAGAAACCGATTTGGATTTAGGACATTATGAGCGCTTCTTGAACACCCCTACAAGTCAAGCGAATAATATTACCACTGGACGAGTATACCACAATGTTATTACAAAAGAACGTAAAGGCGATTATCTAGGTAAAACGGTACAAGTAGTTCCTCATATTACAGATGAAATCAAACGTAATATTTTGATTCTAGGTGAAACAGGGAAATTTGATATTGTCATAACTGAAATCGGTGGTTGCGTAGGTGATATTGAATCGTTACCATTTATCGAGGCAGCTCGCCAATTAAAATGGGATTTAGGAGAAAAGAATACCTTATTTATTCATTTAACACTAATTCCGTATTTAGCATCAGCCGGAGAATTAAAGACAAAACCAACACAACATTCTGTTAAACAATTATCAGAATCAGGAATTCAACCCGATATTCTTGTTTGCCGAACAGAACATCCACTTCCTCAAGAAATGAAGAAGAAAATTGGTTTGTTCTGTAATGTGTCTGAACAAGATGTTATTGAAGCGCGAGATGCAGCAACAATATACGATGTACCTTTGTTAATGAAGGAGGAACGTTTAGATAGTCGCGTTTTATATAAATTAGATATATACAATGATAAAGACTCTAATTTAACTGCTTGGTCTAATTTCTTGAGTAAATTAAAAAACCCAAAATTCGAAATTACCGTTGGTCTCGTAGGAAAATATGTTGAATTAAAAGATTCATATAAATCAATTGCTGAGGCATTTATTCACGCAGGAGTTGCAAATGAAATTAAAGTAAATGTTAAATGGATCTCGTCGGAAACGGCAGAAGATAACATCGAAGAATCGTTAGCTGATTTAGATGGAATTCTTGTGGCACCGGGATTTGGAGAACGAGGAATCCAAGGGAAGATTAACGCAGTGAAATATGCGCGAGAAAATAATATCCCATTCTTAGGGATCTGCTTAGGTATGCAATGTGCCGTAATCGAATTTGCTCGTAATGTGGTTGGATTAGAAAATGCACATTCATTTGAGATGAATCCAGAAACTCCATATCCTGTCATTGATTTGATGCATTCACAAAAAGATGTTTCAGAAAAAGGAGGAACTATGCGTTTAGGTGCATATCCTTGCAAAATTGAGAAAGGGACAAATGCATTTAAAATTTATGGTAAATCGCTTATTCAAGAACGCCATAGACACCGTTATGAATTTAACAATGATTATTTAAATCAATTTAATGCAGCTGGAATGGTAACATCTGGAATTAATCCGGATACCAATTTAGTTGAAATCGTAGAATTGCCGAACCACCCATTTTTTGTAGGTGTTCAGTTTCACCCAGAATACAAGTCAACCGTAGAGGCGCCTTCGCCCCTATTTGTTCAATTTATTAAGGCAGCTTACCAACACGCTGTTCCATTCATCAAAAACTCAAAGTAGTCTTTTAACTTATTATGGATAAGAATTCTATCTCAGGTATTGTACTCATCATGGCCATGTTACTTGGCTATCAATATTTCTTTGCTCCCAAAGAACCTGTACAAACAAACAGTGAAGCTGTAGCTGCTAAACAAGTTAGTCCAGCTACAAAAGCTATTAAAGCAGCAGCATTAGCTGTCGTTGCAGATTCTAGTATTCAGGTCAAAGAACAATTGTATACACTTGAAAATGAAAACTTACGCGTGACGCTTTCCAACTATGGTGGAAAATTAGTTTCCGTACAATTAAAAAACTACAAGAGTTATAAAACCTATACAGCAAATAAGAAAGACGGTATCGTATTATTTGATGCACAAAAAGACTTATTTGATGTAGAAATACCTACGAGTGGCAAGAAATTGTCGTTAGGAAAATTGGTCTATCAAGCACTTGAATCTAAAAATCAAGTAAGTTTTACTAGTACATTACCTAGTGGCAAAAACATCATTCAGACGTATCAATTGCCAGAAGCTGGATTCGAGTTGGCTTATACAATCGATGCTAAAGCAATAGCACCCGAATTAAGCGGAAACGAATACTTTATTCATTGGAAAGAAAATGTAGCGCAAACGGAGAAAGATGCCCAGGAAGAGCGCAAAGCAACGATTAATTATTTACTAACAGAAGATGAGGAATTTGATTACCTCAGTGAAAACCCAACATCGGTTACAAATGAAAATCTTAGTCAATCGATTCAATGGGTATCCTATAAAAAGAAATACTTTTTATCAGGATTAGTACCACAAGGCACTACGTTTACCAAAGCTAATTTAACAGCAACACCTAATGTAACTGATACGGTTGCCATTAAAACTTTGGATGCGCAATTAGTTGCTCCCATGGGTGATTTAAGTACAGGTAAATCTGGATTTAAATTTTACTTTGGACCAAATGATTATTCGATCGTTAAAGACATCGCACCTTCATTCGGCAAGAATGTGAAATTGAGTTATGATTTCTTATTGCCGATAACAAAGTACATATTCGTTCCGTTATTTGACTTTTTAGAAAGTATCATTTTCAATTATGGACTTCTAATTATCGTTTTGGTACTAATTATCAAAACAGCTTTGTTGCCTTTGACATATAAATCCTATGTATCAATGGCTAAAACACGTATTTTGGCTCCTGAAATCGCAGCAATCAAAGAAAAGAATGGTGATGATCCTGCACGTGTGCAACAAGAAACAATGAAGTTGTATGGAGAAGTTGGGGTTAATCCATTAAGTGGTTGTATTCCTGTTTTAGCAACAATGCCCGTATTAATGGCGGTATTCATGTTGTTCCCGAACTTAATTAACCTTCGTCAAGAATCATTCCTTTGGGCTGAAGATTTATCTACCTATGATTCCATTTTGAATTTGCCATTTAATATTCCGTTCTATGGTTCTCACATCAGTTTATTCTGTTTATTGATGACGGTGTCCCAACTTGCCTATGGATATTATAATAATCAAATCACACCGGATCAACCTGGCCAACCCATCAATATGAAAATGATGGCTTATGTTACGCCCGTTATCTTCATGTTTGTGATGAACTCCTTCCCTGCCGGTTTAAGTTTTTATTATTTCATTTCGAATTTAGTGACGATAGGCCAACAATTAGCCATTCGTAAATTTGTCAATGAAGATAAAATCAAGGCTTTATTGGATGCGAACCGTGCCAAAATTAAAGCTGGAGGCGGAGCCAAAAAATCTCGTTTTTCAACCTACCTTCAAACGCAATTGAAGACAATGGAAGAACAACAAAAAGCTGCAACAGAACAAAAAAAAGGTAAGAAAAAATAATGGGTACGTTAAGTAATACATATTTTGAAAAGGCTAAAACCTTAATTCCAGGAGGGGTTAACTCACCCGTAAGAGCATTCAAGTCTGTAGGAGGAAACCCCGTATTTATCCAATCTGCTAAAGGCGCCTACTTAAAAGATGTCGATGGAAACGAATACATTGATTTAATAGGTTCTTGGGGGCCTATGTTATTTGGCCAAGCGCACCCTGCTATTGAGAATGCAGTTCGTGAAGCTTTATCTGATGGGTTTTCATTCGGTGCACCAAGTTTAAAAGAAGTTCTTATTGCGGAAAAAATCGTTTCGATGATTCCTTCTTTTGAAAAAGTTCGTTTAGTTAATTCTGGTACAGAAGCAACAATGGCAGCCATACGTTTAGCACGTGCCTATACAAAAAGAGATAAAATCATCAAATTCGAAGGTTGCTATCATGGACATGGTGATTCCTTTTTAATAGCAGCAGGATCAGGAGTTGCCACGTTAGGTACACCAGATAGTCCAGGTGTTACTGAATCAACAGCACGAGATACACTTACCGCTGTTTTTAATGATTTGAATTCATTGAGCAATTTGTTTGATGCTAATCCAGGAGCAGTAGCTGCTGTAATCGTTGAACCTGTTGTAGGGAATATGGGCTTAGTTATTCCAGCCGATGGCTATTTAGCTGGATTACGAGCTTTATGTGACCAACATGGTGCATTGCTAATATTTGATGAAGTTATGACAGGTTTCCGCCAATCAGCCAGTGGATACCAAGGCGTTTGTGGAGTACAACCCGATTTAACAACGTTAGGTAAAATAATAGGTGGCGGTTTACCCGTAGGTGCATATGGTGGTAAAGGCGAAATCATGGATATGATTGCACCAGCCGGCCCGGTCTATCAGGCAGGAACATTAAGTGGAAATCCATTGGCTACAACTGCAGGCCTAGCTATGTTAAATTTAATTACAGACGACCTTTCCGTATATGAGCGCTTAGCTAACAAAGGAGAAGCAATTGCCAATGGCATCCGTCAACAATTAAATACCATAGGTAAAAAATATACAATCAACCAATTAGGCTCCATGTTTACACTATTCTTCACAGATGTGCCTGTAAACAATTTCAATGATGCAAAGACATCTGATTTGAATCTATTTGGTCAGTATTTCCAAGGAATGCTTCGTCGGGGAATATACTTACCTCCTTCTCAATTTGAATCTTGGTTTATTTCAGATGCCATTGGTGATGACGAAATCGCTAAAATTTTAGCAGCTAGTGAGGCTACATTAACCGAAATGTTTTCATAAGCATGCGATTTAGCGTTATTATTCCGGTCTATAATCGCCCACAGGAATTGGACGAATTATTGGCATGTTTAACTAAACAAAGCTATAAAAATTTCGAAGTGGTCATTATTGAAGACGGCTCTCAGCTTGATTCTCTAAGTATCATAAATCAGTACCAAAAGCAATTATCGATTTCCTATTTTGTTAAGCAAAATGGTGGACAAGGATTTGCCCGCAATTATGCATTTGAAAGAGCCCAAGGAGACTTCTTTGTCATTTTAGATTCAGATGCATTGATTGAATCCAATTATTTACAAGCCGTATATACCGGCATACAACGCGATAAACTTGATTTGTTTGGAGGTCCCGACCAGGACCATCCTTCATTTACACCTATACAAAAGGCCATTAGCTTTGCTATGACAAGTTTGTTTACCACAGGTGGAATACGCGGGAAGGCTAAAAATGTAGGAGGTCAATTTCATCCTCGCAGTTTCAACATGGGTATCTCTCGCAAAGTTTGGGAGGCGACTCAAGGTTTTAAAATTACGCGCATGGGAGAAGACATCGAATTTAGTATTCGTTGTATTTCACTTGGTTTTAAATCTGGATTAATCCCTGAAGCATTTATTTATCATAAGCGTCGAACTAGCTTCAAACAATTCTATAAGCAAATCCATTTTTTCGGTCGAGCGCGCATAAACATATCGCGATTCTTTCCCGCAGAGCTAAAATGGGTACACTTCTTCCCAGCTTGTTACTTTATCTATTTTTGGAATACAATTTTGTTAAATATCCTTTTGCCTGCCGTGGGCAATATTCTGTTTTTAGGGCTTTTCCTATATTGGTTAGCTATATTAACAGACGCGTTAACAAAAACAAAAAGCCTAAAAGTGAGTCTTTTAGGCTTAATAGCGGCCAATATTCAGCTATTAGCATATGGTCAAGGTTTCATTGAAGAAGGAATCAAAAAGCTTACCAATACTTCGCAGGAATAAGGTAGTTTTTTACGTAATCCTTCACCCCTTCTTCCAACGAATAAAAAGGCTTATCGTAGCCAATAGAAATCAATTTACTCATGTTGGCTTCTGTAAAGTATTGATATTTATCACGTATATCTTCCGGTGTATCGATATAAGTGATGTTAACATCCTTTTCCACGGCATTAAATGTCGATTTCCCCAAATCATTAAATGATCTTGCAATACCAGTTCCCAGGTTATAAATACCTGAATTTTTGCGATGCTCCATCAAAAAGATACAAACAGACACGAGATCTTTTACATAGATAAAATCACGCATTTGTTCTCCGTCCGCAAAATCTGGACGATGAGATTTAAATAATTTCAAACTTCCAGTCGTTTTTATTTGATTGTAGGCATGAAAGACAACAGAAGCCATCCGATTTTTATGGTATTCGTTTGGCCCATAAACATTAAAGAATTTCAATCCTGCCCAAAAGAAAGGTTTCTTTTCTTGTGCCAAAGCCCAGATATCAAAATCGTTTTTTGAAATACCATAAGGATTCAATGGCTTCAACTTCGGAATCAATGCTTCTGTATCATCATAACCCAATTCACCTAATCCATACGTAGCTGCAGATGAAGCGTAAACCAATGGGATTTGATAATCGATACATTTATTCCAAAGCATTTTCGAGTAGGCTACATTCAGTTCATCAAAGATCTCTGTATTAAACTCCGTTGTATCTGTTCGAGCCCCTATGTGAAAACAAAATTCCACTTCACGGTAATTTTCATCAATCCATGCAGCTAATTCGGTCCGTTCAACACGTTCCATAATTTTCTTACCAACTAGATTTTTATTCTTTTCTGGAAACGAAAAATCATCAACTGCGATTATATAGTTAAAATTCAATTCATTCAATTGAGCGATCAAACAACTACCGATAAAACCCGCAGCACCCGTTACAATAATCATAATAAAGCTATTTAAGCAACAAATTTACGCATATTCTGAATAGCTTTTGTACCTTTGTGAAATAATTGGATTGTCTGCTACTGTTTTCCCAGACGTCCTTCACGCAAACTGAAAACAATGGTCTACGTAATCCGCAAGGAACATTTCAATGCCGCTCACCGGCTCTTCAATCCAGCTTGGTCAGAAGAAAAAAATCAAGAAGTATTTGGCTTGTGTGCGAATAATAATTGGCATGGTCATAATTTTGAACTTATTGTCACAGTTAAAGGTATTCCTGATATCGATACAGGATTTGTATTTGATTTAAAGACCTTAGGTGACTTAGTTAAAAGAGAAATTATTGATAAAGTTGACCATAAGAACCTCAACTTGGATGTCGATTTCATGGAGGGTAAATTAGCAAGTTGCGAAATTCTCATTATGGAATTTTGGAAAATTTTAGCTCCTAAAATTTCAGAAAACTCCAAAACGGCTACCTTACATAAATTGCATTTAATCGAAACAAATAAGAATTCTGTCGAATATTACGGAGAACAATAGATGAAATACTTTATTCTAGCAGGGGAAAAGTCAGGTGATTTACATGGATCCAATTTAATCCATGAAATTGTCAAAATTGACCCACAAGCAGAAATAAAGGCTTGGGGAGGTGATGGAATGCAAGACGCAGGTGCAGAAGTACTTATTCATCACAAGGAATTGGCCATCATGGGGCTATTAGGTGTACTTCAAAATATTCAACGACTTAAGAGTTTGTTTACGAAATTTGGTAATCAGATAGAAGATTTCAAACCCGATACCATCATATTTATTGATTATGGCGGTTTTAACTTGAAAGCTGCACGCATCGCTAAACTAAAAGGATTCCAAACACAATTCTACATTGCTCCTAAAGTTTGGGCATGGAATAAAGGACGCATTGAGGACATCAAAAAATGGGTAGATGAACTCTATGTTATTTTCCCATTTGAATTGAATTTATTCAAAGAAAAAGGAATTAGCACCCATTATGTAGGCAATCCCCTGCAAGATGCGGTTTCAAATTTTAAGCCTAATGAAACGTTTATAATCGATCAAAAAATCGAACAGCCTTATATCGCCTTACTCGCCGGAAGCAGAAAACAAGAGATTAAAAGCGCACTTCCTGTATTTGCCCAATTAGCAAACGAAAAACCTGAACTCAATTTTATCGTGGCGGGAATATCGGACTGGAAAGAATTATATGCCAATTACCCTATCCGTGTCTTGTATGACCAAACATATAATATTCTGAGTCATGCGCAAGCAGCCGTTGTCACATCAGGCACAGCAACACTGGAAACAGCTTTATTTAAAATACCACAAGTAGTTGTTTATAAAACAGATTGGTTGTTTTATTCACTTGCCAAATTGCTCGTAAATATAAAATTCATTTCACTTGTCAACATTATTTTAGATAAACTTGCTGTACCCGAATTGATTCAAGTTCAATTTACGAGCCAATATATTCAATTGAAATTGAATAAACTGATCCAAGAAAATGCTACCGAAAGAAAAGAGCAATTAGCTGACTATCAAAAACTTGCTGAACTCATCGGCCCAGCAGGAGCATCGAATAAAACGGCCAAATTGATTGTTCAAGCGGCTCAATCAGCCAAGTAATTCTTTATCCAAGTCTTTTGAACACCAGGGATAGTTGAATAATATTGAGCAATAACTTTTTTATCTACCTCAAAATCTCCCGTTGGATAGAAAGTGTCCCGAATTTTAATTTCCTTATTCACATAATCAAACCCAATCATCACGATAGGCACTTTGGCTTGTACAGCGATATGGTAAAATCCGGTCTTTAATTTATCTACATCTTTTCGAGTACCTTCGGGTGCAAGTACCGCGTGAAATGTATCCTTACTATTATAAATATCTACAATAGAACTTACTAAATTCGTGTTCTTCGAACGATCCACAGGGTAGCCCCCTAACCACGAAAATACGCCACCAAAAAGACCATCAAAAAGCTCTTTCTTACCCCAATATAAAATAGGTAATCTCAATAAAGAGCGAGCTCCTAATCCAACTGGAAAATCTTTCCATGTTGCATGAGGGCAAACAATGACGACTGTTTTATCTAAATCTCTAGGAATATTTCCTACAAGCTTCCAACCGGCTGCTTTGAATAAAAAATCAAAAATAGGGCTTGAAATTAACATAAGGAGTTGATGTGTTGCTGAATTTGGTGTAAAGAATTGCTTGGATCAATTAAAACGGCTTCCCAGCCAAAATTAAGTGCAGAATCTATATTATGTACATTGTCATCAAAAAAAACAATATGATGGTCCTGTAAATTGTTTTCTATAACAAGTTGATTGTAAATCGCAACATCCGGTTTGACTACGCCCATCTCAAAAGAAAGATGCACACGCACAAAAGCGTCAAATAAATTATAATTCGGAAAGTTCGTTTGAAGAAATAATCTCGAATGAATACGACTTGTATTACTAAGCAGATATATAGGATATATTACTTTCAAATCCTTAATGTAGTTACATAACGTTTGATCGAAACGTAATAATAGGGCATTGAATGCTGCATGAAATTGTTCCGAACTACAAACCAATTGGAGTCTATTCACTAAAAACAATTCAAACTCTCTGTCCGATTGAAGACCTGATTCATACGCAGACCATAAAGCTTCATCTTGTGTAATCTGCTTGATTTCTGTTGCTGTATATTGACTAGAGAGTAAAGCAAAAGCCTCATACGTTTTATCTAAATCGATAGGCAACAAGACGTTTCCTAAATCAAAGACAAGCGCAAGTGGCCTCTTCATAACTTATTCAACAACAACGCCCATACGACCGAATTTCTCAATTCGAGCCATAATACGTTCCTGAGGGTCAATTTTAGCTAATTTAGCAAGCTCCTCTTTCACTACAGCTTTCACTTTAGCTGCAGCAGAATCAGGGTCTAAATGAGCACCACCCAAAGGTTCCGGAATAATACCGTCAATTAGTCCATTGGATAACATATCTTCAGCAGTTAGCTTCAATGCCTCAGCTGCTTGTTCTTTGTAATTCCAGCTGCGCCATAAAATAGACGAACATGATTCTGGAGAAATAACCGAATACCACGTATTTTCCATCATCAGAACTTTATCACCAACAGCAATACCTAAGGCACCACCAGACGCGCCCTCACCAATAATGATACAAATAACAGGCACCTTTAACATAAACATGTCACGAATATTACGTGCAATTGCTTCCCCCTGCCCTCTTTCTTCCGCCTCCAAACCTGGAAAAGCACCTGGTGTATCGATTAAACAAACGATTGGCTTATTGAATTTCTCTGCCATTTTCATCAGACGGAGCGCCTTACGATAGCCTTCTGGATTTGGCATACCAAAATTACGCATTTGACGCTGTTTGGTATTACGACCTTTTTGCTGGCCGATGAACATCACCGAATACTCATCATCGATATTACCAAAACCTCCCACCATCGCTTTATCATCTGCCACAGAACGATCGCCATGTATTTCGATAAACTCGGTACACAACTTTTCAATGTAATCAAAGGTATAGGGACGATCGGGATGACGTGATAATTGAACACGTTGCCAACGTGTCAAATTAGCAAAGGTTTCCTTTTTCAATTCTAAAATTTTATCTGTTAGTGATGCAACAGCACCGGAAACGTCTACATTATTTTCTAATGCCAATTTGCGCATCTCGATCAACTTATCCTCTAACTCCGCGATCGGCTTTTCAAATTCTAATAATGTTCTCATGCTGATTATAAAATTACAAATGCAAAATTAAAGATTAAAGTGTAAAAGTTTCAGCCTTATCTGGTAAAATAACATCTGAAAACCCTAAACGTCTTATTTCCTCTCTAAATTCTAACATACTTTCTTCTTCGCCATGTGACAAAAACACGGTTTTCAATTTTTCTGGTTTTTGATTAGCCACAAACTTTAGCAAACCTTTTTGGTCGGCATGCCCAGAAAACACATCAATTTTACGAATCTGTGCATTGACACGGTACTCGCGATCTTTCACGCGTATCAAATCAGTACCCTCCATGAGTTGGCGACCTAATGTACCTTCTGCCGAATATCCAATTAATAGAATAGTCGCATAACTATTGGAGATATTATCTGCGATATGTTGTTCGACACGTCCCCCTGAAATCATTCCAGATGATGAAATAATAATACATGGTTCATGGTAATTCCGAATTGCTCGTGATTCTTTTTCAGTTTGTAAGAAAATCAAGTTTTCTACGTCAAATAAATCATCGTACTCTTTTTGGAATGCGCGTGCTTCTGGATTTAAATAGGCTACGTTCTTTGCATAAATACGCGTAGAACTTTTACCCATCGGGCTATCCGTAAATACACGTATTGCAGGAAATCCTCTTTCTTCAATCAAGCGGTTCAAGGTATATAATACGGCTTGCGTTCTACCCACGGAAAATGCGGGGATAACTAATCGACCTGGCTTATCTATACACGTTTCTTTAATGATTTTGGCTAAGGCATCAATGGGTTCAACCTTATCTTCATGTACCCGATTTCCATAGGTACTTTCACATACCAAATAATCACACGCTGGCATCGGATTAGGATCAATATGCAAAGGGTAATCAAATCGACCAATATCGCCACTGAAACCTAAGGTCTTCACTTGATCTCCTTCCGTTATAGAAAAATAGAGGTGTGCAGCCCCTAATAAATGACCCGCTGGAATAAAGGTGAGCTCTAGTCCCGGCTTGATCACAAATTTCCTGTTGAATTGGAGGGTCACAAAATTACCTAAGGAATCTTCGACATCCTTTTGCAGATACAAATCTCCCCGACGTAATAGTCGGTCCATTTGCTTGTGCTTCTTTTTACTTTCACCTTGGGCCGCACGCAATTTACGTAAGTGTAAACTAGCTGAATCCATCAATAACAGTGCAGCTAATTCTGCGGTTGGTGGCGTACAAAGTACTTGACCCTCATATCCCTCCCGATAAAGCATCGGAATATTACCCGAGTGATCAATGTGGGCATGAGTTAACACAACCAAATTAATCAAAGTCGGATCAAATGGAAAGAAAGGCGCTGGTTCATAGGGAACGTCAAAATCGATGGATCGCTCCATATCTGTTCCACAATCAATAAGAATTTTATAGCCATCTTCGAGCTCCAACAAATACATAGAACCTGTAACTTGTTTGGCCGCTCCGAGAAATTGTAACTTCATAATTTAAAAGAAAATAGGGCCACGAATGGCCCCAATGCTTGACAAAAATACAAGTATTTTCTTGAATTACGAATTATTTAACCTCACGAGCAAATTTGGCTTGAGCGGCATCCAACTCTGATTTGGTTAAATCTCGGTCGGCAATTATTGTCCGATAACGAAAGGTAATCGTCTCGCCATTCATTAAGGTATAATTTAATGCTGTTGTTCCGTTCGTGAATACGTTCAATCCCAATGGGTTAACTGCAAATAGGCCGTAGCCACGGGCATGCCAGTAGCTTGGATAGGTAACATTAGATGGATGATCTAAGATCGCCACATTAATCGAGTGATTATCCATTTTACCAGTCAAATTCATCCATTTAGCACGGGTACTCCAAACAGCCTCACCTTCTATACCTTCACTGCTAAGGTAATTACCGGTAACACCTGAATTATCCATCACAGGGACTTTCGTTTCCACACCATGGGCATCAGTAAATACGTCCGGCTTGTTTGATGGAATTTCTAGTTGGCGCGCAACGCGAATTGCAAACATCCCATCTTTTACATCTTTAAAGGTAACAACATCACTAACCGCTTTCAAGGTTGTAATTCGATCAATGATACGTAAATCTTTTGTACCCGAAAACACATACGTTGTTGATTCATCTAAAACCCGCTTTCCTTTACCGTCCTCATCAATCCAAGCTGCCGTTACAGATAAGGTACCTTTTTCCCCTCCAACTACCTTATTAACACGTTCATGGCGTATAGTACCCATTTTGTGTGATTTTAGCGATTCAACGATACTGTTCGAATTATTCCAATAATCATATCCATTAACATCTTCATAATTCAACCACATCCCTACATGATGCGGATGATCCACGCGTTCACCAGCACGAGGACTCATGGGGAAACCACGTGTGATTGTAGTACCTTGAGCAGATAAAATGGGAAATAATACAGCCTTTTTTAACTGCGTTTCACCTGGAAAAAAATAGGAAGTAAAATACTTCCCTCCTACCAATACATCCACCTTATCCGATTTCTTTACAAAAGAAACCTGATCCTGCGAATGGACATAAAAAGATAATATCAAACAAAGCGAAAATAGTAAGCGTGCCATACAAATAGGTTTAAAGTAAAATTCCGGAGAAAAATTCTCCGGAATTAGTACAAAATAAGGAAATCAACTTAAATCTAGTATCCTGAATTTTGAGGAAAACCTCCATTTTCGGATAAATCGACTTGTTTTTGAGGAATTGGACGAACATAGTGTCTATCAGCCACATTCGCAGCAGCATCTGAGTTATATAACTTCACACGCTCTACTAAATTACCCCAACGCTTTAAGTCCATCCAACGCGTTTGCTCGCCTGCTAATTCACGTGCACGTTCTTCCATAATCAAGTCCATGTCTACTGAAGTAACTTTCATGTTTTCAGACTTTCCAGCAGCAGCAGCACGAACACGTACAGCATTAATAGCAGTAACAGATTCCGCTTGCTTACCTAATTTAAATTGAGCTTCTGCCAACATTAAATAAGTATCCGCTAAACGATGTACGAAATAATCACGTGAACCATTCTCGTAAGTCATATCTGGACGAAGTGGATCAAAGAATTTCTTCAACGTTGGGAACAAAGCAAAGTTATACAAACTTGGAACCAACACTTGATATTTCTTAGCCTTACGTTCTTCCAATGACATCTCGTAACCTGGGATATAAATCGTGGTATCCCCTGCTTTATAAGTAACTGTAGCTTTTGAACCGTCGAAAGTCGTGTTATAGGTACCTGGCTTGTTAGACAACCAAGTGTCTTTAAACGTCTTCTTGTAACGTGTATCATTCACACGATCAGCAAAAACAGTATTCAACAAATAAGGAGTAGGCTTTAAACGCTTGAACGGGCGACCATTCACAACGTCACGTTGCATACCAGGTTGAGTATCGTATTGCATACCGAAGTATAAGTGTAATTTATTTCCTTGGTTATCCACAAAACCATTCGTCAATGGATCGTTCGTATACTGCACCGAGAAAATAACCTCATCATTAATCTGATTCGCTTGATCAAAAACGTTATCAAAATCTGGCAACAATTTAAAACCGTAGTTATTAATTACATTGTTACATAATGTTGCAGCGTTTGCATAATCAGACGCTTCAGCAAATTTTGAAGAAGCACGTGTCAAATAAACCTTAGCTAATAAGTTTTCTGCTGCAGCTTTTGTCGCACGACCAAAGTCAGAAGAAGCCTTCTTATTTTCTAAAGCTGGAATAGCTGCTAATAAATCGGCTTCAATTTGCTTATAAACAGCTTGCTCAGTCGCACGCGTAGCTGTTTTCGTTGGACCCGTTGTTTCTTTCAAACGTAAATCCAAAGGACCAAACTGTTGAACCAAAATAAAGTAATAATGCGCACGCAAGTACTTCATTTCACCAACGCGTTGAGTTTTAACAGCCTCTGTCAAACCAGTCACAGCAGGTGCACGATCAATAACTGCATTAATGGTATTAATACCTTTATAGGTTTCATCCCACAATTGCGCTAAGATATCAACAGCAGATGTTAATTGAGAATCATAAAAGTGAAAACCCTTATACGAACCATCAGCACCAGCAGAATAAATATCTGTACCGTATTCAGCCATGGTTAACCCACGTTCCGTTGCATAAAATGAACGTAATGGCGTGTAAGCTGCATTCGTAGCCGCAATAAAACCTGGCGTTGTAGCGATGTAGTCATTACTAATGGAAGATATAACATTCTCCTTTAATAAATCACTACAAGAGGCAGTACCTAGCATGATTGCTGAGGCCAAACCTAGAGTTTTTAGTGAATTTTTGATATATAAACTTTTCATTATTTCGGAGATTAAAATTTAATATTTAAACCAAATGTAGAAACTTGTGTTGCTGGTGTAACGTTATTATCGATATTACCATTAGAAGTTTCTGGGTCAACACCATTTTCTTTGCTACGATATTTCGAGAAAATAAATGGTTGCTGAATGCTCGCATAAACACGTAAAGAAGATAAACCTAACTTCTGAGCAGTCTTAGCAGGGAAAGTATATCCTACGTTAATGTTACGAACCTTAATGAAGGAACCATCAAAATACATAATTGCTGTATTATATGCAGGGAACTCTTGATTAAAGTTAGGACGTGGATAATATGCATTAGGATTGTTTGGAGTCCAATAATCCACTTTAATTTGGTTATAACGACCTTGAAGGTAGTTTGAATTTTGATGGAATCTTGATACAATCTTTTGTCCTTGACGTGTAAAGATGAAGAACGACAAATCGAATCCTTTATAAGAGAAACGGTTAGTCATACCACCTGTCCAAGCTGGAACATCTGAACCTAGCAACACGCGATCATCCGCAGTAATTTTACCATCACCGTTTGAATCAGCTACCTTGATTTGACCAACTGAGAAACCCTTCGCTTTAGCATCTGCGGCTTCAGCCACTTGCCAGATACCCTCATACTTATAATCAAAATATGAATTCAAAGGCTTACCGATGAACCAACGGTTACCTACGTCATCTTTAGCTCCATTGTATAATGATACAATCTCCTCTGTGTTCTTGTAGAACGTAAAGTCCGTTGACCATTTGAAACCATTTTCAGCATCCACGTTAACAGTAGATAATGATAATTCAATACCTGTATTCTTTGTCTCTCCTACGTTACGCGTAACGGCAGCAAAACCAGTTGAAGTTGGTAATTGATCTGACAACAATAAATCCGTTGTATTCGTTTGGTAGTATTCAACCGATCCTGAAACCTTTCCTCTCCATAAGCTAAAGTCAGCTCCAATGTTCTTTGAAGTAGAAGTTTCCCACTTCAAATCGGCATTACCAATAGTATTAGGACGATATCCATACGCTGCATTGTTGTTCCAAGCATACGAAGTTCTTCCTTCCAAACCTTGCGTTTGGTAAGGTGAAAGACCTTGGTTACCTACTTGCGCCATCGATGCACGTAACTTTAACTCATCAATAAAGGTTAAACGCTTCATGAAGTTCTCTTGGTGAAGGTTCCAACCCAAGGCAACACCTGGAAAATTACCCCACTTCGTGTTTTCACCGAAACGAGATGAACCATCACGACGTGCAGTAACTGTTAATAAGTACTTGCCTTTGTAGTCATAGTTAATACGAGCCATGTAGGAAGCAATTGTCCATTGGATTAAGTTTGAACCAATTCCTTGAATGGATGATGCATTTCCTAAATTGAAGAAAGATTGCGTTTCAACGGGTACACCTAATACACTTTGTGTATATTGCTCGTAATTATCACGTTGCATAGACTGCAATGCTGTAATGCCAATGTTATGATCTTTGATTTGCTTATTATACGTTAAAACATTTTCAATTGTATAATTAAAGCCAAAACGATTATCTGTAGTCGCCGTAGGATTTCCTCCTTTAATAGCATTTGTTAATGCTCCATTAAATTGACCATTACGAGAAATCGTAAAATCAGGACCAAAATTCACACGGTATTTCAAGCCCTTTGCAAGTTGTAATTCTGCATAAACACTATTGAAAATACGGTATTTACGCGTCTCATCAACTTTAGCACCTTTAACAATCTCATTTAATGGGTTTGTTAATAAGGCATCGTCAGTTTGTTGGAAAATCAAATTACCAGAATCATCAAATGCACGAGCTAATGGGTTCTGAGATAATAAGAAACCATATGGATTTAAGTTGGCTCCATTCGTAACACCATACATACCATATGACGAGATACCTACTTTTAACGCTTTGCTAACTTGGTGGTCTACATTCACACGCAAAGAATAACGTGAAAAATCCAATCCTTCAATAATACCCTTATCTTGGAAATAACCAGCATTGATTGAGAATTGCGTTTTTTCATTTCCTCCTTGAACGCCAATCGCATGGTTTTGTTGGAAACCTTTTCTCACCATTAAATCTTGGTAATCCGTCGTACGACCTTTCGCAATACCATCTAATTCAATGGCCGTAAATAATTTCGAATCTGCATAGGCATCCATGACACCTGTAGGAACCAAATTACCGTTTGCATCCTTGTAAGTACCAATTGTACGACGAGATTCACGCTTCATTTCGGCATACTCAGCACCTGTAAACAAGTTGATTTTATCCAAAGTTTGTGTTGAACCTACATAGGTATCATAAGAAATAACTGTTTTCCCGTCTTTTGAACCACGCTTCGTTGTAATCAATACAACACCATTCGCACCACGAGCACCGTAAATTGCTGTAGCTGTTGCATCTTTCAAAATTTCCATCGAAGCAACATCATTCGGGTTCATATCTTCGTAACCGCTAGATAAAGGAATACCATCCACAACATATAATGGATCGTTACCTGCGTTAAATGAACGACGACCACGAATCAATACTTTTGGCACTGTTCCTGGCTTAGATCCTGATTGCGCAACGTCAACACCCGCAACACGTCCTTGCATCGCTTGACCCAAGTTGGTAATCGGCATTTCAGTAATTTGCTTTGAGGTAACTGAAGAAATGGCACCTGTTAATTGGCTTTTCTTTTGCGTACCGTAACCTACAACAACAACTTCAGTCAAGGCTTTCGTATCCGTTGCTAACGCTACGTTGATTTGGGATTTGTTACCAACAGTAACATCTTGGGAATTAAAACCCACAGAAGAAAATGTCAAAACAGATGAACCCGAAACTGTAATCTTGTAGTTTCCATCCGCATCAGAAGATGTCCCTTTGGAAGTACCTTTAATCGAAATACTTGCCCCCGGGATACCTGATCCATCATCAGAGGCAGTCACTCGACCAGTAACCGTTCGGTCCTGAGCAAGCATTTGAATTCCCATTAGCACAAAAAACATGCTAAAAAGAACCTTGGAAAGTAATTGTTTTCTCATAGGTTAGAAAAATTTTAGTTTAAGGTTTGCAAAGTAAAATTGATCTTAGCCCACAACGCTTCGCAATCATTGTGACTAAGCTGGTCTTTAAAATTTATACCATCTCGCTGAAGCAACCAGTCCTTCCGCGAAAATTTCTTTAAAATCAAGTTCAATAAACGTTTACGGTACATAAACCGATTTACAAACCTGTTATTTTCATCTTTTGGCATTCCTGCTTGAGTTCTTTAACCCTATAAAGCAGTACACAACAATGATATACTCAAATAATAATTATAATTATCCAATTTTTATGCGAATGCGCGCTCCCGCATTAAGCCATCTTTCATAACACGCAAGGCTCCAAAGATTAAATTATATACCGATTGTGGATTAATTTTCATTGAATCAGATATCTGATCAGTATCCATATTTTGAAAAAATCGTAGCGATATGGCTTCTCTTTGTCGCTTACTTAGTAAATCAAGGCAACGAGCTAATTGTTTATTGGTCCGTATATCTTCTTCATACTTAATTAAAATAGCTTCTTGTGAATGATCAGCTTCCATGTAATCCATCATGTAATTGCTATGATGTACATGATTTTTCAATTGTGTCTCCATGTGACGAATAAGCTTACGCTTAATTGATGCCATCAAATAATATTTTACACTTGTCGTAGGTCCTATCGTTGCATGGTTACGCCACAACTCCACAAATAAATCATGTAAACAATCTTTGATTAACTCCTTATCAGCGGTAACGCCCATGGAATAAGAATACAAAGGCTGAACAAAATGCTGATACAATTCGGTGAATGCGCGCTGATCACCCGCACGAAATTTATCCCAAATAGCTACTTCATCAATAATCACTTTTTTACTCATCATCATGGATTTGTACTTTTCTTTTAACAGGAGATGCTCATAGAAATTGATACATACTCACATGCTCTAATATAACCAAGCATAATATTAAAATTCAATGATTTTATTTAATTTTTTTCCGTAAACGATTACGGAAACGATTACATTTTATTTTTTTTAAAAATGTGGCCTAAAATCTGACCAAAATTTGTGCAACTTTGAAAAATTTAAATTATTCGAGCAATAGTATTATTAGTATAATCCCGATATGAGTAAGAAATTAAATACAACAGATGCCACACTTTTGGTCATGGGCTCCATGATCGGTTCAGGAATATTTTTAGTGAGTTCTGAGGTGGGACGATCGCTAACCTCTCCTATTTGGTGGATTGGCACCTGGATTCTAACGAGTTTCCTAACTGTTACAGGTGCATATGCATATGGAAAACTCTCAAGTAAATTCCCTGCAACGGGTGGACAATACATTTATTTAAAAGAAGCCTATAATCCACTAACAGGTTTCTTGTTTGGCTGGACGACCTTTCTAGTCATTCAAACAGGTACAATAGCTGCCGTTGCCGTTGCATTCGCCAAATACACAGGCTTTATTTGGCCGGATTATATTAATGATGTTCCTATGATTGGTTCATATATAACATCCCAACAAATTTTAGCGGCGCTGTTAATTGTCATCTTAACTGGCGCTAACTTAAAAGGAATTTCATTTGCCGCAATCATTCAAAATGTATTTACCGTAACCAAAATTGGTGCAATCATTCTCATTATACTGATTGGATTGTTCGTTGGTACACAAAATGAATGGATTCATTTTACTAATTTCTTTGCGGAAGGCAATACCTTAAATCCACTAACGAATAAAGTAGAATATGTATCAACTACCACCCTATTGAGTATTTTTGGTGCGGCCATGATTGGGCCTTTATTTTCTTCTTCCGCATGGAACAATGTAACCTTTGCAAGTCAAGATTTTGAACACCCACAGAAAACAATTGCCAAAGGTTTGGTTTACGGATCTGCTTTAGTATGTGCCTTATATCTGTTGACAAATTTCGCCTACCTAGCCATATTGCCCTTACAAGGCGACCCGAATGGCACGACAAGCTATTTAAGAGGAATTATGTTTGCCAGCCAAGATCGGTTAGGATCAGCAGCACTTCAAACAGTGCTCGGAAATATAGGAGCGCTGGTTATGGCTATTTTGATTATGATATCCACCTTTGGATGTAATAATGGAATTATCTTAGCAGGAGGACGTCTATTCGAGGCAATGGCGCATGACAAATTGTTTTTCAAGAAAGCGGCAGAAGTAAATAAAAACAATGCACCTGCCTATTCCCTTATTATTCAAGGTATTTGGGCCATATTACTCTGCTTCTCAGGTTCTTACAATAGCTTGCTGGATTTCACCGTATTTGCCATTTTGCTATTTTATTTCTTGACCGTATTAGCTGTATTTAATCAACGAATCATGCAAGAGAAATTGGCATGGAAGGATCAACTCTTATTCGCTACTTATTTGCTATTACTTTTATTGATATCTATCAATCTACTTTATACGAAAACCGTTCCTTCATCGATTGGATTAGGTATCGTATTAGCAGGTATTCCTTTTTATTACTTAATGAAAAAAAGAGAAATCAATTAAAGGGTTTTAAACCAAGTGGCAAGGCGATCAAACCAATATTCTTCTGTCGTTTTATTTACAAGTCCGAATCCATGGCCTCCTTTGGCCATAATATGCAAATCAACTAATACTTTGTTGCTAGCTAAAGCGGCCGCATAATTTAATGAATTCGCCACTGGTACTGCACCGTCATCGGATGCGTGTACCAAAAAAGCTCTCGGAGTATTTGCATTTACCTGCTCTTCATTCGAAAATAAGTGGAGTAATTCTTCTGATTTATTCTGACCTAGTAAACTACTAACAGATCCTTGATGACTGTAAGCGCGGAAACTAACAACTGGGTAAATAAGTAATTGGAAATCAGGTCGTAAATTTTGGCCATCATTAATTTTCGTGTAGTCATTCGAAAAATGCGTCGCCGCACTTGCAGCTAAATGCCCCCCAGCTGAAAAACCCATCACACCGATCTTCGTTGAATCGACATTCCATACATAAGATTGTTGGCGCGCAACCCGAATCGCCTGTTGGGCATCTTGCAATGGCGCAAATTGTTTCTCTACTTGACGTGTACTATCAGGCAAACGATAATGAACTACCATCGCATGCACACCAATCTC
>JBDLUL010000046.1:0-3456 GCA_039805345.1 Bacteroidota bacterium | reverse complement strand
AAATTCGTTCAAGTATCTTAACATTGAAATATGCGCCGGCTACTGAGTTTTGGGATGTAATAAAACGCTTACCAAAAGCCTGGGACAAAGCAGGAATCAAAATCGCAACTTATCAAACCTCGGGTGCTGCGCGCCTCATTTTCTCTCGCCGCTTCCCGAACGGTTGGAAAGAAATGGATGAACCATCCAAACTAAAAGCATCCTACGAGGAAATCTATGGTAAAGGATCTTATGACCGCGACATCACTATTATGCGTAATTATATCGTGGAAAACGAATCCGTTTATATGACACTTCAGCCTGATTTGTCTTCGAAATAAAAGATAATTTTTTCTTGATAAATCAAAATTTGGTCTTCAAAAGGCCAAATTTTGATTTTTTTATTTACCTTTTCGAGATATAAACAAATCCATGGAAGTACATCACCCACATCATCCACCCAAAAGTCTCAAGGATTATGCTAGTGAATTCATTGTCATATTCGTCGCTTTAACCTTGGGTTTTTTAGTTGAAAACCAGCGCGAACATTACATCGAAGGATTACGCGAAAAGGAATTAGCTAAATCTTTATTGAAAGACCTCGCTGCGGACTCCGTAGACTTCAAAGAATTCCAAGAACTCCGAATCATCGAACGAAAATCGGTTAATCAGGCCATAAAAATCCTTGAAAATCAAGGCCTAAAACCCACCGACACGACACTCTACTATCACTTTATTCGAGGAGTTTTCATTTGGCGGCATCCTGAATTTCGTCAAGCAAATTTAGATCAAATCATTAGCTCCGGCTCTCTCCGCTATTTTAAAAACGACACCTTGGCCAAAGCCATCTCAGATTTGAAAATGCAATTGAAGCGTATCGAATACAGACAGGACCGCGAAAAGGAATATTTCTATGCCAATATTCAGCCATGGGTGGTGAATCATTTAAATCTAGCACATGTCGATGCACATCGGAACGGACTTTCGCGCACGAAAATGATGGCTTTGCTAGAACAAAATCAAAGTTCCGCGCCCGGAAAACCCTACTTCTTGGATACCCAACACCAGAATCTAGGCACACAAACTGCCAATATGCTTCGTGGCAGTGATTGGCTCATGAATGTGACCGAAACAGGGTATTATAATGCTTATAAGGCCAAAAGCTACCAACTGCGTAAATTAATTAAATCAAATTTCCCAGACTAAGATGGAAGTACACCACCCACATCACGCACCTAAAAATTGGAAAGAATACCTCAGCGAGTTTTTTATGCTTTTCATGGCAGTCACCCTCGGATTTTTTGTCGAAAATTACCGAGAACATTTCATCGAACGTGCCCGCGAAAAAGAATTCCTGAGCCTCATTTCCAAAGATATTCAAATGGATATTTCGATGGTGGACTCGAATTTATATTACCGAAATATCCGTGCCGAAATCAGTAAAGAGTTCACTAAAAACTTTACTGATGACGAATACAAAAAAGATTCCGGCCCTTTTTATTATAACGGTCGGCGCCTGCACGTCCGCTATTTATTCGAAAGAACCGATGCTGGATTCCAACTCATGAAAAATGCAGGAGGATTGCGGCTTATCCACAATCCCAAAATCATTCAAGCCATTCAACATTACGAAAACTCGATTTCGGCGATTGAGAAATTCCAAGAAGGGGAAATGAATTACTTACGTGAATATTCCAAAGCCAATGCAGAGGTTTTTGATGTAAAAGTCCTCATGAAATACGCAGGCAGTAACGTAAGCAACTATACGTCAAATTTAATCCCACAGGGCAACCCTCCCCTATTAACCTATGACCGGGCAAAAATCAATGTCATGATGGCCCAGTTTTTTGCCATGGATAAAAGTAATTATGTGGTAATGCATTTTGAGGAGAAATTAAAGAAGGAAGGGCAAGATTTAATCGAACTCATTGAAACAGCTTTGTAACATGAAACCACTTTTAATCATGCTGCTCGTATGGAGTTCGCATTTGTTGGCAGCCCAACAAACCCACATCGTCCTAGATTCAATTCATTCAAACGTATTACATGAGTCCAGAACCTTTCGCGTTTATCTACCCAAGGAAATCGTAGAAAAAAAACAAAAACAAGCACAGTATCCTGTCCTTTATGTCCTCGATGGAGATGATAATTATTTGGCAATTTCTGGGATGATGCATTACCTCACGGAGGTCAATGGCAATCGCATATTTCCTAAAATGATTGTCGTTTTTATTAACAATACGAATCGGACGCGCGACTTGACTCCTTATCGGGTTAATGCCTCCGCGATGTTACCCAAAGCCATGGCTGAGGTAACAGGTGGTGCTGAAACATTCACTCAGGTCATCGAAAAAGAAATCATTCCATATATAAATGCCAAATATCCCACGAGCCCCTACCGAGCGTTAGTTGGCCATAGTTTCGGGGGAATCTTTGCGCTGTCTATTTTACAGAAGCACCCAGATTTATTCGATGACTACATCGTGATAGATCCAAGTCTTTGGTATGACGATGGTCGGTTTTCAAAAAGTGTTTTGCAAACAATTCAAGCAGGAAAACTAGGGAACAAATCTTTGTTCATTGGCCTAGCCAATACAACGAATGAACCGAATCTGAACAAAATGCTGGCTAGCAAGGCGCCATTTTCAGTCCACGAAAAAAGCATTTTACGTTTCTGCCAAAAGCTAAGTCATTCCAATTCCATGCTCTTTAGTTATCAATATTATCCAAACGATGACCATGGATCGGTTCCATTTGTGGGGGTATACGATGGACTTCGTGCGATTTTCAAGGCCCATCAATTGTCCTATTACGAAGTGGTTAAGCCAAATTTTGATCCCGAAAAACGGATTAAAACCTACTATAATAACTTGTCAGCGAAATTAAAAACCCCACTGCAAATTAGTCCAGAAGAACTCGAATATTTCGACCTGTTTTATTCTATTAATCAAGATCAGAAAGGCCAAAAAAGGCTACGTATTTATTACAAAAAACTGTATCCAAATAAATACGATGAGTGGTTAAAAAAACACTAAACAAATTTCTTCAAAAAGCCATTTCCTAGAAATGGCTTTTTTTATGCTCAACTGCCTACAAAATTGAACCCTAGGGTCTATTTCTCACCAATCGCCGCGCCCTTAATTTTGCCGATGAAACAAGAATTCAATGACAATCATACATAATCTAGAAGCTAGATGAGGAAAATTTACACCCTGTTACACATCGTTTGCTTCTTTTTTATTCAAACGAATACGGCTCAAACAGAGTATCGACTAACCCCAGTCATTCAAAATTTCAAATCAATTACAATTAAAAATAGCCGAATGCCTCTCAATATGAGTTTATTGGCTTTTACAGTACTACTCGCTAGTCTAGGGATCCATCAATCGCAAAGTAGAAATCGTAAAAAACTAAGTTGGTTATGCGAACCTGAACGCAAGTTACTTGACCATTTACTTCAACATAGAGACCAAAATA
>JBDLUL010000045.1:0-14152 GCA_039805345.1 Bacteroidota bacterium | reverse complement strand
GCATGTATGACTGCCAGGAAGGTCAAATTCGAATTGATGGGGTAGCCTTGCCAGATTATGAGATTCATAGTTTACGCAAAAATATTGCGGTTGTCTTGCAGGATGTCTTCTTGTTTAGTGCGTCCATCGCATACAACATTCACTTAGGTGATACGTCGATTTCGCAGGATAAGATTGAAGAGGCTGCTAAAGCGGTAGGTGTACATGATTTTATTATGTCGTTGCCAGGTGGATATGCCTATGAGGTGATGGAGCGGGGGGCCACGTTGAGTGTGGGTCAGCGCCAACTTATCTCCTTTGTCCGTGCCATGGTGCATGACCCCAAAATTATTATTTTAGATGAGGCAACATCTTCGGTTGATTCGGAGTCTGAGAGCTTAATCCAACAAGCGATTGCTACTTTGATGCAAGGACGCACGGCTGTTGTGATTGCCCATCGCTTATCCACGATCCGGAATGCGCATCAGATTTTGGTGATGGATAAAGGTGAAATTAAAGAACGAGGAACGCATGAGGCGTTATTGAAGCATGAGGGATTGTATGCACAATTGTATCATTTACAATTTAGTCGTAATTAATCCGTATATTTGAGGCTTATGAAATTGAAAAATTATATTCTAGTTGGTTTTATTGCATTGCTCGGCTTGAGTTCATGTGGTAAGTTTGAAAAGTTCCGTAAGAATGCAAGTTTGCCTGTTAAGTACAAGGCTGCCGTGGACTATTATAAAAAGAAAGATTTTGACAAGGCAAGTATCTTGTTTGATGAGATACTCCCTTTAATGAAGGGCGATTCGACTCAAGAAATGGCCACCTATTATCAGGCCTATTGTGATTTCAATTTAGGGAATTACACCTTAGCGAATGCGCATTTCAAGAAGTTTTATGAGGTTTTTTCGCGTAGTGAGTTCGCAGAAGAAGCCATTTATATGTCGGCGTTTTCTTTATATAAGGATTCTCCAAATTTTAATTTGGACCAAACAGGCACTTTATCTGCCATCAATGAATTGCAGAGTTATTTGAATAATTATCCAGATACCAAATTCAAGGATGAATGTTCGAATATGATCAAGGAATTGCGTCGCAAGTTGGAACGGAAAGCGTATGAAAAAGCGAAGTTGTATCACAAGACGTCTCCCTTTAATGTGGCTTCTTTAAAGTCGTCTGTTATTGAAATTACAAACTTTCAGCGTGATTTTCCAGACTCCGATTACAATGAGGAAATGGCATATTTGAAGGTTTTGGCGCAATATGATTTGGCAAACAGTACCATTGAATCCAAGCAAAAGGAACGTTATTCCGATGCATCTAAGTTTTATTTAGAACTTGTGGACAAATACCCTCAAAGTGGCTATTTGAAGGATGCGGAGAAGATGTATGTGAAGAGCAATGGGGAAGTAGAGCGTATTGCTAAATTCGAGGCAGAACAGAAAGCCTTATTAGAGAAAGAGAAGTCGAATACGTCCAAATTGACTACGAGTCCTCAATAGTTTATTTCAGAAAATTATCTTATTTTTGCAACCTTAATTAAAATTCAAAGAGATGTCTAAGATCCAAACCAATCCATCAATCATTACGCGTGATGTAGATAAAATTGCTGCAAAGACAGGTAATACATACGAGTCCATTTCTATTATTGGACAACGTGCTCGTCAGATTTCAAGCAAAATGAAGGAGGAATTATCAGGTAAATTATCTGAGTTTGCTTCTTCTGTAGATAATTTAGAAGAGATTTTTGAAAACCGTGAGCAAATCGAAATCTCTAAATACTACGAGCGTATGCCAAAGCCAAGTGCTATTGCCATTGACGAGTTTTTGGCTGACAAAGTAGATTTCAGAGAACGTACAGAGGGAACAGACGAAAACTAATCTTTTTTCGTTGGTTTCATATGAAATCCATTCGCATACTATTATTCGCGATATTATGTCTCAGTTCTTGGGCAATGAAAGCCCAAGAACTACAGGCTACTGTAACGATTAACACCGAGCAATTACAGCTTGACCAGCAGCGAGGCTCCTCGCAAATCTATTCCGAACTTCAGCGTACCTTACAAGATTTTTTGTCCAACCGCCGTTGGTCCAATGATAATTTTGCGCCTGAGGAAAAAATCAAGTTGAATATCAATTTATTGTTGACCAAAGCGAGCTCTCAAGGCGATTTTGAGGCCAATGCACGTATTCAAGTCTTGCGACCTGTTTATGGTACGTCCTATGAAACGGTTGTCTTGAACATGATTGATAAAAATTTCAATTTTAAATATCAATTGGGTACGCCAATAACGTATAATGACAATAGTTTTATTGATAATTTGAGCTCATTGATGGCCTATTATGCCTATTTGTCTCTCGCATACCACTATGATTCGATGGGTTTGCGTGGGGGAGAGGCTTTTGTACAGAAATTGGCAAATTTGACGAATTTGGCGCAAAATTCAGGTAGTGGTTGGGGGAATGCCTCCGACATCCGTTCGCGTTTTGCGATTTCGGAGAATTTGATGAACCAACAAATACAAGGGATGCGTGATGTGAATTATAGCTATCACCGGTTGTATCTGGATACATTTAAGGATAAGCCCGATGAGACTCGGAAGGGTATTTTGGATTTATTGATGCAGATTCGACAGATCAATCAGATTCGTCCGGGCGCTGCGAGTATTCGTGTGTTTTTTGATGCCAAGAGTGAGGAGATTTTCTCCATCTTGGATGAGGCGGGTGCGTCAGAGCGCCAACAAGCCTTTGCTTATTTAAGTTTGCTGGATCCCATTCGGACCGAATCTTATCGAAAATTAATCAGGTAAATTATCAGTTTTCGGGGCTTTAAAGTTCATTTCCCCCTTTACCTTTGGCAATCCTCCAAGGTTTGCCAAAGGTAGCTGAGGCATGCATGAAAATTAGCCTAAACAAACGAACCAAGGACGTGCTAGCCCTTCCGTTTTAATTCGAAAATCATTACTGTTTCCGTTTTGTCTGAGACCTTGAATCGATTATCTATTCGATGGCCCACAATCCAGGCTACAGAACCTTTGCTGAGCATTAATAAGGTCGTTTTCTTTATGTTGAGTGCCACTTTTTTATCGGTCAGAAAATCAGAAATAAGCTTCTTTGAATTCATTCCCAGTGGACAAAACCAGTCGCCTTCTTGCGTCTTGCGGATTTCCAAAGGAAAGCTTAAGCTATCTGCATCGAGACAAGCAATATGGGCCTCCGTAGGAACCTTGAAATCTGCTGTCTTTTCTTCGACATAAATATGTAATTCTTGTGTTCCTAAGTCGATGATTTCATCTTCTTCTTGGACTAAAATGGGTTTGTATTCCGACTGGTCTTTCGGGCTTAATACCCATTGGTTGCGATCCACATTTAACGTAAAAAGTGGGGATTCGAAAATCTTACCTACTTTGTCTGCTGGATGATTTGTGATCTGTGCAATTTGATCTCCATTAAAAGCGAGGCTTTGAAGCCAGCGTTGTTGCATGACTTTTTCCCGGGCCGATTTTACATTCAATTGAACAAATAGGTTCTTAGCCGCATCACTTTTAATGTTTGCTTCTTGCCACAGGGTAAATTCTTCTTGAATCCAAGTTTCAATGTCACGTATGCGTTCACTCGTTTCTGCCAGGGTTTCATCAAAAGTAGCATTAAGCTCCTGGAATTTGGGCATAATCTCATGGCGTATGAAATTGCGCTGGTATTTCGTCGATTCATTCGACGAATCTTCCCGCCAGGCCAGATGTCTCTCTACGACGAGGTCGAATATTTGTTCTTGATTTGCGAACAACATGGGTCTGATGATGTGGCCATTCTTTAATGGGATGCCATGAAATCCTGCTAAACCACTTCCTCGCGTTAAATTAATCAAGACGGTTTCAGCACTATCCATTTGGTGGTGAGCCGTCGCGATGTATTGGTATCCTTCCTGCTGGCGGATTTCTTCGAACCAGTTATAGCGTAACAATCGCGCCGCCATTTGTGTCGAAATTTTTTCTTTTTCCGCAAAGGCTTTCGTATCGAACACGATGCTGTGGTAAGGAACTTTCAAGGTTTTTGCGAATTTCTTTACAAATACCTCGTCGGCCAAAGATTCTTCCCCGCGCAAACTGAAATTCACATGCGCAATGCCAAAATTGAATTTTGCCAACGAGAATAGTTTGGCTAATACCACCGAATCAATCCCGCCACTAACGGCAACGAGGATTTTGTCTTCGGGTTGAAATAAATTCTCTTTTTGGATAAAATGGATGAAATCTTCCAGCATAAAATTGGTAAATTGCGCGTTCAATTGATGATGCGAAATTAATGATTCGCGATGAACATGCGGCAAAAATACGGATTATTCCTCTTTTTCTTTTTGATGCTACCGGCTTGCCTACTCGCGCAAAGCCAGTTGGAGGTCATTCGCGCCGACAGTCTCAACGGGATGCAGCAGGAGTTAATCATGCGAAAAACCTTGATAGGGCGTGTATTTCTCCGACAAGGGACCACAACACTAGCCTGTGATCAAGCGGTGTTAAATAGTTCCACGAATAACGTAGAGGCTTATGGCCATGTGAAAATCATTCAAGCGGACACCGTGACAATTACAGGTGATACTGCCATTTACATGGGTGATAACCGACAAGCGTTTATTTCCGGAAAAGTTAAATTGGACGATCACACCATAGTATTGACGACCAATAAACTTGATTATGATTTGAATTCTCGGATGGCTATTTACCACACGGGTGCTAAAATAATTGACAAAAAATCAACTTTGTCTAGTCGGGAAGGATTTTACAACACTGTCACTAAAAACTTTCTCTTTAAAGAAAAGGTGCGAGTTTTGGATAAGGATGGTGGAAAGCTGCAGGCGGATTCCCTGAAATACAACACGGCATCGAAGGAGGCTTATTTTATTGCTCCCACGGAAATTATCACGAAAAAGGATACAGTCTTAACGAACGCAGGCTTTTATAATACACAAACCAAAGTGTCCAATTTCACGGGAAGGTCTACGGCTAAAACGGACGAGTATATACTCTCAGCTGATACCTTGTTTTATGATAGTCCAACACAGATTGGGGTAGCACGCGGTCGGGTTGAGTTTTTGAGCCAAAAACAAAAGGTGATTTTGACGGGTGACCATGGTCGGTATGCCGGAAAAACAGGAATTACGCGAGTTTATGGACATGCGTTGATGCGAAACATAGGCGAGCAGGATACCTTGTATCTGACAGCTGATACCTTGGTTTCAATGCAAAATAAGGTTGATTCCACACGTAAATTGTATGCGTACAAGAATGTGCTAATCTTCAAACCCGATTTTTCCGGTAAATGTGATTCACTAGGTTATGATACCAAGGATTCCGTGATACATTTCTATCAAAAGCCTCTGCTTTGGACGAATGATTCCCAATTGCAGGCAGATTCCGTGTCCATGTATATGACCAATCAAAAAATGCGTGAGATGCGATTGCGTGGTCATTCTTTCGTTATATCCAAGGATTCGGCAGCTCATTTTAATCAAATAAAGGGACGCAAAATGTGGGTATTTTTTGCGGATGATTCTCGGTTAAAAAAAGTGCAGGTCGACGGCAATGGTGAGAGTGTTTATTATGTTGTCGATGATAAGAAAAATACTACGGGCTTAAATCGAGTCGAATGTAGTCGAATGAATCTCTTTTTTCAAGAAAATAAAATCAACAAGATTTCGTTTATCACGAAACCCGAAGCGAAGTTCGTACCTCCCAAAGAGTGGAAGGAAGAGCTTGAGTATTTGGACGGGTTTAATTGGCGGGCTAAGGAAAAAATTACATTACCGATGGTCCTGGAGCGCGTCAAGCAGACTCCAACTGTTAAAAAACCTTAAAATTCGGCATTTTGTCACTGGATTTTGGCCGTTTACCTATTGTAGGGATTTTTGTTTGCGTGAAAGGATTACCTTTGATTATTCGATTATCCTATGATTCAAGCTGTACGTAACTTAATCTTTTTCGCTTTGCTGCTGGGCTATGTAAGTCCTGTTTTTTTGCATGCGCAAACAGAGGGGAAATCGAAATCTCGTTTGACGATTCAGCGCACAGCACAGCAAGTCAATTTGCCTATTTTATTGGCTAAGCGTTCGTTTCATGTGAATCCAGCATTACAGACAAATCTTGACTTGAAACAGAACTCTTACCTCACTCAAATCATGAAATCCAGTTTTGCTAAACCCGTATCTACCACGATTGTAGGGCAGGTTCAGGATCGCAAGTTGATCGAGGAGAACAGCAACAACAGTAATTATTTATTTTATAATGACCGCATTCAGGTTTCGCATGCCTATCCAAATCCAGCGTCTGATTTTCTGGATATTGATTACCAAGTTGTAGGTAATCAGGAATTACGATTAGGTTTTTACAATGTGTTGGGAGAACAGGTAAAGGAATTTGCTTTAGATCGGGACCAAAAAACACTTCGGATTTCCTTGCGTGATTTTTCTTCTGGCATGTATTTGTATCAATTGTCTATCGACGGTCGGTCGGTCGTCACCAAGAAAATTATTGTTCGGAAAGGGGTGTAAAAAAACCTGGATGGAACACCACCCAGGTTTTGTAGTGACGCGATACTTTGCGTCTTATCCCTAGGCTAAAGCCTAGGGTTATCTGCGTCTTATCCCTAGGCTTTAGCCTAGGGTTATCAAAGATTCTTTATAAGCCCAGACTTTAGTCTGGGGCTCTTTAAGTATCGCGTCTTCACCTTATTGATTCGCAATCGTCCTTTTGATAAACGCTGTTAAATCAGCTCCTGTCAATAAATTCTGCGACAACAAGGCTAGGTCTGAAATTTGTTTCGCTAAAGCCTTTTGTTCGTCTTCCGATTTTAAATCAGCTAGTTTTCCAATTAAGGGGTGATTCGCATTGACCGTGATGTTGTAGGTTGTTGGCATCGATCCAAACATCCCCATACCACCACCATTCTTCGACATTTCACTCATGCGACGCATGAATTCATTTTGCGTGACAATTGCAGGCAATTCATCTGGCGACATGGCCTCGACGGCAACGACTTTTTGTTTGTCATTTAAGGTATCTTCAAATACCTTTTTGACCGTCTCTTTTTGATCGTCACTTAAAATCGCTTCAAGATTGATACCGGTGTCGATTAATTTATCGATTCGGTCGGCATCGACACGCTTCCATTGGGTTTTCTCCAATTTGGCTTCCATCGCTTGGATGAAATGACTATCAATCAAGGAATCTAAGCGTAAAACGGAATACCCTTTTTGTTTGGCGGATTGAATAAAGGCATCTTGTTGTTGCTCATCGGTGGTATATAAATAAACCTTGTTTCCATCCTTGTCTGTTTGAGCGGCTTGAATTTCTTCAGCGTATTCATCTAACGTGAAATATTTGCCATTCGTATCTTGAACTAAACAAAAATCTTTGGCACGCTCCATGAATTTCTCATCAGAAATCATACCGTATTTGATGAATAAACCGATGTTGGCAAATTTTTCTTCAAAGGCCAATCGGTCTGCCTTGTATAATTCAGCTAATTTATCGGCTACCTTTTTCGTAATGTAGCTGTTGATCTTCTTTACATTGGAATCAGCCTGTAAGAATGAACGGGAAACGTTCAACGGAATATCGGGTGAATCAATCACTCCGTGCAACAGCATTAAGAATTCAGGAACGATGTCTTTAACTTCGTCGGTAATAAACACTTGTCTGCTATACAACTGAATTTTTTCGCGTTGCAATTGCATTTCGTTCTTCACTTTGGGGAAGTACAAAATACCCGTTAAATTAAATGGGTAGTCGACGTTCAAGTGAATCCAGAACAAAGGCTTTTCCTGCATCGGATACAATTCGTCGTAGAATTGTAAGTAATCTTCATCTGTTAAATCGGATGGTGATTTGGTCCAAATGGGATTTGGGTTATTGATGATTTTCTCTTGGAATTCGATCGGCATTGGTAAGAACTTGCCGTATTTTTCCAAGATGGATTTTAATCGGAATTCTTCCAAAAATTCCTCGGAATCTTCAGCGATGTGCAGAATGATATCGGTTCCGCGTGTTTTCTTTTTAGCAGCGCTGATGGTATATTCGGTTGAACCATCGCATACCCAACGCGCAGCTTCAGAACCTTCTTGGTAGGATTTCGAAATGATTTCTACCTCCTTGGCGACCATGAAGGCGGAATAGAATCCTAAGCCAAAATGACCGATGATTCCTTTGTCTTCCCCTTGATCTTTGTATTTCTCAACGAACTCCGTGGCTCCCGAGAAGGCAATTTGATTGATGTATTTTTTTATTTCTTCGGCAGTCATTCCGATACCGTTGTCGGAAATCGTGATGGTTTTCTTCTCTTTGTCGAAGTTAACTTGCACTTTTAAATCACCCAATTCACCGTTAAACTCGCCAATGGAGCTCAAGCGTTTGATTTTTTGGGTGGCGTCTACCGCATTGGATACCAACTCACGAAGGAAAATCTCGTGGTCCGAATAGAGAAATTTTTTGATAATCGGGAAAATGTTCTCGGTGTGAATGGAGATGTTACCTGTTTCTTTCATGTTTAATTGAGATTAAAAATCATAAATTTGAATTCCGATGGTTCAAATGTTAGTCCAAAAGTTAATGGGATGTCATATTGTCAGTTTTATATGAGGAAAGTTCTGCAATTATTGCTGTTGAGTTTTCCGCTTTTCGCGCAGCAAGAATCCATCCGCATGGTTTACCCTTTCATGCCATTGGCCATTAATCCAGCCCTTGCTGGTTCTAAAGGGGTCGCATCCCTAACGGGTATTTATCGTAAAAAGCCTTTGTTTCAAGGGGGCATAACGAATACAGCGTCTTCGCAGCAGTATTTCAGCTTTGATATGCCTGTTGCCCGCGATAAAGGGGGGGTAGGTTTCTTAGCATTTAATACAGATCAATCTTATGCATTGTCTTCTGGCGGAATTGCGGCCAATTTGGGTTTGGCTGCGATTGGTTCCAAATCTTTTTCATGGGGGCGGGGTAATCGTGTTCAATTGGGTGCGCAAATCGGGGTTAATCAATACCCCATCATCGGGAAAAGTGGCACGAGTGTATTAGGTGGGCATTACGGTTACGGAATCCTATTTGAACGAGGAGATTTGACGTTGGGATTGAGCTCGCCTGCTATTTCCTTTGATGCCAGCTATGGTGCAATAAATCCCCCAAAATTTCTCAGCGGACAATACGTTTTGAACTTCGATCAAAATACGGTCAAGTTGGGGACTGTCGTTCGTTACCAACAAAATAAGGTTCAAACAGATTATTCGGCAGTCTTTTGGCTGAAAGAAAAGGTGGGCATAGGTGCCTGGTACCAGGCGACGGGTTCAGAATTGGGTTCAAAGGCATTGATAGGTAGTATAGAGGCAGCTTTGGGAAAGAATTTTCGGGTTGGCTATGGCTATGATTTTCTGGGAGAATCAACCGCTTACTTGCCGGCAGGATTTGGCACAAGTTCTTCCATGGAGCGCGCAGGATTTCACCAATTATTCATCCGGTACGAGGTGGATTTGGGAAATGGGAAAATCGCGGAATTTCGTCCATAAGTAATATTGTGATTTCTTTGACTTTGGTAGGATATTATTGGAATAAATAAAGATTTTTTTACTACCCGAAGCAATAGGATTTTTTCCTAAGAAATTTGTGCTCTTGTATGCTATAAAAACCTGCTAATCGTTGGGTTTTATTGCCAAGAGTATATTAAATTGCGAGGATTTTTTTCGAGAGAAATAAATTTACCTAAACCAAAACAATAACGTTTGAAACTTTTTCTAGTCGACGGCTAGAATTTTACATTATGGATCCATTTTCCTACGTTGCGAATGCTGATACCCAAGTCATTGCTGACTTGTATGAGGCGTACAAACAAGACCCTAATTCCGTAGATAGCTCTTGGAGAGATTTCTTTAAGGGATTTGATTTTTCTCAAACCTGGTTAGCAGATGCTCCTGCAGGTGGTGCTTCGGCAGATGCCGGACATGTTCAAAAAGAAATGGCCGTGATTTCGTTAATCAAGGCTTTTCGTTCTCGCGGGCACTTATTATCGAAAACGAATCCTGTTCGTGAGCGTAAGGATCGTCAGCCTCGTCTGAGTTTGACGGATTATGCGCTTTCTGATGCTGATTTAGATACGGTTTTCCAAGCAGGTGTCTTCTTAGGCATTGGTCCTGCCACGTTACGTCAAATTCAAGACGCTTTGCATAAGATTTATGCCGGGACCATTGGTTTTGAATATTCGTATATCCGTGAGGTAGCTACGAAAGAATGGTTGCGCAATAAAATTGAAAAAGAAGCATTGGCTTTCAATCCTTCGTTTGAAAAGAAAAAGCATATCCTTCAGAAATTGAACGAAGCAGTTGTATTCGAGAATTTCTTAGGAACAAAATATTTAGGTCAAAAACGTTTCGGACTTGAAGGTGGCGAATCGACCATCGCGGGTTTAGATGCGATTATTAATACGTCGGCCGACTTAGGTGTGAAAGAAGCCATGATTGGTATGGCACACCGGGGTCGTTTGAACGTTTTGGCGAACATCATGCACAAGTCCTACGAATCAATCTTTGATGGTTTCGAAGGAAACGTGCCGAATGAGATTCATGGGGATGGTGACGTGAAGTACCACTTAGGTTATTCATCGAAACACATTTCACCCAACGGTAGTGAGATTTCCTTGAAATTAGCTCCGAATCCATCGCACTTAGAGGCCGTGAATCCTTTGGTTGAAGGATTCTGTCGCGCGAGTGCTGATGCGCATTACAATGGAGATTATTCGAAAGTCATGCCGATTTTGATTCACGGAGATGCGGCGGTCGCTGGCCAAGGCATCGTGTACGAAGTGACACAAATGGCGAAATTGAAAGGTTATTCAACAGGTGGAACGATTCACTTTGTAATTAATAACCAAGTAGGTTTTACAACGGATTTTGAAGATGCGCGTTCTGCTATCTATTGCACGGATGTTGCGAAAATTATTGATGCACCGGTATTCCACGTGAACGGAGATGATCCAGAAGCGGTGGTTTTCGTATCGCGTATCGCTGCAGAGTTCCGTCAGGAGTTTGGCCGTGATGTATTTGTGGATATGGTTTGTTACCGTCGGAATGGACACAACGAATCCGATGAGCCACGATTTACGCAGCCAACCTTGTATGCGAACATCACAAACCACCCGAATCCACGTGAAATCTATACACAGAAATTAATTAAGCAGGGAGAAATCGAAGCGAAATTAGCTGAGCAAATGGATGCGGAATTCAAAGCTGAGTTGCAAGCTCGTTTGGATTTGGTGAAGCAAAAAGTTCGTCCTCCGTACATCCCTTTGAAATTGGATAATGCATGGTCGGAACTTCGTTACTCAAACGAAACCGATTTTGACAAGTCGCCAAAAACTGCCATCTCACAAGCTGTGGTAGATCAGGTAGCGAAAGCTATTACAACATTACCAAAAGGTTTTGTTGCCTTGAAACAGATTGAAAAAGTGATTGCTGACCGTAAGGTATTCTTTGAAAAAGGCGAATTAAACTGGGCTACTGCTGAGTTGTTGGCTTATGGTTCCCTGTTAGTAGAAGGTAAAGCCGTTCGTTTGTCGGGACAAGACGTACAACGCGGTACGTTCTCGCACCGTCATGCCGTATTGCATGATGCGAACACCAATGAGAATTACAGTTCATTAAATCATATATCAGATAAGCAGGAGCAAGCACAGATTTACAATTCATTGTTGTCGGAATACGGCGTTTTGGGTTATGAATTTGGATATGCTTTGGCGAATCCTAACGCCTTGGTCATCTGGGAAGCGCAATTTGGTGATTTCGCTAATGGTGCTCAGACGATGATTGACCAATTTATTTCGTCACACGAATCTAAGTGGGGGACACAAAACGGATTGGTTATGTTGTTGCCACACGGTTACGAGGGACAAGGACCCGAGCACTCAAATGCCCGTCCGGAGCGTTTCTTGCAATTAGCTGCGGAAAATAACATGGTGATTGCCAACTTGACAACGCCAGCGAATATTTTCCATGCCTTGCGTCGTCAGTTGACCTGGGAATTCCGCAAGCCTTTGGTGGTGATGTCGCCTAAATCGACTTTCCGTCATCCGAAAGTAGTTTCAAAAATGGATGCCTTTACCAAAGGTTCATTCCAAGAGGTTATCGGTGATGAATATGCGGACAAAGCAAAAGTAAAACGCGTATTGATCTGTTCAGGGAAAGTATATTTCGACTTGTTGGATCGTCAAGAAAAAGACAAGCGTAAGGATGTTGCGATTATCCGTTTGGAGCAATTGCATCCATTCCCGACGAAGCAAGTGGAAGCTGAATTGGCGAAGTACAAATCAGCCGAGATTTTCTACGTGCAAGAAGAACCAGAAAACATGGGCTATTGGTCGTATGTGATTCGTGAGTTCGGTTGGTCACGTTTCAGTAAATTAGTCGCACGTAAGAAATCGGCCTCTCCGGCGACAGGATTCTTGAAGGTGCATGGTGAGGAGCAGGCAGCATTGATAAACAGAGCATTTGAATAATCGAATATTATGGCTATAGAAATGAAAGTGCCCGCTGTGGGCGAGTCAATCACGGAAGTAACGGTTGCCACTTGGAACAAAAAAGAAGGCGATCACGTGAAATTAGATGAAGTATTGTGCGAACTCGAGTCGGACAAAGCTACATTCGAATTGCCCGCTGAGGCTGAAGGAATTTTGCACATTGTGGCAAAAGAAGGTGATGTTTTGCCCATTGGTGCGATCATTTGCACGATTGAGGCAGGCGGTGCAACAGCATCGGTTACCGTGGCAGACGCAGCTCCAGCAGCCGTGGCAGCTCCTGCACCTGCAGCAGCGCCAGCACCTGCAGCAGGCCCAACGAGCGTTTTGGAAATTAAGGTTCCCGCAGTAGGGGAGTCGATTTCGGAAGTAACCGTTTCGGTTTGGAATAAGAAAACAGGCGATGTGGTTGCTTTGGATGAAGTACTTTGCGAATTAGAATCAGATAAAGCGACTTTCGAATTGCCAGCTGAATCAGCGGGTGTTTTGGAAGTGATTGCACAGCCAGGATCTGTGGTAGCGATTGGAGGTTTGTTGGCCAAAATCACCGTAGGTGCTTCGGTAGCAGCAGCACCCGCAGCGGCTCCAGCTCCAGCAGCAGCTCCAGCAGCAGCGACTTCTTCTGATGCTAATTATGCGGCAGGTCATCCATCTCCAGCAGCATCCAAGATATTAGATGAAAAAGGAATTGCGGCAGCTTCGGTTGCGGGTTCAGGCGTAGGTGGACGTATTACCAAAGAAGATGCATTAGCTGCTTCGAAACCAGCGGCAACTACAGCAGCCTCTGCTCCGGCAACATCACCAGCAGTTGCACAGGGCGGAACACGTCGCGAGAAAATGAGTTCATTGCGTAAAACAGTGGCACGTCGTTTAGTCGCTGTAAAAAATGAAACGGCCATGTTGACAACCTTCAACGAGGTAGACATGAAACCGGTCATGGATTTACGTGGTAAATACAAAGATAAGTTCAAGGAGAAACATGGCGTGGGCTTAGGCTTTATGTCATTCTTTACGAAAGCAGTTTGCGTGGCCTTGAAGGAATATCCTTCGGTGAACGCGAAGATCGATGGAGACGAAATCGTATTCCATGATTACTGTGATATTTCGATTGCGGTTTCTGCACCGAAAGGTTTAGTGGTTCCAGTGATTCGTTCGGCAGAGAACTTGTCATTGGCAGGCATTGAATCCGAAGTGGTTCGTTTGGCAGGAAAAGCACGTGAGAATAAGTTGACATTGGATGAAATGAGCGGAGGTACCTTTACGATCACGAATGGTGGGGTATTTGGTTCGATGCTTTCTACGCCGATTATCAATGCACCGCAAGTAGCCATCCTAGGTATGCACAATATCGTAGAGCGCGCGGTGGTCGTTGACGGTCAAATCGTTGTTCGTCCAATCATGTATTTGGCTTTATCGTATGATCACCGCATCATCGATGGCCGTGAGTCGGTAAGTTTCTTAGTTCGCTTGAAGCAACTATTAGAAGATCCAGCTCGTTTATTGTTAGATATTTAATGACTAGAATAGGCCTTGCGGGGCCTATTCGCTTTCAATCGCCTTATGCAAGAATTTGATGTTGTCGTAATTGGTTCGGGTCCTGGAGGATATGTTTCGGCTATCCGTT
>JBDLUL010000044.1:0-4348 GCA_039805345.1 Bacteroidota bacterium | reverse complement strand
ACATTTGCATGAATTTTCGTAAAGAATCAAAGGGGTATCGTTTTGGCCAACTATTTATCGTGGTCTTGGTTCTTTTCATTACACAGGCTGCTCAAGCACAAGTTTTGGGTGGTCGTCGGTTTGCTACCACGAGTTCGGTTTCACCCACTTTTTCTTGGGCGGATCCCAAAGAATACGAGATTGTAGGAATTGAAGTAACAGGTTCTCAGTTCTACGATGGAGCTTCCATGATCAATATTTCGGGTCTGCAAAATGGAGATAAAATCAAGGTTCCCGGCGATGCTGTTGCGACCGCGATCCGTAAAATCATGGACCAAGGGATTTTGGAAGAAGTTGAAATTTATGCCTCAAAAATTGAGGGCGATAAGATTTGGCTTCAAATTGATTTGAAAGAACGCCCTCGGTTATTTGCTATTAATTATGTGGGTATCCGCAAAGGTGAGCAAGAGAGTCTAAGCGAGAAGGTGAAAGCCTACAAAGGAAAAATCATCACCGAAACGCTTAAGAAGAATTTAGAATTGGCGATTCGCAAGTATTATCAAGAAAAAGGTCGGTTAAATGTTAAGACTAAATCGACCATTCGAGTGGATACCTTGCGCGGAAACAATGCAACCTTAGTTGTGAATGTAGAAAAAGGAGAGAAGGTTAAGGTTCACAAAATTATTTTGGATGGAATCGATGAAAAATCACGTGGATTGATCTTGCGTAAAATTAAAAATACAAAGCAAATGCGCATAGGGCGTATTTTTAAGCCGTCTAAGTTTGTTCCTAAAAAATGGGATGAGGATAAAACGAAGTTGCTGGAGGCGATGAATAAATTAGGTTTTCGCGATTTCCAAATCAAGTCAGATTCCATTGGTAAGGTCGATCAAAAGTCGGTCGATTTATACATCAAACTCGTTCAAGGGAAGAAGTATTATTACCGGAACATCAGTTTCGAAGGAAACTATATTTATCCGGATTCCGTGTTAAACATGGTATTAGGGATCAAAAAAGGGGATGTCTACAATACGGAAGAACTGGATAAGAAATTGCAAGGAAATCCTGGAGATGACTTGAGCTCGGTATACATGGATAATGGGTATTTGTATTACAACGGGGAGCCTGTCGAGTCGGCGATCGAAGGAGATTCAATCGATTTGACCATTCGCATAAGCGAAGGAAAGCAAGCTACCATCAACAAAGTTATCCTGAACGGTAACACAAAGACTTCCGATCACGTCGTTATGCGCGAGATTCGTACGTTGCCGGGTCAGAAGTTTAACAAGTCGGCCATCATTCGTACCGTACGTGAATTATCTACGATTGGTTATTTTAACCCCGAAAAAATTACGCCTAATCCTCAGCCACGCGCGGATGGGACGGTTGACATCGAATACAATGTAGAAGAAAAGCCATCGGATCAGATTGAATTATCTGGCGGTTGGGGTGGTTACATTGGTTTTGTAGGAACCTTAGGTGTTGTCTTTAATAACTTTTCTGCTAAAAACTTGACAAATATGTCGGCATGGCGTCCACTACCAGCAGGGGATGGTCAAAAATTATCCGTTCGTTTTCAAGCAAATGGTGCCGCTTATCAAAATTATAGTTTAACATTCACAGAACCATGGTTAGGCGGTAAGAAGCCTAATTCATTCTCCATTTCACTGAATCGTAGTGTTTCGTATCCTTATCAATTTAGAACAACAGGCTACGGCGGAGGTTACGGAAGTGGTTATGGTGGTGGCTTGGGTGGCTACGGTGGCGGCTTAGGTGGTGGCTACGGTGGATATGGCGGTTATGGTGGATATGGAGCGAGTGCTTATTCTGTTCCCGATTCGTTATTGGATGCCCATTTTAATGTTAATTCCGTTTCGTTCAGTTTAGGAAAAAGATTAAAGTGGCCAGATGATTATTTCTCATTAAGTAATTCCTTGTCTTTTGCTCAATATGATGTAGATCGTTATTATACGTGGGCGTATCCGCAAGGAAAATCAACTTCGATTACGTTGATGACCAATTTCTCAAGAAACAGCATTGACAATCCAACCTTCCCACGGATGGGTTCAAGTTTCTCATTGAATGCCTCTATAACACCTCCATATTCATTGATGGGAGGAAATAAGGATGGAAGTTTAATTGAATACCATAAGTGGATGTTTGATGCGAGTTGGTTTACGCCTTTACTAGGAAAGCTTGTGCTTCACACACGTGCCCACTTAGGTTTCTTGGGTTCTTATGGCGGGGCACCTACGACACGTTTCGAGCGCTTTGATTTAGGAGGCTCTGGGATGGTTCAAGGGTTCTCGTTCAACCGAGATATTGTTGGATTACGTGGATATAAAGATCGTGTAATTGGACCATCGGGCTCTTATGGAAATGGTGGGGTTGCTTACAATAAATTTGTGATGGAAGCTCGCTATCCTGTATCATTGAATCCATCGGCTACCATTTTTGTGTTAGGATTTGCAGAAGGAGGAAACAACTTTGCATCGATGGCTGACTATTCTCCATTTAATTTATACAAATCGGCTGGATTTGGTGCTCGTATCTTTATGCCGGCGTTCGGTATGATTGGAATCGATTATGGATTCGCATTTGATAAGCCTCGTCCGGGTGATTCGGATTTTGGCCGACAAGCATTTACCTTCTCGATTGGGCAGCAAATTCGCTAGGAAGTATTAACGATGAAAAAGTCAATTTTTTTCTTAATTTTGGGAATCCTGTGCATGGGACAACGGACCTACGCACAGAAATTTGGCTACATTGATACCGAATTCATTACGTCCAAAATGCCTGAATTTCAAAAAGTTCAAGCTGCTTTAGATGTGAAAACCAAAGCGTGGTTAAAAGAAGTTTCTGCAAAGCAAGAAGCTGTTTCTCAACTGGAGAAGGAATTTCATTTAGAAGAGTTGCTGTTGACAGATGAATTGCGCCAACAACGAATCGCAGCGATTAAGGCAAAAGACCAAGAAGCAAAGGCATTTCAGGAGAAGGTATTTGGAGAAGAGGGGGAATTGTTCAAAACGAAGCAAAATGCGATGAAGCCCATATTGGATGAGATATCCAAGGCATTAGAACGCGTTGTTCGACAAAAGCGATTGGATTTTGTATTTGATAAAGCAAATGATGGTTTAGCGTTGATTTATACAAACCCCATTCATGATTATTCGGACTATGTGTTGGAGGAATTAGGCTTAGAATTAGATCCGAATTTGAAGAAGTAATTAGAGTGATTAAGCATATAAAACAAAAACAACTAGATTAATTTTTTATGAAAAACAAACTATTCTTAGCTATGAGCCTTGTGTTCGGAATGGCTATTTTACCAGCGAAAGCACAAGTAAAAATTGGATTCATCAATGCAGATTACATCTTAAGCCAAATGCCTGAAGCTAAGCAAGTGGAAGAAGATTTAAAAAATACGCAAAAGCAATATGAGACGCTTTATCAAGGGAAAGTAAAGGATTTTCAAGATAAATTGGCTGTATTTGAGAAATTGAATGCTGATCCTAAAACAGCTGATATCATCAAGCAAGACAAGGAAAAGGAATTGCAAAATTTGCAAACTTCGATTCAAGAATTCCAACAAAATTCTCAATCATCTTTACAAAAGAAGCAAGCGCAATTGTTACAACCTTTGTTGAAGAAAGTTGAAGAAAACATGCACGCAGTAGCAGCTGAAAATGCTTATACGTATGTATTCAATTACGATGCAGGTATGGGAACGGCTCCAATCTTATTGCATTACCCAGCAGATGCTAATATGTCTGATTTGGTATTGAAGAAAATGGGCATTACGCCTAAGCCAGCTACTCCAGCTGCAGCACCAGCTGCTCCAGCAAAGAAGTAGGTAACGAATCTTTTTTGAGGAGGCCCCGAAGCAATTCGGGGCCTTTTTTTTGTGCGGATATGGAAAATCGAATTTGTTTGCTTTTGTGGGGATGCCGATAATTCGCGTCTAATATTTGTTGAATAAAGCGATCCTTTAGGTCTATTAATACATGTGGAGAGGCAATGCTTCGCGTCTACAGGGGTAATGAATACCTCTTTTTTACCTAAGAATTTATACATGAGGTTTTGCATCTTTACAGGCCTCGAACACATACATAGGTCTAAACTCTTACCTCTTACCTCTTACCTCTTACCTCTTAACTCTTAACTCTTAACTCTTAACTCTTAACTCTTACCTCTTACCTCTCCCAAAAGTACTTCACCCCTTGCATCAAAGAAGTCAACAGAATCACCCCTAAAACGATATATTGAAATACCTTCTCGGGAATGTAGTTCAAAATTCTTTTACCTACATAAGATCCCGCGATGGATATAATGATGAGGAATGGAATCAAAATAACGTGTTCTCGTTGGA
>JBDLUL010000043.1:0-8799 GCA_039805345.1 Bacteroidota bacterium | reverse complement strand
GAGGTTTATAACAATGAAATTCCGGGAGGACAATATACCAACTTACGTGGCCAGGCGATCGCCTTGGGCGTAGGGGATAAGTTTGAGTTATTGAAGGATAATTATTCGGAAGCGAATAAGTTATTTGGGGATATTGTGAAAGTGACTCCATCTTCCAAGGTAGTAGGAGATATGGCCATTTTCATGACGGCGAATAGCTTATCAGCAGAAGATGTTTATGCCAAAGGTTCTACCTTATCTTTCCCGGAGTCCGTGAAGGATTTCTTCAAAGGAGGATTGGGACAGCCATATCAAGGTTTCCCGAAACAATTGCAAGAGATTATCTTGAAAGGAGAAACTGCTTACGAGGGAAGACCAAATGATAACTTGGCACCCATTGATTTCGACAAGGATTTTGCGGCTTTTGAAGCAAAATTCCCAGAGAATGAAAGTGGCTTCTTGGATTACTTGTCGTATAAAATGTATCCAAAGGTTTACGAGGATTACTATAAGAATCAAGCCTTGTATGGGGATTTATCCGCGATGCCGACGCCCGCCTTTTTCTATGGCTTAAAGCAGGATGAGGAAATCATGATCACGATTGAACCAGGTAAAACGATCATCGTGAAATACTTGTATATGTCGGATCCGGACGAGTCTGGTCTTCGTAACATTACGTTTGAATTAAATGGACAGGCGCGTCGCTTGAAAATCTTAGATAAAAACATCAAGGTTGAGCGTGCGCAGCATGCGAAGGCGAAAGCCAAAGGAGATATCGGTGCGCCTTTACAAGGTCGCTTGAGCCGTATCTTGGTGAAACCGGGTGAAGAGGTGAAGAAGAATGCACCGTTGTACGTGATTGAAGCGATGAAGATGGAGTCGATTGTATCGGCACCATTTGAAGGAATTATCGGTAATGTGGTCTTGAATGAGGGTACTGTAGTAGAACAAGAAGATTTGGTATTGACCCTGGAAGAGGCCAAATTGCCAGAACCCGATGTGGAAGAATACTTATTCGTATATGGAACCCTGCGTCGTGATTGTGGGAATGATTTACATCGTTTGATTGCACGTAATTCTGATTATGTGGGCATGGCGACGTATCAAGGCCAAATGTTTCAGGTTGCGGATTATCCAGGAATTATCCCTTCGGATAACGACAAAGATCAGGTGGTAGGAGAGTTGTACCTGCTTTCGAATACAATTAAGCTATTGAACGTTTTGGATGAGTATGAGGAATTTGATCCAGAGAGTTCGGAGAAATCTTTGTTTATACGTGAGCATGTAACGGTGAAATTGAAGGATAAGGAAATTACATCTTATGCTTATTTGTACAACAAGGCGATAGATCAGAAAACACGTATCGCCTCGGGCGATTATTTAAAAGGATAGTAAGATGAAAAAGCTTCTTTTCTTCTTACTGATTTCAAGTACCGTTTGTGCGCAAAATTTGTTGACAAAAGCACATGCACATAATGATTATGAACACGATAGGCCTTTTTATGAGGCCTTTTCGTTGGGCTTTGGGTCCATCGAGGTGGATGTGTATGCGGTGAATGGCCAATTGTTAGTTGCCCACGATGTGAAGGATTTAAAAGCTTCTCGGAGCTTTCAGAATTTGTATTTAGATCCCTTGGTTCGAGTTTTGGAAGCAGGAAAAGCGGGGAATTTTCACCAATTATTGATTGATAGCAAGACTTCTGCAGACTCAACCATGCCCTTGTTATTAAAGGCGCTTGAGCCATACAAAGACTTATTGTTGAAAAATAAATTCCGCATCGTTATTTCGGGTAACCGACCTGCGGTTTCGGATTATGTCAAATTTCCTGCTTGGATTACGTTTGACGGTCGGTCGAACGAGATGGTACCATCGTTTTTAGCTTCGCATGTCGTATTGGAGAGTGAGGCATTTTATAAATTTGGTATTTGGGATGGAACAAGTCCGATGACGCCTGTTTTGCGTACGAAGCTGAAGACCTATGTGGATCAAGTTCATGCTGCAGGACGTGTGGTGCGTTTGTGGGCGACACCTGAGCGTTTAATCGCTTACCAGACCTTATTGGATTTAGGCGTAGATTACATCGGGACAGATCAGTTGCGGGCCTTGGCAGAGTATTTGAAGGCGATTAATCGCCGTTAGTTATTAGCCCCAGACTTCAATCTAGGGATCCCTAGGCTAAAGCCTAGGGTTATTATTTAGTTTGGTCATTAACTTTTTAATCTCTGATATTTTTTGTTGTTTTAGGAATAAAACCTATTTAAACAGCTGACCTCCAACGTCTAACGTCAAAGGTCTTAACTCTTACCTCTTACCTCTCAACTCTTACCTCTTAACTCTCAACTCTATCCTAATTATGTTATCTCGTCGTCACTTTCTTGCACAAAATTCTTTATTAGCCCTTGCTGCTTTTTTACCTTCAATCAAATCCAAAACGTATCGCATGGGGTATTCCGCCATTACTTGGGGCGGGAAAGATGAATTAGCCATGGATGAATTAGCTACTTTAGGCTATAAAGGGATTCAGTTACGAGCGAATACCTATGCGAAATACAAGGATAATGTCGCTGAATTGAAGCAAATGTTGGATGTCAAAGGTTTGTCTTTGGTCATGTTTTCGAGTGGAAATGTGGAAATTGATCCAGCTAAAATGGAAGCTAATGTGGCTATGCATGTAAATCATGCTCGTTTTGTGAAATCACTAGGTGGCACTTCCATTCAAATGACAAATAGTTTACGGAAGAATAATATAGCACCCACGGCTGATGAATTGGCTCGTTTGGGAGCTGCTATGAATGAAATAGGCAAGCAAACGCAAGCCATTGGTATTCAAGCAACGTACCACAATCACATGAATCAATATGGTGAGACTCCAGCGGAGGTGGAGGCCTTGGTTCAAGCCATGGATGCTAACTATGTTCGATTGCTATTAGATGTTGCGCATTACCATCAGGGCGGAGGCAAGCCAGCGGAGGCAGTTTTGAAGTACCAAAAGGTTTTACATAGCCTTCATATCAAGGATGTAGAATGTCCGATAAAAGGAGATTCAAATCCTAAATCCTATAAATTCGTTGAATTAGGTCAGGGTAATGTTGATTTAAAAGGGGTATTTAAGGCTTTGGATAAAATCAAATTTGCTGGTTGGGCCATTGTAGAATTAGATGGAGTGCCTGATAAAGCTAAAACCCCAAAACAATGTGCTCAAATTAGTAAAGATTTTCTACAGGCTAGTATTCAATATCAATTTTAGTAAATTGCGGACTTAATTTTTTGATATGTTGAAGAAGAATCGCGGAGCGGCCATTGGATTTATATTTGTAACCTTAGTAATCGATGTGATGGGCATTGGGATTATTATTCCCACAATGCCTACATTAATTCGGGGCTTTACTGGAGGTGATTTAAGTGTGGCTTCACAATATTCGGGTTGGTTGATGGCATCGTATGCCATTATGCAATTTGTTTTCTCACCTATATTAGGAGGTCTGTCTGATCAATTTGGTCGTAGACCGGTGATTTTAGCCTCACTTTTTGGTTTTTCTTTGGATTACTTATTGCTTGCCAATGCACCCAATATTACTTGGTTATTTGTAGGCCGTATCTTGGCAGGAATTACGGGGGCAAGTTTTACAACGGCACAAGCGTACATTGCCGATATTTCGACGGATGAAAACCGCGCCAAAAATTTTGGTATGGTGGGTGCTGCTTTTGGTTTAGGCTTTATCGTAGGTCCAGCAATTGGTGGCGCATTAGGTAATATCGATGTGCATTTACCTTTTTACGCATCTGCTGGTTTAACCATGCTAAATGCTTTGTATGGGTATTTTGTTTTGCCTGAATCCTTGAGTTTAGCGAATCGCCGACCGTTTAATTGGAAGCGCGCGAATCCATTTGGGTCACTGAAACATATGTCCAAATACCACCCACTTGTTTTGGGATTGATAGCAGGATATTTTTGTGTTCAATTAGCGAGTCAAGCTCATCCAAGTACTTGGTCCTATTTTACGATGAAAGTTTTCAATTGGTCACCTGATGAAGTCGGTTATTCCTTGGCTTTTGTTGGCTTAATTGTGGCTGTCGTTCAAGGTGGTTTAACGCGTGTCATTACGCCCAAAATAGGGGAACGAAAAGCCATTTCATACGGATTATTGCTTTGGGCTTTTGGGTTCTTAATGTTTGCTTTTGCAACCGAATCTTGGATGATGTATGCCTTTATGGTTCCCTTTGGATTAGGGGGATTGGCTGGTCCAGCATTGCAGAGTTTAATTACAAAGCAAGTGGGAGCCAATGAACAAGGGGAACTACAAGGAGGTTTGACGAGTCTTCAGTCGATTACAACGATTTTAGGGCCATTATTTGCTTCGAATTTGTTCGCTTACTTCACGACTTCGGAACATAATTTTCCTGGCGCAGCTTTCTTTGCCGCAGGAATTGTCGGTTTTTTAGCCTGGGGAATTATCATGCGATCTATTCCTGAAAATAATCAGTAAACTGATAATTGGTTTGAATTAAGGTTTAATGGAATCAGAATTGTAAGAGAAATTAATACCTTTCGAAAAAAATAAAACCCATATGAAAAACACACGAATTGCCTTATTCCTGGGATTGCTATTATGCAGCTCAATCGTTTTAAATGCTCAATCCACAGAAGAGGTTTTGGGTAAGCACCAAGCAGCCATGGGAAGTCCTGAGAAGTGGTCTGCCGTAAAAAGTTTGGTGATGAAGAATAAATTCAGTGTTCAAGGAATGGATATTGAAAGTAAGACGTCTGTTTTGGTGGGACAAGGTTTCCGCACGGAAGTTGAGGTGATGGGTAATAAAATTGTTACTGCAATCAATGGTGAATCTGGATGGATGATGCGTCCAGCGATGATGGGTGGCACTGGAGAGCCTGAAACAATGCCTGCAGATCAAGTGAAAATGGCGGCTTCGCAAAAAAATATTGGATCAGCTTTGATTATTGCGCAGAAAGAAGGTGCTAAGATTGAATTAGAAAGTAAAGAAAAATTGGATGGGGCAGATGTTTATTTGTTGAAGGTCACGAAAGATAGTGGCGATGAAACTCAAGTATATGTTTCTGCATCAACTTACTTTATTGTCAAGGTGACAGGGAAACAGAAAGCAAATGGGCAAGAGGTTGACACAGAAGTTAATTTTTCAAATTATAAGGCTGTCGATGGATTGTATTTTCCTTATACGATGGAAACAACAAGTCCAATGGGTGGTATGATGACCGTGGAGACTGTTGCTGTTGAAATTAATCCAACCATTGATGCAACTATTTTTGCAAAACCTACGAAGTAGGTAATGCAATACGGAATAAAAAAGGGGCCATGTTGCCCCTTTTTTATTTCTGACTAATTCGTACTTTTGTCATTCATTAATCCTTGTATGAGATACATTTATATCCTGTTGAGTTTAGGCATGCTGTTTGCATGCCAAACGGATGCTAATTTAGAACCCAAAACGAAAACAGAAATTTTGTTAAGTACAACTTGGCAGATTCAAGAAATAACAGCTACGGGTTATTTAAATGGGACAGTTTATCAACGAGGTAGGACTGCAGAAGGCTCACAATACGATATGTCTAAGGTTCGTTTGACATTTTATGCAAACGGAACATGTCTCGCCATTGATAATACAGGCAATAATACGGCCTCAGGTAAATGGAAATTAATTAACGACGATAAGCAATTACAAATTTCGGAAACGAATTATTTCATCATTGACGGCATCGGTGATATTAATAGCTTATTGAAAACAGAATTTGCTTTTTCAGGCACGAGAACCTACAAGTCAACCTTCGTAAATGCTTACGTAAAAATGGTGCCTGCTTCTTAAGACAAAAAGGTATTTATGTGATTTCTGGCCATGTATATGGCTTTTTGGACATCATCATCTGATCCTTCAAATGCCTTGTCTTCGACCTCAATGACAATCGGTCCCCGGTAGCGTACATCATGTAAAGCACTGATGAATTTACCCCAATGAATATCGCCTAATCCTGGTAATTTGGGTGAATGATATTCCAATGGATTTGCCATAATTCCTACCCGATTTAAGTTGTCTGGATAGACTTTGACATCTTTCAGATGAATATGGTGCAATTTATTCGCATAATGGTAAATCGGATATAAATAATCCATCTGCTGCCAAACCATGTGTGAGGGATCATAGTTTAAGCCAAAATTTTCCGAAGGTATTATCGTAAATAATTGATCCCAAATTTTCGGTGTTGTCGCCAAGTTTTTGCCTCCCGGCCATTCATCATCCGTGAAAAACATGGGACAGTTTTCGATACCAATTTTGATATTCAAGGAGTCTGCCAAAGCTATTATTTCTGGCCAGACCTCTTTGAATTTGTCCAGATTGTATGCTATGTTTTTTGTGAAATCACGGCCAACAAATGTGTTTACCACAGGTATTTCCAATACTGCAGCTGCACGAATAATTTTCTTAATATGTTCACGGTAAAACAACGCCTGTTCCTCGTTGGGGTCCATTGGATTAGGATAATAACCTAACGCCGAGATCTTTACGGGATGTTGTTTGAGGTAGGTTTTTAAATTCAATAGACCTAGTGAATCGAGTTGGTCCACAGCAATATGACTTACCCCCGCATAGCGACGTGTATCGCTATTTTGAGAAGGCCAACACATCACTTCGACACATGAGAAGCGGGCACGATGTGCAAAATCCAACACCTGTTCCAAGGATAAATTGGGTAATATCGCCGAAGCAAAACCTAATTCGAGCATCTTATTTTTTTCCTGTGATGAGATAAATGGCAAATGAAAAGGAAGCTATCCAAAGTCCTACAGCCTCGCGGGCTAATTCTTGATTCATCGTTTTCATCGCTAAGCCATCTGTCATGAATCCTTCCCAGGCAGTTATTTCAACCCATAGTTGTATTCCTGCGCATGCACTAAGTACAAATAATATCCATAATAACTCTTTGTTAAAGTGGCCTCTATATGCTTGAAAAGAAACATAAGATGCTACCCCATAAACGGGCATCCATAAAATCGGATCGGGATCATTGAATTGCCAATACGTAAATAATAAAAAAGTTAGGGAAAAGAAGATTCCCAAAATGGAGAGTACTTTTTTCGTGTTCATCAGGTTAATTACATAGGTTTTCTACAGCCTCTTTGGCCCCAGGGTATTTTAATTTTTGTGCTTGCTGTAAAGCGAAACATGCTTTCTCTTTCTCGTTTACTTTATAATAGCTTAATCCCATTGCATAGAATCCTTTTCCAAAATTTGGGTCGATTTGAACACTAGCTTCAAAATCTTGATTGGCAAGCGCGTATTTTTCTTGTTGGAAATAGATGTTTCCTCGGTTGTACAAAGCATTAATTTCCTTTGCATTTTTTGAAATACTCTGTGTGAAGTCCGCAACAGCTGCGTCCGATTTACCCAATGCGGCTTGCACGATTCCCCTTTGTAAATAGGCGGCACTCGAATCAGGTTGTAGTTTTACAGCAGCTTCTGTAGGCGCTAAGGCAGATTTCCACTGTCCTTGTTCCATTTCCAAAGCCCCCAAGTTTAATTGAGCCGTATACAAGGAAGGTTTTAATTCAATGGCTTTTTGGTAGTTGGTGCGTGCCTCATCCCAACTTTTCTCTTGAAAAGCGATAACCCCTTGCAGGTTGTAGGCTTCAGCTAATCCCGGGTTTTTTTCTAGAGCTTTCTTAATGGCCTCTTTGGCAGATACTGTTTCCCCTTTTTGTAAACGGATTTTTGCCTCTTGAAGCCATGAGTCTGCGTCTGAGGAGCAGGCGAGTAGTAGGAGGGAAAGACAGATTGTGGATAGGATTCGCATATTTTTAATTTGAAATTAAAGTTAAGGGGTATTCGGAAATTATTGACATATATTTTGAAAAAAGCGCAGATTTTGCCATATTTGCATCGGCAAATTACCAGCTCCCGCTGAATCCTCCAGGTCGTGAAAGAAGCAAAGGTAGGTTGGTTGTAGCGGTGAATTTGCCATTTTTTTTTGTCCTTACACAAACCTATCCATATGAAATTTTTTATCGACACGGCTAATCTAGCCCACATCAAAGAAGCACAAGATTTAGGTGTTTTGGATGGTGTAACTACTAATCCTTCCTTAATGGCCAAAGAGGGCATCAGTGGAAAAGATAACGTTTTACGTCATTACAAAGCAATTTGTGATTTAGTCGAAGGAGATGTTTCTGCTGAGGTTATCGCTACAGATTACGAAGGGATGATTCGTGAAGGAGAAGAATTAGCTGAGCTTGATGACAAGATTGTCGTTAAAATTCCCATGATCAAGGATGGTATCAAGGCGTTGAAATATTTTTCTAATCGCGGTATTAAAACGAACTGTACGTTGGTTTTCTCTGCGGGTCAAGCATTATTAGCTGCCAAAGCGGGTGCAACGTATGTTTCTCCATTTATTGGTCGTTTAGATGATATTTCATTCGATGGCATGGATTTGATTGATCAAATTCGTGTGATTTATGATAACTACGAGTTTGATACTCAAATTTTAGCTGCTTCCGTCCGTCACCCTATTCACATTATTAAATGTGCTGAAATCGGAGCAGATGTGATGACTGGTCCATTATCTGCCATGTTAGCTTTATTAAAACACCCGTTAACAGATAGTGGTTTAGCTACATTCCTAGCTGATCACGCCAAATCGAACCAATAATACCCATTTCTATGTCTGTACTTTCGTTTGAAAATGTTCATATCTCGCAGGAAGGAATTCCTACGTTGACAGATATTTCGTTAACAGTTGAGTCAGGCGAATTTTATTATTTAATCGGGAAATCTGGTTCAGGTAAAAGTAC
>JBDLUL010000042.1:0-10173 GCA_039805345.1 Bacteroidota bacterium | reverse complement strand
GATGAAGCGCATGCAAGAAAAGTAGCGAATCGTTTGCAATTATTCCAACAAGCGACAAGCTTAGGTGGAGTGGAAAGTTTAGTGGAGCATCGCAAGTCGATCGAGGGACCGGGAAGTACGACACCGGGTAATTTATTGCGCTTATCTATCGGATTGGAGCATGTCGAGGATTTGTGGGAAGATTTAAATCAGGCTATTCTGGGCGCATGAAAAGACTTTTCGATCTAATCGTTGTCATCGTTGCGGGTCTTCTTTTTGCAATCCCCATGTTGCTCGTCGCCATGGCTGTTAGGCTCAGCTCGAAAGGCCCCATTTTATATTGGTCAAAACGTGTCGGTCAGGCTAATGCATTATTCAATATGCCAAAATTTCGAACCATGCAGGTCGAAACACCCACCCTACCCACGCATTTATTGGGGAATCCGGATGCTTATTTAACACCTATAGGTTCATTTTTACGTAGCAGTAGCTTGGATGAATTACCGCAATTGTGGTGTATTCTGTGGGGAGATATGTCGGTGGTAGGTCCCCGACCCGCCTTATCGAACCAGCAAGATTTAATCGAAGCCCGCACAGCAAAAGGAATTCATCTGTTAAAACCTGGACTTACCGGTTGGGCACAAGTAAACGGTCGGGATGAAATAGAACTTGCCAAAAAAGTGCAACTAGATTATGAATATCTTGATAAAAAATCGCTCATTTTCGACGTTTACGTCGTGCTATTGACCTTTTATAAGGTGGTGAAGCGTGAAGGGATTAAGCATTGAAAAGAGTGACGCTGCCGGGGTCTGCGACCCCGGCAGCGTCTACCCCCACGCAAGTTCCCGTTTTGTCCTAAAAGTTTCCTGATAATCTATTAAACCCCTTGCATAAGCACCCTAGCGAATGCAAATTGCCAATAAAAAAACCAACATGCTGCAAGCGAAGAAAAACTGGATATATGTTCCTGAGCCGAATCCCCAAGCCGTAAACGCCCTGGGAGAAGAATTCCAAGCCAACATCAACCCCTACTTTTTGCGTTTGCTCGTTTCTCGCAACCTCAACACCCTAGCAGCAGCGAAAACATTCATGGTTCCCACCTGGGAACAATTGTACGATCCATTCTTAATGAAAGACATGGATAAGGCGGTAGCCCGTCTGAATCAGGCACTGGAATTTGGCGAAAAAATCTTAATCTATGGCGATTATGATGTCGACGGAACTACATCCGTTGCGTTAGTCTACAGTTATTTAACCTTAGAATTGGGTGCCGATTGCGACTATTACATTCCCGATCGCTACGCGGAAGGCTACGGCGTATCACAAGCCGGAGTCCAATATGCCGCCGACAATGGATATACCTTAATCATTTCCTTGGACTGCGGAATCAAGGCACATGAGCGCGTCCTTTGGTGTAACGAAAACGGCATCGACTTCATCGTTTGTGACCACCACCTCCCGGAAGCAACGCTGCCTGAGGCTTATGCGGTGCTCGACCCCAAACGCAAAGATTGTGCGTATCCTTTTAAGGAACTCACCGGCTGCGGCGTCGGTTTCAAATTATTACAAGGCTTCATACAAGAAAATGATTTGGACATGGAGCCGCTGATGGATCGCATTGATTTATTGGCCGCATCCATCGCCGCAGACATGGTCCCCATCATGGATGAAAACCGTGTCTTAGCCTATTTTGGCTTACAAAAACTCGGTACAAACCCGAGCCCCGGTTTAGGATACCTACTTCAAAAAGCGGGCAAAAAAGCACCGATTCAAATATCCGATATCGTATTTTCCATCTCCCCCATCATCAATGCCGCAGGACGCATGGACCATGCACATGGTGCTGTTAAATTGCTTTTAGCTGAAGACGAAACAGAAGCTGGCATGATGGCAGAAGCTGTTATCCAACAAAATCTTGACAGACGCGTCGTGGAAAAAGAGATTGTCCAACAAGCCTTGCAATTATTTGAAGGAAATGATTTTCTACAAAATGCAAACAGTACTGTACTTTTTCAGCCCGGTTGGCATAAAGGGGTCGTTGGCATTGTCGCAAGTAAAATTCAGGAATACTATTACCGTCCCACGATAATTCTTACGGAATCACACGGGCAGGTAGTGGGATCGGCACGTTCGGTGAAAGGTTTTGACATTCACCACGCCCTAGAACAATGTGCGGATTTATTGACACAATTTGGAGGACATACGCACGCGGCAGGTTTACATTTGACGAAAGAAGATTTACCCGCATTCATAGAACGATTCGAGGGCTTAGTGAAAGCAGGGACGCCGGAGGGTGAGCAAAAGGCCGACTTGACCGTTGACATGGAAATCCCTTTACAAGCGCTAAGTTTACCCTTTTACGATAAAATGTTGTGTCGCTTATCTCCTTATGGGCCGGCGAATATGCTACCCAATTTCTTGAGTTCAAGCGTTTACTTATGCAAGGCCCCTTTGATCATGAAGGAGGAACATTTGAAAATTGTCATTTCAGATCAACCGAATGGCCTCGCTTGGGAAGCCGTCGGATTCGGAATCCGGGCGGATTATTACGAAGGATTGGTGGATGCCTATGAAAAGCAATTGCCCATTAAAATCGTTTATCATTTGGACATTAACGAATTCCGAGGTGACCGAAAACTGCAATTGCGCATATTAGATATGGCACAATAGATGGTAAAAATTGACATTTTTGTTACCTTTGTCTTTTAAATAAATTTGAGATGTCTAAAAAATTAATCGTAACAGGTTCGATGGGTCTTATTGGCTCAGAAGTAAGTGAATATTTCTTAGAAAAAGGATGGGAAGTACACGGGATTGACAACAACCAGCGTGCCATATTCTTTGGATTACAAGGAGATAATTCTTCCAACAAAGACCGATTGGCAAAATACGGCAGTCAATATAAATTGTATACGAACATTGACATTCGTGATCGCCAAGCCATTTTAGACATCATTCCTCAAATTAAACCCGATGCAATCGTTCATACGGCAGCTCAGCCTAGCCATGACCGTGCCGCTTCGATCCCATTTGAAGATTTCGACACCAATGCCGTAGGAACATTCAACTTATTAGAATCCCTTCGTCGTTATTCGACAGAAGTACCTTTCGTACATTTGTCTACCAATAAAGTTTATGGTGATGCACCTAACAATATCAAAATGAAGGAGTTAGAAACTCGTTTTGATTATGATGACGCTGCTTACGAACATGGAATCGCTGAACATTTCAGCATTGACCAGTCGAAGCACTCCTTGTTCGGGGCATCCAAAGTATCTGCAGATATTTCCGTTCAAGAATACGGACGTTACTTCAATATGCCTACCGCATGTTTGCGTGGAGGATGTTTAACAGGACCGAATCACGCAGGTGTAGAATTACACGGTTTCTTAAGTTACTTGATTAAATGTAACATCGAAGAACGCGAATACAGCGTTTTTGGATACAAAGGCAAGCAAGTACGTGACAACATTCACTCATACGATGTGGCTCGTTTCATCGAGGAATTCATCCAAGCGCCTCGCGTTGCTGAGGTCTACAACATCGGTGGTGGAAAAGACAATTCTGTTTCGATTTTAGAGGCATTTGACTTGATCGCCAAGATTTCAGGTAAGCCGATGAAATATAAATATGTGGACCAAAACCGTATCGGCGATCACATTTGCTACTACAGTGATTTACGCAAAATGAAAGCGCATTACCCAAATTGGGATATCACGAAATCATTGGAAGATGTTTTTGTTGACATCTACAACCGTTACATGGAAGCATGAAAATATTAATCACAGGAGGTTGTGGCTTCGTCGGATCAAACCTAGCCGTTTTATTCAAACAATACTACACGGATTCTGAGGTGTATTGTTTAGATAATTTGTCGCGCAGAGGCTCGGAAGTCAACTTACAAAAAGTATTAGCTGCCGGTGGGCAATTTGTGCACGGTGATGTACGAGTTAAGACTGATTTCGACCGCATTCCTGCCGTTGACATCGTAATCGATGCCGCAGCGGAACCTTCCGTATTAGCGGGGAAAGTGCCAGGCGAGTTGGAAAACTTAATTGACACCAACTTAAACGGAACGATCAATACACTCTATTTTGCCAAAAAGCATCAGGCTGCGATTATTTTTCTATCGACCTCCCGCGTCTATCCATACGATACGCTAGCAGAAGCAAAATTAGTCGCTTCTCCAAAACGCTTCAATCTATCCAATGATCAGGTGTTGAAAGGCTTATCGGAACAAGGTGTAGCAGAAAACTATCCTTTGGAAGGTTTACGTTCTTTATACGGAGCGACCAAATTAGCATCCGAATATTTCATTCAAGAATTTGCACATAATTTCGGCTTACCCGCTGTGATTAACCGTTGTGGTGTCTTAAGTGGCCCCTACCAAATGGGCAAAATTGACCAAGGTGTCATCGTACTTTGGATGGCTAAACATTTCTGGAAAGGCCGATTGGGGTATATTGGATACGGAGGTTTAGGCCAACAAGCGCGTGATGTACTGCATGTGCGTGATTTGTTCCGCTTGGTTCAATGGCAAATTGCCAACTTAGGTTTACAAAAGGGTCAAATATTCAATGTGGGAGGTGGTCTTGAAAACACCGTTTCGCTGGCTGAATTGACCGATTTGTGTACGCAAATCACAGGAAATACGATTGAAATGGGATCTTCGCTCGAAAATAGACCTGGAGATTTACCTATTTACATTACAGATAACAGCAAAATTACGGAATTCAGTGGCTGGAAACCTGAAATCACAGTTCCAACCTTGCTTCAAGAAGTCCATGACTGGTTCATTGCGGATGAAGCCTCTCTAAAAGCCATATTAGCCTAATGAAATTAAGCATCGTTCTACCTGCCTATAATGAAGAAGGATCCATCGAGGAAACCTTACGCACACTTTATGCCAAATTACAGGAAGAACAAATTGACCACGAAATCGTCGTAGTTAACGATAATTCAAAGGATAATACATTGGGTTTGTTGACGACCATTCAAGAAACCATTCCAACACTCGTTGTACATACAAATCTGGGACCAAACGGTTTCGGCTATGCCATCCGTTATGGATTAGAGCGTTTTCAAGGTGATTGCGTGGCCATTATGATGTCGGATTTGTCCGATGATCCCGCAGATCTCGTTGCTTTCTACCGGAAAATGGTTGCGGAGAATTTAGATTGTGTTTTCGGTTCACGTTTCATTCGCGGGGGAGCAACCTATGATTACCCAAAACACAAATATTTGATTAATCGATTTGCTAATACCTTGATTCGATTATTGCTAGGCATGTCCTACAACGACTCGACGAACGCATTCAAATTATACAAAAAAACAACCATTCAAGGCTTAAAACCCTTCCTTTCTGCACATTTTAACTTGACCATTGAGTTGCCATTAAAAGCCATCATTCGAGGCTATTCCTATGGCGTATTACCAAACTCTTGGCGAAATCGGAAGGCGGGAGAGTCGAATCTAAAGATCAAAGAAATGGGCAGCCGTTATCTTTTCATCTTACTTTATGTCATTATCGAAAAATATTTATCGCGTAATGATTATTTGAAAAGGGAGGCCTAACATGAACCGATCAAGGATCAATATATTCCTTTGTTTCGCTGCAATTCCCATTGTTTTACATTTCTATTTATTGAATCAAACGATTATCAATTTCCCATCTTGGGGGGATGATTTTCTTTTTTTTGAATTGATTGAGCATGCGCGCAAGGACTCTTGGACTCAAATGCTTGCATTTCTTTTCAAACCACACAACCAAATACATCTATTATTTTTTGGAAAAGTATTTGCCTTGCTAAGCTATTGGTTGTTCGGCAGCTTTCAGATTAAGTACACCATTCTACTTGCGAACTTGGTTTTGTTGGGAGGAACCACTTTCCTGTTTTTCAAGTATCTCAAGATTCAAAAAAACGGGAACTGGCATTTGTTGGGAATCTTATGTATCCTATTTGCCCCTGCTGCAAGCATCGATAACTATCAATTAATTGGGGTCTTACAGCATTCGGGATCATTGTTATTTCTAAGCTTTATCGCCTACGCAATAGCCACGCGTAAACACACAAAGACACTTCTTTTTACCGTTGCCTTTTACCCATTGGTTTCCACGGAAGGCTGGGCGATGTTGCCCATTTTGGCCATGTACATGTACCTAACAAAACATCCGTTAAGAAAGGTCATGTTGTCTATGGCCATCCTGGGATTGTCTGTATTTGCGTATTTCCTTGCACAGCATCCCCAAACTGGAGAATCTCATTCGATATTAAATAGCTTGTTTCAAGCGCCCGTAGCGCTGTTGACATTTTTAGGAAATACCGCATGGCCCGTTTCCGACAGTTTCAAAATTCCAATCAACGCGCTTTGGGGAGCTTTATTGCTTTTTCTGAGCTTCCTTTTTGTTCGAAAAAATAAACACTTGGAAATGCCCATCATCCTTTGGCTGCAAGTACTCGCAACAGGGGCGATGATATGCGTCGGTCGGAGCCAAGGAAACACCATTTCAACCCTTATCTTATCGGAACGGTTTCATAGCTATGCGACTTTTGCCCTCATCGGGACCTATCTTTTAGGCATACCACTTTTCAATAAATCTAGCGTACGTCGTAAGCTCATCGTATTTGCGTCTTGCCTATACTTCACCGGTTCCTATTATTATTTTACCAAAGGACAAGATGCTTTTCACAACCGCCTACGAGCCGACATAACAAATGCTCACCAGCAGGCAAGCCTATTAAGTTATCCAGCGTCCTCAAATCAAATTAGCTCGCTGATGCACGCCAATTATTTCCAAGTTGATTCGACGGACTTGCTCCCGTGCAAACCTGCAATTCCGGCGGAATATAAAGCTCTTAATGCCTATTCCATCGAAAACAGAAACGGCCAAATTAGCTTGCAAATAAACACAATACCCGAAAAAAAATCCCCTGAGGATCAACGCTGGCTGGCCATCCAATTCACCACAAACCCCGATTCGACGTACCTCGTTTCATTTGTTCGTGATCAGGCAAATAGACCACGGGTGGTACACATCAACTCGCTCCAACTAACCAGCATGATGCAAAAAAACCTGTGGCTTTATACGCTAAAAGCAAATGGTGAGGGGGAAACAGCCTATTTGGGAAGCATTAAATAAATTGGAATTCTAAAAAGATTGTCTTTAATTCGAAACGTTAAACCAAAAAACTTGCACAAATGAAACTACTTAAACACGTACCCGCAGCATTACTCGCCTTCTTATTTCTTTTTGGCGGATTGAACTTTTTCTTTCATTTTGTGCCAGACCCAGCAATGACTGGCAAGCCTTTAGACTTTATGGTCTTGTTCGGAGGATCAGGCTATATGACAGTGATCAAAGTGTTGGAGGTAATCGGAGGATTATTGATTTTATTCCCTGCACATCGCGCCAAAGCAGTCCTAATCTTAGGACCAATCGCGGTGAACATCCTATTATTTGAAATCTACATTGCGGGAGGAGTAGGCGTTGGAGCCGTTGTTGTATTATTAGTATTAGCGCAAGCATTTATCGATCAAGATAAATTCAAGGCATTGCTATAATGAAAAAGGCCAACGAATTGTTGGCCTTTTTTTATTTCAATAGATATTTTTTAAAACCCTCAAAATCCGTTCCCATGGGAATGGATTTTTTTTGTTTGTCTAATAAGGCAGCTAAGCGTTCAGGTACATCAACTTTCGTTCCTAATGTCGCTTCGACCGTTGGCAAGAATTTCGCATAATGCGCCGTAGACAACAATACTCCATAGTAATCCCCTAGATTTCCCACGGCATATTGTGTTAAACCGTCATAAGCAACTGCGGTATGTGGGCACATAACATAGCCGGTTCGTTGGTACACGTCCAACATAATTTCCTTGGTCTTTTCGTCGCTTGTATCATAACCCTTGACGATTTTTCGTACCTGCTCAATCTCATCGCCGGCCAATAAGCGCATCCGAATAAAATTGGAAGGTGCACCTACGTCCATGGCATTTGAAATGGTTTCAACAGATGGCTTGGGATGATAATTTCCCGTTGCTAAATAATCAGGTACCGGATGATTTGCATTACATGCCGCAACGAAAGCCTGAATAGGCAAACCCATTTGGTAGGCCATTAATCCCGCGCTTAAATTTCCAAAGTTCCCCGATGGCACACTAAATACAACGGGTTTCGTTATTCCTTGTTTCCGCAAAGCCGCATAGGCCGCGAAATAATAAAAGGATTGCGGGATCAGACGCGCGATGTTAATGGAATTCGCAGAGGCTAAATTAAACGCCGATCGTAATTCTTCATCCAAAAAGGCCTGCTTGACTAAGCGTTGGCAATCATCAAAAGTCCCATCAATTTCCAAGGCAGTCACATTGCCACCTAAAGTCGTCAATTGCTTCTCCTGGATATCTGAAACCTTCCCCGTAGGGTATAAAATCGTCACCGAAATCCCGGGGGTATTGTAAAATCCTTGGGCAACCGCACCTCCTGTATCACCAGAAGTCGCCACTAAAATGCGTATTTCTCTTTTGGCTTTAACCAAATAATGCGACATGATCGCCGCCATAAAACGCGCACCAAAATCCTTAAATGCCATGGAAGGGCCATGGAACAATTCCAGCACCCCTACATTTTCTTCTAGGGAAACAACCGGTGCCTCAAAGGTCATCGAGGAATCAATGATTCCATCAATTTCTGAATCCGTTAAATCGTCGCTCAACAGATTTTTGCACACAGCCTTTGCAATTTCTGGCAAAGAAAGCATGTGAATTGATTCGAAAAAAGATGCCGGCATGGCTGGAATTTCATAGGGCATGTACAGACCGTTATCCGGCGGCAAGCCCCTAAAAATCGCTTCCTGCAAATCTACATCGGCACTTTCGTGTTGGGTGCTATATAATTTCATCGTACTAATTTATCTCCTTGCAGGTGCGGCAACACGTCATAACGATCCCGCTCCAAACAAAAAGTAATGTCTTTTTCAATCCCTAACCCCAATAAGCGATTCACATGGGATGAATGCTTCACGGCTGTAATTAAGTCACTCGACGCCAAATTGTATTGTTTCCAAGCCATTAAAGCTGCGTCATCCGCGACGGTATATTGCCCAGCTAATTCATCAATGACTGCTCCTGCGAACAAGGTGTCTTCCAAGTTGGGCTTCCCTTTCCAACCCGCACAAACGACGATTGCATCTCCCTGCCAAGCTTTTAAAGCCCGAACAACAGAGGAAATATTTAAAAATGCTCCCACATAAACCTTTTCTGCCTGAACCGACCGGCGCAAGGCAACAGTTCCATTCGTGGTGGTGACACATATTTTAGCGCCTTTTACGCGATCTACCTGATAGGAAAAAGGCGAATTATCAAAATCAAAACCCGCTGGAGTAACCCCATTGCGTTCCGCCGAAATCAAATATCCTTGTTCCCGATGTCCTGCACAAACATCCACATCTTCTACAGGGATAATTTCAACAGCGCCATGCGCGAAAGCAGTTACCATGCACGATGTAGCACGAAAAATATCCACAACTACGACCGCTTTCTCTGCTAAGTCATAGAGGTGAATTAAATCAGGCGATAAACAAACGTCTATTTTCTGCATGTTACAAAAAGGGCATTTTTACGATTTCAGCCTTCAAAGCCTTCTCTCGAATTGAAATGAAAATCTCTGAACCTGTATGAGCCGTAGACACATAACCCATCCCAATACCTTTCGAGAGTGTAGGCGACTGCGTACCTGACGTAACTTCGCCAATCACCACACCCGCCGCATTCAAAATAGGATAATGTTGGCGAGGAATCCCACGATCAATCATCTCAAAGCCTACTAATTTCTTCGAAGGACCCGCCGCCTTAATCGCTGCATGGTGGTCTTTCATAATGAAATCTTTATTGAAGGATGTAATCCAACCTAAGCCTGCCTCAATTGGGGAAGTCGTGTCATCAATATCATGGCCATATAAACAATAGCCTTTTTCGGTACGTAATGTATCACGCGCACCTAAGCCAATCGGCTGAATACCCTCCGATGCTCCGGCCGCAAAAATCGCGTTCCACATCGCCAAGGCGTTTTCGTTCTTCACATAAATTTCAAATCCACCAGCTCCTGTATAACCCGTATTCGAAATGATTACATCATCAAATCCTGCCATGGAACCAATTTTAAAGGTATAATAAGGCATGGCCGACAAATCAACTG
>JBDLUL010000041.1:0-2854 GCA_039805345.1 Bacteroidota bacterium | reverse complement strand
ACCGATAAATCCACGAGCTTGTGGAAACGGTGAATTCGATTGAATCTTACTCAACATCTTCACTTCGATCGTAGCATTTTCGATATCGGTATTTGCTAACTTAACAAAGGTGGGCCCATCGACCGAATTCTCAATGTTATTGATATCAAAGGGAGATTTAACCAAGTCTCTCGTGACCTCTAATACCATTGCTCCATCCATTTCAACAACTTTAGCGACAGAATTAATGGCTTTGTATTCCTGATTTCCCCAAGTGAATTGTTGGGCATAGTTTGGCAAAGCACACAATAACATGCATGCAATAAAAACCTTATTTCTCATGTGATGATTTATAAAATAACCCTGCGCCGTAATGGGCACCCAACGTTCCAGGTTTTACTTGTAAATAGTAACGACTAGTTTGATCTTCCTCAATGGCTAAACTGCCCGTTTTTTGAATGACAAAATCAGACTCATAGACCAATTTTTTCGGGTCGGCAGGAGTTCCGAAATCCTGGGGGCCTCCGCCTTGATTGACCAAGTCATTGTAGCCAATAAGCATTGAATTCTGAATGTGATAAGCATTTTTTGCATCCTTTTCTAAAACCCACAAAACGTTAATCCCACTGATCACATTGTTATAAAATTTAAAATCAGGAGTTGTGGACCAAGTCCAAACAGCTGCGCCATAACTATTCAAAATCAGGTTGTGATGTAGGCTTGATTTTGTGGAGGGTTCATTCCACATGACCACGGCATCCTTAACGCCATAAAACACGCAGTGATCCACTTCTAATTGGGCGCCATTGGCTAAAATTCCCAAGTGATTTGGGAGCGCAAATTGGTTCCCCAAGAATAAGCATTGCGTAACCCGTAAATCGCTTAAACCCTTTCCATCCCAGACGATCGGATAGTTCCGGATTAGCACCCCAGCCTTGGGCTTTTCGTGCACCGGTTCACCTAAAATTCGAAGCCCTTGCAAAGTCACATGACTTGTGGCTATTAAAATACCGTAGTTGGAGCCCCCTGTGACCGCACCTTCTTTGCTTTTCTCCACGTTGAAAGGCATCGTAGAAACGAGGATAGGCATACTGCTTGGCTGCCAAATAGCACTATCAGGCAATACTTTTGCTCGAATTTCCAAGCGTTCCTCCGAAGAAAATTGCCATTGCTTTGGGTTAAATTCAGCCGTTTCTCCTAATCCATAGGTACCATCAGCCACGATCACGGATATAGACCCCTTCCCTTGAAGCTTATTAACGCGACGTGCCGCTTCCGGCAGCGATTTTAGAGGAGCGTCTTTTGAACCAATCGCATCATCCTTACCCACATTTGCATTCACATAAATTACTTCTTTGCGCTGCGCAAAAGAAGTAAATGAGGCTAGAAAAACCATTGCTAGCCCCCATAAAAGTTTTTTTCTCATCATTAAAATAACTTCTCTGCTGGAGGAGTTGCCCCCGCTAAGCGAATATAAACAGTTGCTTGACCGCGGTGGTGTGTTTGGTGTTCAAATGCTTTATCGATCGCTTGGCCACGCGTTACATCGAAGCGCCCAAATAATTTAATCGACTCTCCTAACTTTGCATCCGGTGCATTTTTAATCGCATTGATCGCAAAATCATAGGCTGCTAATACTTTTTCTGTTACGCTGGCTTTAGCCACATCATTCGATTTTTCTAAATCTTTTGCTGTAGGTGCAACATCCGTCGCAGTACCGACGATCCCGTAAATCGCATCACTCAAGTGTAACATTTGGCCTGCAAATGAACGCATTTCTTTCGTTGGCTTTAACGCATATCCAGATTCTGGCATCGCATCCAAATATTCCTTTGTATAAGCACGTGCGCGCTCCCAGTCTTTCACTAGGTTAGGATTCGAGGTTTGAGCATGTAAGCCCGTTGCCATGGCAAGGATGGCGAAGAAGGTGAATAGTTTTTTCATGTTGTATCTTTTTTCCAAAGCTACAGAATTATAGTATACATTTGTAACCATATTTCAGTTTCTAGTAACCTTCAAGTAACCAGTTTATGCGATTCATTGATAATCCCCTTCAGTGCCCTGTCACCCGAACCATGTCCATTATTGGTGGAAAATGGAAACCTATTATTTTAAATTGTATTGGAGATAAAACGATTCGATTTGGCAAGTTAAACCAATTCATGCCAGCCATTTCCAACAAAGTTTTATCTGCTGAATTAAAAGAATTAGAAAGCTTAGGTTTGATTGAACGAATGGAATTTATGGAAGTAGCCCCGCGTGTCGAATATAAATTAACAGCTGCAGGACTGAGCCTGATGCCCGTTTTGCAGGAAGTGGCTAACTGGGGAAATTCACACTTTGCAAAGTCGATAGTTAATAAGGTCTAGGTAATGATTAATTTAGGAATAAGCTTTTGAAGATAGGTACATTCCAAAGTGGAAAAGACAACTTTACCATTTTCAATCGATGAAATGTGCCTAGGCATTTTTCCATGAGCTGAACCCTCCAATATATCTACAAAATCAAATTGAGAATAAAACTTATTCAAATTCTTAAATCCTGCATTATACCTTCGCTCCACTTCAAAATTAGGGACAAAATGTCCTCCATTTTCTACCCTAATGGCCACCCTTTTATTCGCTAAGTCTATTGACTCCAAACAAATAAAAATCAAAAAAAGCTCATACCCTCTGGCTTTAAATTGGTCGGGCCAAAACATCGGTTCATTATCGAAATTAGTTTCAAAAGCAAAATCTTTTCCTGTTTCCCAGGCTTCTTCAATTTCAGTTGTCAAATCTGAAGATGCCAAATTGTGCGCCATTTGTTCCTTAATATCAATTTCTAATAAAGACTTATAGCGACTTAAGAAATGAAAATCATAATCAAATGGAAT
>JBDLUL010000040.1:0-2653 GCA_039805345.1 Bacteroidota bacterium | reverse complement strand
GTCGTTGGAGCTGAAACAAAAATCGCAGATCACGTTATTGTAGGTCCAGGATCAATCATTGAAACAGGCGCAAGCATTGAAGAATTTAGCCAAATTGGGGCTGGATCTGTCATCGGGAAAGAAGCCCAAATCGACAAAAATGCATTTGTTGGAATTCACTCAACCATCGTTGGAAGTATCAAAATAGGAAAGGGGGCAACCATTGGTGCTGGCTCTGTTGTGATAGAAAATATTCCTGCAAGCAAGCGCGCTTTCGGAAATCCAGCCAAAATACTATAGTTTTTGTATGTTGTGTGGCTCAACGAGGTTCATGAAATGAAACCGCAAATAGAGTTGGGCCACTACAATCACATCCTCCATGCAATAGGCTTCAATGCGGCCTAAATTGTCCTCCTTGTAATACACATCGTGTACTTGATCCCCCGAAAGATCTGATTTAGCTCCATCAATTCCCATCATTTCGGCTAATAACTCGAGCGAGGTATAATTTTTTCGGTCGCCAAAACGCCACATTTCCATCGTATCCTGGTGAATGATTTCCCATGGTTTTTTACCTTGAACTTGCAATGCTTTAGGGATTTCAAGATTATTTGCCAACATTCTTCTACACAAATACGGAAAATCAAATTCCCTGCCGTTGTGCGCAACGAGGGTTAGCTCCTTTGACTTATAGGTCTTATTGATGAATGCGGAAAACTCCTTGAGAAGCTCTTTTTCATCATGATGCGCAATCGTCTTCACTTTTAAGCTAAGCTGCTGGTCCTTATTCACATACAAAAATCCCATGCCAATTACGATTACGCGACCAAATTCGGCAAACAATGCGGCGCGTTCGGCATACAGATCCTCCAGGCTTAACGCATCAACATTGTATAAATTCTTCGCTTTTTTTAGCCAGAATTCTTGCATCCGTACAGATATTCGGGAAAAATCGGATTCTCCTGACACGGTTTCAATATCAAGAAATAGCGTGTTTTTAAAGTTCATTTATTTCGGGCTTAGGCAATGTTTCACGTGAAACATGTTCGGGATTGAATTGGAAAAGCTCCTGCAGGTTGGCCAATACACGTTGCTTAACTTCGGCTAAATCGACTTCGCGACCAAGCTCTTGTTGCAAGGATGTTACGCCCTTTGTGGCAATGCCGCAAGGAACGATGTGCCCAAAGTAGGAGAGATCCGTGTTAACATTTAAAGCAAACCCATGCATACTAATCCACCGAGAAGCTTTCACTCCAAAGGCACAAATTTTACGCGGATTATCGGATTCTGGATCAATCCAAACGCCCGTCAGACCTTCGATGCGCCCAGCAATTAAGCCATAATGTGCACAAGTGCGTATGATTGCTTCCTCCAACATGCGGAGATACAAATGGATATCGGTAAAGAAATTTTCTAAGTCAAAAATGGGGTAGCCAACTAACTGGCCTGGCCCATGATAGGTAATGTCGCCACCGCGATTAATCTTGAAAAAGCTTGCACCGATGGTATGCAAGAACGACTCTTGCATAAGTAAATGAGATTCATCTCCGCTTTTTCCGAGGGTGTATACGTGTGGGTGTTCGCAAAACAAAAGAAAGTTTGGCGTAATGTTCACATCCTCTGCGACTACATTGCGATTCCCCAATTTAATCGATGCCGTATGCGCCATCAAAGCCTCTTGTAAGTCCCAAGTCTCCTTGTAGGGCACAAGACCCAAATCAACAAATTGGACATTTTTATTCGGCATGGAGATTATCAAGTTACTGTTATGTGGGGCCGCAAGAAACTTGTTCTTTTGGGAAGGCAAATATACAAGAATGGCGAAACATTTAAGACTTGGAAAAAAAGCAGAATACTTGGCAACTGATTATTTGCGCAAAAGAGGGTATTACATACGAGATAAAAATTACCGAAGCGGGCAGGCAGAGGTAGATATCGTGGCGCAAAAAAGCCAACGATTATACTTCATTGAAATTAAATCAAAGCGGTCGATGCGCTACGGAGAACCCGAGGAACAAATAGGGAAGGGCAAGATCAGGCGCTATCACCATGCCGCAGAAAGCTTCCAATTAGAAGAAAAATGGCACGGAGAAATACAGTTTGACTCCATTTCCATTACTTTTTTTCCACAAGCTGTTAAAATAGAGCATTTCGAGGATGCTTTTTCGTAAATTCGCGGTTTAATAAACGAAAATGATCAGTTTCCACACAGAAGATGTTTCTTTTAAGCTGCAAGACAAAATCAAGCACAAGCAATGGCTACAAGCGGTTGCGAAAGAAGAACAAAAAAAGATTGGCGAGTTGAATTATGTGTTTTGCTCCGACAACTATTTATTGGAGATCAACCAGAGTTATTTACAGCACGACACCTTTACCGACATTGTGACATTTGATAATTCGGACAACGCCAAAATCATCGAAGGGGATATCTTTATTTCCTATGACCGCATCCTTGAAAACGCGGCAAAATTCGGAACAGAAAGCAGCGAATTGCAGCGCGTCATGGTGCATGGGTTGCTACATTTGTGTGGTTACAAGGATAAGGCGAAGGCTGACAAAGAATTAATGACAAGTAAGGAAAATTATTATTTGGCAAAAAGATAATACGTGTTCCACGTGAAACATAAATTAAGATGATGCAGAATTCATATGATGTAATCGTAGTAGGAGCGGG
>JBDLUL010000039.1:0-11067 GCA_039805345.1 Bacteroidota bacterium | reverse complement strand
CATTTTGATTTGCCAAGGTAAACAACCAACCCAAATTCGACACTTCTTGAACAAAGGGTACCCAATTCGACTTTTGACTAGCCGCGGTGGCAAAAGCAGTGATTTTACTATTGCGTGTCCCGTCCTGTTTAATGAGTTGGGCCATGCAATTTTGCAGGGCTTTGATTTCATGGGGCAATTGAGCCATGGATAATTTCTCCGCAATCAGATCAAAATCTTTCAATTCAACCCAAAATGTTAATGCCTCAAAACCAGCAGCTCTTTCGGGATGATTCGATTGCACCGCTCGCCAAACCAAGGATTTTACTTCAGGCCATTTTCGGCCGCTTCCGTAAGTCAATAGAACTGTTTTTTGTGCGGTGCTAGCTTGATCATACAAGGCCAATTGCGTTTTCAAAAATGAATTTGCCGCAAGTGTCATGCTGAAATCTGCGATTTTTTGAGCGTCCACTTGGTTGGATTTCAACAAGTCCCAAACAGCTGGTAAACCCTTCGCACCTTGCACTTGAAGTTGCGCGATGATTTGTTCTGTTTTAAATTTAGAATTTTGAATTAGTGGTAAAGCCCAAGCTGCTTTATAGGTCCCAACTGCCGAGATGAAGGCTTTTTGATGTGGAGCATCCCAGGACTTCAATGTGATGTTTATTCGCGGTTTAGCTAATAATTGTTTCAAAATAAAAGCGGTTACTTGTGGTTTCGCTTTTGGATATTGAGCTAGCAAGATGCTTTCATCTTGTTTGGCAATCAGACCTATGAGTTGGCATTGTGTCGCTTCCGATAAATCGGCTCTCAAAAATGCTTTTAATTCTGTGATGTTTTTGGCATTCGCCAAAATAAAGGCTTCTGTTGCTTGCGTAGGTTCGTAGAGGCCTTTGCTCGCATGCGCAGCTGCTTTTAACGCGGAACTTGCTCCTTGCGTGCGAAAATTCAATTGTTGTTCACGGGTGCTTTGTGCGAACGCCTGCAAACTGATGAAAAGTATGAATAAATATCTCATGAGCATTAAAGGATATAAGGTGCACGCATCGGCTGATTAATCAGGCTGTTTGCCTCTGGATCACCGATGAATTCTTGTTTAATGGGGTCAAATTTCAAGTTGCGATGTAAACGCATCGCGATTAAACCCATGTTAATGAGTGTACATGAACGATGACCGTTTTCTTCATTCAAAGCAAATTGTGTCCGGTTTTTCACCGAATCCACAAAATCCATTTGTTGGGCTGGTGGCTCGGGAAACTCGGCCAGTTTGCGTTCCAAATCCGGAATATCCGATTTAAAATTGCGGAACAATTTTCCTTTGGGACCTTCAATATAGGCAACTTTCTCGTCCTTGGCTTCACCGTCCAAGACGATTTGGCATCCATCCGCATAGGTATAGGTAATGCGATTGAAGATTCCGACCGCATCCTTATCTTGTATGGGGGCATCCACTTCGACGTAAACTGGGCTTTCATTGTCTTTGCCCAGCATGTATTGAATCGGATCCATGTAATGTTGACCCATATCACCCAAAGCGCCTCCATCGTAATCCCAATAACCGCGGAAGGTTTGATGTGTACGGTGAACGTTGTAAGGTTTATAGGGTGCTGGTCCGAGCCAAGCGTCGTAATCCAACTCAGGAGGTACAGGTTGAGGCGTCAAATCTGTTTTACCTACCCAATAGAATTTCCAATCGAAACCGGTGTGTTTGCTTACGGTAAATTTCAATGGCCATCCTAAAAGTCCCGAATCCACTAATTTCTTCATGGGCTTCACCGGGCAATTGAGTCCATAAAAGTTCCCTTCAAATCTAAACCAGGTGTTAAGGCGAAATATCCGACCGTGTTGTTGGATCGCCTCCTTTAGTTTTTGCCCCTCTCCGATTGTCCGGGTCATGGGTTTTTCGCACCAAACATCTTTGCCTGCGCGTGCGGCATCTGCGGCCATAATGCCATGCCAATGTGGTGGAGTGGCTACGTGAACAATATCCACTTCGGGAAGTTGGATCATTTCACGGTAGTCGGAGAAGGCTTTCACGCCTTTCTCCACTTTGTCTAAGCCAAGTTGTAGGTTTTTCTTATCGACATCACATAACGCAACGACTCTTGTTCCTGCGTATGGAATATGCCCGCGGCCCATGCCGCCGGTACCGATGATCGCTTTGGTAAGTTGGTCTGAAGGCGCAATAAAGCCTTTACCAAGCACATGGCGGGGTACAATGCTGAAAGCTGCTAAGGAAAGGACAGATTGGCCCAGGAATTTTCTTCTTGAAACAGACATAGTTTGAATAGGTTTTTCGACCCTAATATAGGGAATTTTTCTGATAGACGCTGCCGGGGTCGCAGACCCCGGCAGCGTCACCCCAAACCACCCTCAAAGTACTGCAAAACAAGCCAAATTATCAGCTTTCAATGAAAATAATCAAGTTCCTGAATGAATAAAGGGGTATCTTTCGCTTCGAAAAAGTTGACGCTGCCGGGGAGTCTACGACCCCGGCAGCGATCAACTTCTGATGACAACGGTTAAACTACGTGCGCCGTGCGCACCAATCACGAGCGATTGTTCAATATCTGCGGTCTTCGATGGACCCGCTAAAAACAAACCAAATCCCGATTTCACTTCACCCAAACGTGCATATGCCGCATGCATCGTAGGTACAATCTCGGAAACATGAATCACTAAATGTTGGCAAATAAAAGGAGCCACCCGATGTGGCAATGCGTCTTCCGACAACCAAATTGCACCATTCTCTGCCACGCCAAATTCTCCATCAATCTCCAGTACCTCCACTTCCGCTAAACTCAATCCATCCAAGGTCGAGTCATAGCGCCGCCGACCCGGAAAGGTTTTTTCTAATTCTTCAGGTGATACAACGCGTGCTCCGACTACATCTAATGATGCGCGAAAATCAAAATCCTCCGAAGCACCTACGAAAGTCCCCGGATGTTTGACCGCTTCTTGCGATCCTATTTTTGCTAAAATTTGATTTCTTGAGCTCATCGTTTTTTATACCATGCTTGAAAACTCTCTTTGGGCGCCACCGGCATTTCCCGCTGTTTGTACCAAGGATTAAATCTTGAATTTAGCACGCCCGAAAATCTGCGCATCAGCGACCCTCCCATCCGATAAATCACCGGATTTGATAAAACAAAGGCCATCAATTTCATCCCAATCGACTTAGAAACAGGTGCTAAACCCGCCTCCATCAAATCTTGTCGCCAAAACCACAATTGCTCATGGATATTAATCTTCACCGGACAAACATTCGAACAAGAGCCGCAAAGCGTCGAGGCAAAAGGTAAATCGGCATTAGCTTTTTTGTCAATATTAGGGGCTAAAATAGAACCTATCGGCCCTGCAACCGGCTGGTGATAACTATGTCCCCCACTCCTACGATATACCGGACACGTATTAAAACAAGCCGCACAACGAATGCATTTCAAGGAATTCTTGTATTTCGGGTCGGCAAGCTGACGTGTCCGACCATTATCCAATAAGACAATGTGCATCTCCTGCCCTTCACGAGGCTTGTGAAAATGTGACGAATACGTCGTAATTAATTGGCCCGTCGCACTGCGCGCGAGCAGTCTTAAAAAGACCGCAAGATCTTCTCTTTTGGGTATAATCTTTTCAATTCCCATGCAGGCAATATGAACCTTGGCCAAATGTGCACCCATATCCGCATTCCCTTCATTCGTACAAACCACAAATTCGCCTGTCTCAGCCACTGCAAAATTCACGCCAGTTATCGCAACTTCAGAAGCCAAAAAATGCCCGCGCAGATGCTGCCGTGCCGCTTCCGTCAAAAACTGCGGATCCTTATTTCCTTTGGGAGTTCCTAAATGCTGGTGAAAAGTCTCCCCTACATCCTCTTTCTTCAAGTGAATCGCAGGCAACACGATGTGGCTAGGTGCCTCATTACGAAATTGTACAATGCGTTCTCCTAAATCGGTATCTACGACTTCAATGCCTTTAGTAGCTAAATAATCATTGAGGTGGCACTCCTCGGTCAACATGGATTTACTTTTGACAAGGACTTTCGAACCTTGTGCTGCAATGATGCCATGCACAATCGCATTATGCTCCACAGCATCCGCTGCCCAATGGACTTTGATTCCATTCGCCTGAGCTTTCGCCTCAAAAGCAATTAGGTAGTCACTTAAATTTGCTAAGGTATGATCTTTGATTTGTGAGGCATGATCGCGCAATGCTTCCCATTCCGGCAAAACTTGAGAGGCCTTATCGCGTTTCTCCCGCACAAACCACAAGGTCTCATCATGCCAATCAGTCCGCTCAGCATCCGCAATAAATTTCTCCGAAGCCTCCGCGTGATTACCCATGATTCAATATTTCTACAATGTGTTTCACTTGAACCTTAGAACCTTGTCGGCGCAATATCCCTTCCATATGCATCAAGCACGAAGTATCTGCCCCGATAATATATTCGACAGCATTAGCCGCATGTTCTTGAATTCGATCTTGCCCCATTTTCACCGATACGGCTTCTTCTGTTACACAAAATGTTCCCCCAAAACCGCAACATTCATCTTCACGTGCAGGCAACACAACTTCAACACCCTGTACAAGCGCTAGTAAATCCTGTAATTTCGAAAAGGGTTTTTCATTGCGTTCCGACATCGAACTTAAACGTAAACCGCGTTGCCCATGGCAACTTTGGTGCAATCCGACACGGTGTGGAAATTTAGCAGGCAAGGAAGTTACCTTCAAAACATCCGTCAAAAATTCACAAATCTCATAAACCGAATTTCGGATTTTCTCGGATGGATGATGCTCCTTCAAATGCAAAACGCAAGATCCCGATGGACCCACGATGTAATCAAATCCTTCAAAATTATTGGTAAAATTCGTATCACAACCCGCGGTTGAAGAGGCAAAACCCGAATTGGCCATCGGCTGGCCGCAACAGGTTTGATCTAGGGGAACGATGACTTCGCAACCGAGTTTCTCCAACAATTCCAAACTCGCCACCGCAACTTGCGGGTAGAATTGGTCAATGTAACAAGGAACAAACAGGGCAACACGCATCCTAATATCGTTGAAATTTAATTAAATTCTTGGGGATTTCCCCCGCATAAACCATCAAAGCAGCACCTAAAGCACTGGCTTGGGCTACTTCAGCAGCATAAACGTCAAGTGAAGGAAAGGCACGCGCCAACAAGCGCATGTACCATTCGTTTTTACTAAAACCGCCGTCAACAAGCAATTGTTTGACCGGTGCATCTTTCAGCAACAAGTTCAAACTAAAGATTTGTTGGCCGACCAAATCTACCATGAATTGATCATACGCGGAAGCCAAATCCGTAAAATCATTCAAATCGCGCGTGGCAAAAGCACATTCAAAAACAGATGAACTTAATGCCTCCAGGGAAAAAACACGCTCCGAAAATCGCAAATCCTTGTAGGAACCGCCAAAATGCTTTTCCATGCGAGCCACTTGTTCTTCATGAAAATGACCTCCAAATAAACGAGAGGCTTTCACGGGTTTCCCATTGGGCTGTAAATAACACAAGACATCATCAGATAACTGTTCCGCCGTCAAGGGTGATTCATTGAAAGGATGCATGGCGATGCACCAGGTTCCCGTCGATAACAAAATAAACTCCTCATCAACCGACCGCAAATAAGGAACCAAGGCCGCAGAGGAATCATGTAGACCTATGCCGTAATTGATTCCATCAATTTCTAAGCTAGCTTCATTAAAAATAGTTGCTAAACGATCCTGAATCCTAGCCACCCAAGGATGATATTGCCTTAAATCAAAATCCCAAAGTGCCGTATGACACCCAATCGACGTAATATCGGATAAGAACCGCCCCGTGAAAAGAGAAGCCAAATAATTCGGAAAATGCAGGGCCTTAAAGACTTCCGGCCAGAAAAAACGATGCATGCTTTCATACACCTGCAAACCGGAATTTAAATTTCCTAAAATAGGCGATGCCGTCTTACGTGCAAATTCCGCCTCCCCACCAAAATCATCATAGGGAAAAGGCGTTGAAACAGGTTTTAAATAATTATACAGCAGTGCGACAGGCTCCCCCATCCGATCGACATAAACAAACGAAGCACCATAGGCGGAAAAATTCAAACCAATCAGGTCGAATTCAGGCATTTGGCATAACTCTGTAAAAGTCGACACAATCCACTGCTGAAGCGATGCCAAATCTTCACAGGCAAAACCGTCCTCATCGACAATCTCATCAAATGTCTGCTTTTTTTCAAACACAATCTCAAACGCAGTATTCCACAGAAAGACCTTTTTATTCGTCTTCCCAATATCAAATACAGCGATTACAGGTGTTTTTACGCTCATAACTTACAAACCCGTCGCGACCGTTTTCGCACCACGTGCCTTGATTAATTGATCGCGCATTTTTTGCTGACGGAACAAGGCAATCGGATCTAAAGCGCCCCCTAATTCCAAACGTGCTTGTGCAACCAAAGCGCGCACATCCGTACGGAATACGGCCTGCAAAATCTCTTGGCAACGCACCACATCATTAGCCTCTCTTGCAGCTTCCAAAGCGGCACGATCTACTAATAATGCTTGTGCATAGGCGATTTGAATGGCTTCCACGGATTGCAATAAATCTTCTAAAGGATCCTTTACATTATGTGAGGCATCAATCATCCAACCCAAATCTTTGGCATGATTCATTCCTTTCGCATCCATTCCATCAACTAACTCATTGAAAATCAAGAACAATTGATAGGGTTTGATCGAACCCGCTGTCAAATCATCATCCCCGTATTTCGAATCGTTGAAATGGAAACCGCCCAATTTGCCTTCCATCAAGAGAATGGAGACGATTTGCTCAATGTTGGCATTCGGCAAATGATGTCCTAAATCCACCAAAGTCTTCGCCTGAGGTCCTAATTTATTGACCATAGAATAGGAAGCACCCCAATCACCTACCGTTGTCGAATAGAAGTTGGGTTCATAAGCCTTGTATTCCAAATACAAAGACCAGTCGGCAGGTAATGCCGCATAAATCTCCCGTAAACTATCCACCGTGCGCTCATAGGCGTGACGGAAGTTCAACTGGCCCGGAAAACAAGAACCATCTGATAACCAAACTGTTAAAGCTTTTGAACCAAGCTCCACCCCATGCTTTATCACTTCAATGTTATGATCAATTGCCTGTTTCCGAGTAGCCGCAGAAACATGCTGTAAAGAACCAAACTTATACGAATGCGCCTGATCTGCTTGATCCTGAAACGTATTTGAATTCACAGCATCAAAGGCCAAACCGTGTTGAGCCGCTAGCGAACGTATCGCCGCTGGGTCCGTTGGAATATCCCAAGGAATATGCAAGGAAATCGCCCCAGATGATTGATTCAGCGCGTGAAGTAAACCCACATCTGCTATTTTCTCTTCTAAATTACGCGGTTCGCCTCCGCCGGAGAACCGACCGAAACGAGTTCCCCCGGTACCCAAGGCCCAAGAAGGAATCGCGATTTGAAAATCTTTTAATTTCTGTAAAATGCCGGCAGGCAAATTCACCTCGGATTTCAAGAAATCCAATCGGCGATTGTGCTGTGCTAATAAAGCGTCATTATGGTTCGAAATATTCATCATCATTATCTTAAAAATCCTGCGGCCACACCACCATCTACGTTCAAGGCATTTCCAGTCGACTTATTCAATAAGCCACCCACGAATGCAAAACATGCATTGGCAATGTCATCCGGCAAAATAGATTCATTTAACAGGGTACGTTTCGCGTAATACGCGGGTAACTCAGCCACCGTGATGCCATAGGCTTTGGCGCGACCTTCAGCCCATCCACCTGCCCAGATATTCGAATCAGCGATGACCGCATCCGGGTTCACCGTGTTCACGCGGATATGATCAGGCCCTAATTCAGCGGCTAATAAGCGTGTCATGTGCGCTTGTGCTGCTTTCGCACTTCCGTAACCCACGTTATTGGGTCCCGCAACAAAAGCATTCTTCGACACAATATTCACAATATCGCCACCCAATCCCTGCTTGCGCATCACAGCAATCGCCGCTTGCGAAACCAAATATTGGCCCTTCACTAAAATATCATATAATTTATCCCAGTCGGCCTGCGTATGTTCCAATATCCCTTTCGAAATAGATATCCCTGCATTATTCACAATCAAATCCACCCCACCAAAATCTAGACAGGCTTGCTTCATCGCCGCCTCGATCGATTCCTGATTGGTCACATCGGCAATCACGGTCGAAACGACATCCTTGCCAAACAATCCAATAAACTCGGCTTTCGCCTCCGACAAGCGATCTGCATTCACGTCATTTAGAATCACGCAAGCGCCTTCTTGTGCCATTTTTTTGGCAATGGCCTTACCGATTCCACCACCGGATCCTGTGACAAATGCGACACGACCTGACAGTGCTTTTGGCTTCGGCATGCGTTGGAGTTTTGCTTCTTCTAATAACCAATATTCGATATCAAACGCCTCCTGACGAGGTAAAGAAGTATAGGACGAAATCGCCTCCGCACCTCGCATCACATTGATGGCATTGGTGTAAAATTCTGCGGCAACTCGAGCGGTTTGTTTGTCTTTGGCAAAAGTAAACATCCCTACACCCGGGTATAAAATAACAACCGGATTCGGGTCACGCATCGCGGGAGAATTCGCGTGTTTGCAAGAATCGTAATACGATCCGTACATGATGCGATAATCCTCAAAAAGAGGTGTCAATGCTTCCACCGAAACATCCGTTCCCAAAACCAACGGCGAAATTTTCGTCCGTAAAAAGTGATCCGGGCAAGAGGTACCAAGGGGTGCCAAACGATCTAAATCATTCGAATTAATGAATTGCAATACGCGCTCGTCATCAGAGAAATGTCCCACCATTTGAACGTGCGAGGAACAGAATCCGCGCAAAATGGGTGCTAGTTCAGCAGCTTTAGCAGCTCTTTCTTCTGAAGAAAACGATGATATACGTGCTCCACCAAAAACCGTTGTCGTTTTCGATTCAATGTATTCCGCACATTTTTCAATGACTTCCAAGGTATTCACATAGCATTCGTAGGACGTATCGCCCCAAGTAAATAAACCATGTGAGCCCAACATGATGCCACGCAATTGAACTCCACGTGAAGCCGCTTCATCTAAACAAGCTTTTAATTGCAAGCCTAAATCGAAGCCTGGTCGTTGCCAACCAACCCAGCCGATTAAACCGCCGAAAAGTTCTTTGGTAATTTGTTCGCCATCCTTGGAGGCTGCAATCGCAATCGCAGCATCGGGATGTAAATGATCAATATGTTTGAAAGGTAAAAAACCATGCAAAGGCGTATCGATCGAAGGCGCTTTGGACGCCAAATCAAAGATGCAATGGTTAAACAATTCCACCATTTCATCTTCATGTTCCAAGCCGCGGTAGACATTTGTCAACGAACGTAGACGGTCCACATACAAGGCTGCACAGCCCGACTTCTTCAATGTTCCGATATCGCCACCGGAACCTTTGATCCACATCACTTCCGTTTCAGAGCCTGTCAAAGGATCTTTATCCTGCAATTTGACGGAGGTATTTCCGCCACCGTAGTTGGTAATACGTAAATCCGCTCCTAAAATATTCGAGCGATAGATGAATAGGTCAACTTCATTCCCTGCGAGTGCTGCTGCTTTCGCGTCATCCCAGAAATACGATACGTGTTTGTACATACTAAATTTATTTTTTTCAAATCTACTTAGGCTAAAGGGCCCAACCATCCTATCCTACCTAGGGATAGTCAAATTATTTTTACCTGCTTTCAATGGGTATTTCTTTCCATGCCAAACAAAACTTCCGCTCACTGTTCCCGGTAAAGTGATTGATGCTGCACCTGGCTTATATTGCACTTGAATTTCACCCTGTGGATGAGGCACCACACCTTCCACTTCTTTGAGCTCGCCAAGATGTGGTTCGATTTTTACTTGGGCAAAGGCCGGGGCATCCGAATCCACCCCTAAGACGATGCGGAAGAATTCGATGTTCGGACTTGAACCCCAAGCGTGGCAATCTGAACGCGAGGTAGAAATATCTGATGTTTCCGCCCAAGTGGTCAATCCCATGTCGATATTTTCTTTCCATTTATCCAACCAAGTCAGGTAATCATTTCCTTTTCCCGCTTTGGTTAATGCCAAATGAAGGTAGTATTTAAAGTAGATAGACGCAGGTGCTAAATCCTTGTCAGTCAACAACTTGCTTGACACCCCGCCAGCGTCAAAACCCGCCAAAATGGCAAGGGAATTTGCGTGTTGGGAAAATTTATCATGCACCTCAGTATCCGCATATAAGCCCCGACCAGCATCCCAATACAAGGACTTCAATACAGGTTTCATTGCCTTCACTTTTGCTTCATAACGAGCCGCCATTTCTGGATAGCCGAAATAGCGCTCTATATCCGCCGCATTTTGGAGAATCCAGCTATACTGAAAATCAATCACCGCAGAACGACCCGATGGCCCCACGGGCGCAATTCCCCGTGGCCAGGCATTGACCCAATCCGAGAAAGTCCAATAAGGAATATTTTGTAAAGTTCCGTCTGCTCCTTCAAAACGAGCAAAATAATCCAAAATACCGCGCATACCGGCCAATTTGTTTTTCAAGAATGCAGGATCTTTTCCATAACGCAAATAATCATGCAACATCCCAATGTACCACAAGGAGAACGTGGGGATTTGTTGGTGCAAATCCGTCGGGTACCGACTCAGCGTGATCCCTTCCGCAATCCGGGAATGATCCATATGATCAAGTGCCTGCCGAACCAATCGCTCATCTCCCGCATAATAAAGACTCACAAGCGCTTGAATTCGCGCATCGCCGATGTATTGCAATTGCTCGTAGTACGGACAATCCATGTACGTTTCCATGGCGCAAAGACGTGCGGTGCGGAAGCCGACATCAAGTAGTTGAGGGATTAAGGGATTATTCGTTTTCAACGAAGCCTTTGCTTGAAAAGGAAAACCCGTAAACACACTTTTGAAATCCTGCAAAGTTAGGGCCTCCGCTTCGGTTTTTACCGTCAAACGCACATAACGAAAGGTACGATACGTCATCGATTCAAAGGTATGCGCAGCGCCGTCGGCGAT
>JBDLUL010000038.1:0-10314 GCA_039805345.1 Bacteroidota bacterium | reverse complement strand
AGATTTTCGTTTTCACCCCAGCTTTTTTGAATGCCGGTCCCAAATGATTTTTAATAAATTCATTTTGTTGGGAGGCTAACATCAATAAACTTGGATTATTTCCTGGATGCAAAGGCTCATTTTGGGGTGTCAAATAGTCAAAAGGCAAACCCAACGCTTCCATGGATTTTAAATATTTTACCAAATATTTCGCATAGACGCCATAATATTGAGGCAAAAGAGAACCGCCTTTGGAAACTTGATTATCCTTCATCCATGCGGGTGGAGACCAAGGAGTCGCCATGAATTTGATGCTTGGATTGATTTTTTTGATGGACTGCATCAAAGGAATCAAATCTTTTTCGGATGCTTTTAAGGAAAAATGTTCGAGCGTTTCGTCCTTTTGGCCTTCAGGAACATCATCATAGGAGAATACATTCGCATCTAAATCACTGGCGCCTACCGCAATACGTAAAACGGATATGCCAATGCTATTTATCGATGTGCCAAATAGTTCTATTATTAAGGCTTTTTGTTTTGCTGGAGCTAAGGCCAAGATGAGTTGAGAACTCCCTCCTGTCAACGTATATCCGAAGCCATCAATTGTTTGAAATTGCTCTTTAGGGTTAATTTGAATTCCTGCTTTGCCTTCAGAAACGCTGGTCAATACTTGTTCTTGCAACATTTGTTGGCTCGCGGCTTGGGAAATCCATAGCTGTCCGAAACCCAAGAAATTACTAAGAACGATGGCAGTGGTCAATAGCCAAGTAAAACGTTTCATGGAATAGGTTTAAATTGTGTTCAATATATTCAAAAAAAATCAAATTATTGTTAGGTCAGTGGTCAGTAGACAGTGGTCAGTAGACAGTGGTCAGTGGTCAGTGGTCAGTGGTCAGTAGACAGTAGTCAGTGGTCAGTATCATGTTCGATATCCTAACTCTCATCTCTCAACTCTTCACTCTTCACTCTTCACTCTCAACTCTTCACTCTCAACTCTTCTCTCTCAACTCTTCACTCTTAACTCTTACATAAAAAAAGTACGCCACGAAGACGTACTTTTCTTTGAATCAATGAAATTACGAGGGACATTGAACCTGTTTTAGTTATTTTAGACGCATAAATAGCGCGTATCTACTTTAATGAAGACAAATACTCCACAACGTCACGAATTTCCCGTTTACTCATCATTGACCCCATTGGAGGCATACTCGATGGATAATTTTCGCGTGATTTGATCCGTGCAGTGGCAATGCGTAAAGGTTCCGCTTCACTTGTCTTCAATTGAATTTCTTTTTCCGTTTCTTGGATAACCGTTCCCGTGACCTCTTGGCCATCTGTTAAAACCAAGGAAATCATTCCATAACCGGGTGCTATGCGAGCACTCGGCTCAATTAAGGCTTGCAAGATTTGGACACGAGTCAACCGACTGCCAATTCCCTTTAATGAGGGACCCACAATGCCCCCATCACCTCCCACATTGTGGCAACGAATACATTCAACAGATTGATTGCGCGTAAAGATCATATTACCAGCTTGTATATTCCCGCCATACAGGGCATCCATAAATTCATCTGTCAATGTACCTTTGGTTTTAAGCGCATCCAATTTGGCAATTAATCTCTCCGATTGTGTTGCTTGAACTGCCTCCATCAAATCCAATTTAATTCCGGCTGGTAATTTGTTGTCAACCATACGGGCAATTAAATCAGCCAACACATCTTGTGTGTTATCAGCAGGCATTTTGGCAATACTCTGCAATAATTGTTGTTGTTCAGGAACACTTCCTTTTTCAAATATGGGGCTCACTAATGCGCCTAATTGGTTTTTCGATATAGTTATCTTGTTTAAAGAACCTAATGCCAATGCGCGAACATTGCGATCTGCATCTTCCATTCCCTTCTGCAAGAGTAAGGGTAAATTAATGTCCTGAAGGTCTGTTAATGAGCTTAATTGACTCGCTCTCACTTTCGGACTTGGGTGATTTAAGAACAGTTGCGTTTGTTCCGATTTTACATCTTGAATGCCTAATTCAGAAATCAATGTACCTGTTGCAATCAAAACCTCTGAATTTTTGCTTTTTAAGAAACCTGGAATAACTCCGGCAACTTTTGCCACAACATCCGATGATTTACGATCCAATGCCCCACGATGGCGACCATCGACCCGATCTAATACGGATGGATTTCCCCACGTTCCCAACGTTGCAATACCTTCTGCTCGCATGGCATCAGGAATATCTTGGCGTTGAATATAAGCAACCAATAAGTCAATTTCCTTTGACGTACCTACGCGCAAGCAAGCATTGATGGCCCTACGAATAATTACCTCTGACGTCCATTTGTTGACTGATAAGGTTTGTGCCAAAGCTGGCAATGCCGCGGGAATGGATTCATCATCGTGAATGGCACGAGCAGCTTCAGCAACAATGTATTCATCGGTATCTTGCAAGAATTGTGCAACAGCCGGATTTTTCATTCGACGTAATACCAATACGGCAGCAATGCGCAATGATCGATTAGAAGACGAAGCTAATGCGGCAATTGGCTCAACTTTTCCAATCCGACTTAATGCTAAAACGGCGGCATGACGTAAGTACACATCTTGATCCTGATTTTGTTTGATTAAATCCAATAAAGGATTGACCGCTTGCTCCGCTCCCATTCTTCCCAAAGCCTGCGCAGCAAAGAATTGTACCCGCGCTGAAGTTGAAGCTAATCGCGGAATAATTAACTGAGCAGCAGCTTGGTACTTATTATCGCCCAAAATTTTAATTGCCTGTGCTTGAATTTCAGGGTCCGAATCTTGAATCAAAGGCAATAAGCCCTCATTTAATCCAGGTTTCGTTCTAGCCAATTGGCCCATTCCCCAAATTCCATGCACACGAGCTAATTGATTGTCTTTTTGACTGATCGCTTGACTCAAAATGGTTGATTCACCCCGAGCTACTAATTCAAATTGCGCCTTTTGTCTGACACGCATATCACCGTAATACAACAATTCACTCAATTGATTCAAGGGCGCTTTTGCATAATCCATTTGAATCAATTCCTTCGTTTTTTGACGTTCAACGGCTAAATCATTCGTTTCAGCTGTCACATCTAATTTCCAAACACGTCCAAAGTTTTTGGCATCCCATCCATTAACCCAGTCGGCCGCATAAAGTGCCCCTTCCGGACCAAAACGAATGCCTGTCGGTAATATACCACTCACCACATCAACTTCGGAATTAAAATCAAAGGATGCCCCTTTAGGCTTTAAATCAAATGCCCAAATGTGTGAATTGTTCGCATTTCCTACGAATTCCACTAAGAAAAACTTGTTTTGCCATTTCTTTCCCAATGCCGTACCCGGATTAAACACCATTCCCGTAGGGCCATTGTGGTAATTACGGATAGGTGGAATAATGTAAGCTGCTTGGCCTTCCCAACGAGGTAAATACAACTTTTCATCCATCCAAACCTTGTATAAATTGTTTTTCGGATCCGTGTATTTTCCATATTGCCAGTTGGAACGCCAACCAATATCCGCCCCCTCAACGATATGTACTAATCGCTCACTTTCCCCTTGATGATCTCCATCGTTATCCGAACTGATGATATTTCCATAGTGATCAAAGGCAAATTCATGCGTATTGCGAATCCCATAGGCAACAATTTCGAAATCAGTACCATCCGGATTTGAACGAACTAATACGCCTGAATTGGGATTGGGTAAGTTTCGACCATCCACCGTGGTGATGTTGGCACCTATATCCCCAATTTGCCAATAGATCTTCCCATCGGGTCCTTCGATGACACTCGACATACCGTGTCCACCAAAACCGATATGAACAGCAAAACCGGTTGCAATCGATTTGGCATTTGTCCATAAACCTTTCTTGTGGGTATTATCTAAGCGCCATAAGTCGGGACCAATTGCCACAAAGGCATCTTTTTTACGTACCAATAAACCTCCTGCGACGTCTGTTACTTCTTGATTAAATTGATTTAAGATACGTGTACTTTGATCCGCAAACCCATCTCCATTTTTGTCTTCCAACTTCCAAATTTCCTCCTTCTCAATCGTTAAATCATGCCAATCATGAATGCCATCCCCATTTAAATCAGGTAACCATGCATTTTTATCGCTGTTTTCAGGAGCGAACGTACGATGTAAAAATGCTTTACGATCTTCAACCGTCTTAAAACCGATGGATTCGGTCATCCAATCGCGATGGCCACGAATATCAAACTCAGAAACTTTTCCTCGGTTCGTGCTATTCAAATAAACAGCACCTTGATCATCTATATCAATAGCAACTGGATCTGGAGCTAAACTGTCAGATCCCCAGCGCGTGATCAGCATACCTGGAGTAATTTTTATCGGTAATTTCTCTTTGGCTATTTGCGCATGTTCAGCGATTTGATCCTGATCTTCAAAAATGACTCGATATGTAGCCTTTTCTTGGGAGCTTGTACAGCCTATTGCAATTAATTGCAGTAAACCTGCAGCTAGTAAAATCTTTTGTTTCATAGGTTTATAACTTAATTCTCTTCGTCCATCATGCTTCGACGCTGTTTCGCGGCTTGCTTGGTGGTATTAAATCGGTAGTTAAAAGTAATATTTATTTGTCTCAATCTGCCCTGCATTTCCCGGTTTGTATAAAATGTACCTCCGTTGGTTTCCATGCGCATGATTCGAGAATTGAATACATCCAATACGTTTAAACTCAAAGTTCCTTTTCCTTGCATCACATCCTTTGTCGCCGACAAGTCCATCCAGGTGATATTTCCGCGTGTTCCTTGAGCTGTTTTTTGGGCTGCCTCATAATTAGCCCGAACCTGCGCATCGATTCCCGCACCTAATTTAATGCGTGAAGTATGCCGAACAAACCAGGAATACATATCGACCAAATAAGCTGCATTGATGTTACTCGCATCAATTACTGCCCGAAAGCCATTAAAACTCAAATCGGCTTTGTAATTTTTTGACACATTAAACGAACTCGTTAATTCAATCCCCATGGATTGTTGGTCTGCAAAGTTTTGTGGCAAACTTTTCGAAAACCCTTGTGCATCAACAGTTCTAATTTGATCGATTTTACCCATTGTATAGCGATAGTAAATGGAGGAGCTTAAGCTTCCCGCATCGAAATATTTCAAATGACCTAAATCAAATGAATTTGTAAACTCAGGGTTCAAATTGGGATTACCCGAGAAAAAATTCCGATTGTCTGAGAATGTTACAAAGGGACTCAATTCGTTGTAAGTTGGCCTACGTACCCGACGTGAATACCCTAATTGGAACGAACTATTTGAATTAACAGCATAGGTGAAGTGTGCACTCGGAAATAGATTCGCATAATTACGCGGGTTCTTTTCTTGCGTTTGTTTTAACTCTGTTTGTATATCGGTCAATTCCCCTCGAAGTCCGAATTGATATGAAAATTTGTTCTTTTTGTTTCCCAAAATCAAATAGGCAGCGGAAATATTTTCATTATAAACGAATAGATTCTGTAACCCTGGTATGACAGCAAAACTGCCATCGGTTTGCATTTGCGTGACCGTGTAATCATTTGTCATATCCCGAAAACTTGTTCGCAAGCCGGTTTCGATTTTGCCATCTTTGCCCAGAGGATTTGTGTAATCAGCTTGAAGAATCCATTGACGTTCATATTCGTCATTTAGGGCTTTTTGAACCAAAGTATTTTCTGGAAACGGCGAACCATCGCCAAATTGACTTTTTTGGGTGTATAATTGATCCGACTGCTCCCAATAATCCAAATACCGCAAGTCGGCGGAGAACTCCTTCCCTTTTTTAGCAAAGGATTTCTTAAATGTTAGCGCATATTCAGCATTCGGTTCTGTCTCTTTTTCATCTTGTTGGCGATAGGTAGTTGTATAGATATTGCTTAGTGATTTACGATAATCGAGGTAATTAAAGTCCGTAATACGTCGAACATGCGTACTGCGGAAAATATAAGAACCCGTCAGAATGGTCTTATCATTAAAAAAGTAATCGGCTCCCCCACGGATGTTATTCACTAAACCCGTTACATTGTTTTGGCTAGTTTGTTGGAGGTAATTGGTTTGTTCTCCCGTATAAACCTCCTGGTATAAATTGCCTCTTCCGGGTGTTCTCCGGTAGAATAGGCCATAGTTCAAAAAGAAATTCAATTTGTTCTTACGGTAATTGATGATGGCTGTACCTCCAAAATTTTCGGGATATCCCAAGGTTGTTTCGATTGCACCATTGAAGCCTTGGTTTTGATTCTTCTTCAAAACGATATTAATGATTCCAGCCATTCCTTCCGCTTCGTAGCGCGCAGATGGGTTTGTAATGATTTCCACTTTATCAATGAGATTGCCTTGTAAGGATTGTAGGCCCGAAGAGCCATTGATGCCCACAAGCGTAGATGGTTTACCGTCGATCAAAATACGTACATTTTCACTTCCGCGTAAACTAACGCCACCTTCGCCGCTTACTTGAACGGAAGGTAGGTTACCTAATATTTCGGCTGCCGTTGCCCCTTTGTTGGCCGCATCCGTTCCCACATTAAACACGCGTTTATCCAAGGCTAACTCCATGCTGGATTTTTGCCCTTTTACGGTAACCTCAGCCAATGTTTGAGTACTGGCTTTCACTTGTATTTGCCCTAATGCCGTCGATTTGCTGATTTGGACTTGTTTAAGTGTTTGTGGCTCAAAGCCCACGCTTTCGATGATGATATCGTAAATACCTTGAGTCACTTCAATACTAAACTCACCTTTTTCATTCGCAATAGCACCGCTTATCAATTTTACAGGATTGGCCGTTTGTATACGAATGCTTGAAAATGGAATAGGGCTTGTGGTGTTAGCTTCTATTACTTGACCATTAATTCTACCTTTTGACGGGCTTTGGCTTTGACTAATAAAGGAAACAGCCAGGAATATAATGAGGTATAGATTTTTCAAAAGAATAGGTTTAAATGGACTTGCAAGTTAAAAAGACCTGGGTGAAGTTTTTATACCTATTTATCGGTTTATGTTGGAGAATTTCCCGCTTTTGTCGAATTTGTTTTCTGAAATTCAATTCCTGTTACCAATTTTGAAAAAAAATTAAACCCATGAAAAACAAAAACCTCATTAGCTTAACCGTTGCGCTTGCATTTATGCTATTAGCCATGACGGGTATTTTACTTTATGTGAAGCAAAAAGCTCACTTCATTGAAATGACACATACCATATTTGGTTTGCTGTTTATCGCCTTTGCTATTTTTCACATTGTTAATAACTGGGATTCTATCAAAGCATATTCAAAGGATCGTAAAAGTGGGTCAATCAAAAAAGAATTAGTTGTCGCTTCCTTGATTACAGGTATCATTTTAGTTTTGTCAGTAACGGAAGTATTAGAACCCATTGCTGAGTTTGGTCGTATTTTTGCAAGTGGTGCTAAACGCCCACAAACAGTCAATTTTGCCGAAAAGAAAACCTTGGATTCTACCCAAGGGCATGCGGTATTCTTGTTACTTCAAAAGGGAAAAGAAAGTTCTTCCTCGGGAGTTACCGTTGAGGTCGCAGATACGACTGGTAAGGTATTGGAAACCCTATTAGCTGCTGAAAAAGAAATGAAAGGTCCTCCAGCTAATTTATTGTTGCAGACCAAGATTTCTACTGCCGCGCCTTTTGATTTAGTATTGACATTTACCCACGAGGGTAAATCGAACAAAGTAACGCGTCGGGTGAGTAATTTGGAGCCTGGTGTTCAAGGCTTGGCGAAAGAAGAGGGTTTAGTAGAAAGAGCCTATTTGGAAGTTCAATAGGAATTATATTTTGATCGTAGAAAGCACGCAATCGCGTGCTTTTTTTGTTGAGGCCAACCATAGTTTCAGCTAATTTTCTATTTTTGTTTATACCTCATCAACTATGAAAAAACTTCTGCTACTTCTATTTACATCTACTAGTCTTTTAGCAACGCCCGAATTCACACGTTGGAAAGCTCAAGCCAAACGCGTGACCATTTACAGAGATTCTTTTGGTGTCCCTCATATTTATGGCAAGTCCGATGCTGATGCGGTTTTTGGTATGTTGTATGCGCAGTGTGAAGATGATTTCTCCCGCGTGGAGCGAAATTATATTGAGAAATTAGGCCGACTATCTGAAATAGAAGGGGAAAAACAAGTTGCAAGTGATTTATATCTCCGTTTAATCATTGATCCGGAAGAAGCGAAAGCCGATTACCATCGCAGTCCTGCTTGGTTAAAGCTATTGTTGAATGCATATGCCGATGGAATTAATTATTACCTACATAAACACCCTGAAGTAAAACCCGCGCTGTTAACGCGTTTCGAGCCTTGGTATCCTTTACTTTGGACAGACGGATCCATTGGTGCAATTTCCACAGGTGATGTTACAGAAAAGGAAGTGGCTGAGTTTTATGGAATCAATGCTACTTTAGCGTTACATGTTAATAACGTACCAGATGAAGATTTAACAGGATCAAATGGATTTGCCGTAGGGAAATCCTTATCTAAGTCGGGGAATGCATTGCTCTACATAAATCCGCATGTGACCTTTTATTTTCGACCCGAGATTCATGTGAATAGTGAAACAGGGATGAATGTGTATGGAGCAGTAACCTGGGGACAGTTTTTTGTCTATCAAGGCTTTAACGCTTACGGCGGTTGGATGCACACATCAAGTCAAGTAGATGTTTCGGATATGTACCAAGAACAGGTCGAAATGCGTCTTGGTATTCCCCATTATAAGCTAGACGGTACATGGCGTCCGATGCAAGTGAAAAAAATCCATTTACGCGTAAAAGGTGAAACCCAGCCACGTGAAATAACCACTTATTTTACCCACCGCGGTGCTGTTATGGCGAAGCGGAATGGACAATGGATTTCAGTTCGTTCTTACAACAGATCCTTGAAAAGTTTGGAACAGAGTTGGCTTAGAACCCAAACGACCGGCTTAGAATCGTATAAGCGCGTCATGGCGATGCGTGCCAATACTTCGAATAATACGGTATATGCGGACAATAAAGGGAATATTGCCTATTGGCACGGAAATTTTGTGCCCCTAAGAGATCCGCGTAAAGATTGGGGCTTGGTTCAAGATGGGACAACAACAGCAAATGATTGGAAAGGTTTACATGCGGTCGATCAAATTGTTCAGGTGATTAATCCTCAAACCTCTTGGATTCAAAATTGCAATTCGACACCGTTCACGGTTTCAGGTAGTGCAAGTCCCTTGCGTGCCAATTATCCGGCCTACATGGCACCTGATGGGGAGAACTTTCGTGACAAGAACGCTGTGCGTTTATTCAATGTCGCGAAGTCATTGGATTTGCATGATTTGATTCGAATCGGATATGACCGCCATTTGGCGGCTTTTGATGTCTTATTGCCTAGTTTGGTAAGGGCTTATGCGAAAAATCCAATTCCGGAATTGAAAGAATTGGTTGATAGCTTAGGAGCATGGAATCGAAATGCTGCAGAAAGTTCCATTGCCCAGCATGTAGCGATTCGATGGGCGAATCAGCTTTTGCCAACGATACCTAAAATCAGGACATTTGGTGGTGAGACAGATCCAGTGATTAATTTTTCCCAATTTGCTTTAAATGCACCTTCAGAGGTTTTGTTAACGGCATTAACGCAAGTGAAAGTAAAAATGGAAGCGCAATTTGGTACATGGAAAATTACTTGGGGATCGGTGAATCGCTTCCAACGAATATCCAATGGCCTTGATTTTGATGATACAAAACCGAGCATTCCTGTTGCCTTTACCTCATCAGCTTGGGGGCAGCTTCCCTCCTACACAAGTAAACCTTACAAGGGCTCGAATAAGTGGTATGGTGTAAATGGTAATAGTTTTATCGCAGCAGTTGAATTTGGACCTACGATTAAGGCATATAGTCTATTGGCCGGTGGACAAAGTGGCGATGTGAATTCTCCTCATTTTTTTGATCAGGCGGAGATGTACAAGCAAGGAAATTTCAAAAATGTACTTTTTTACAAATTCGACGTAAAAAAAGCGGCGGTTCAGGTGTATCATCCTTAGTCAAACTGAATGGAATTTTGTAAATTAGGTCATTATTTATTCTGATGCTAAAATCTTTATTTCCTCTTCCTGTGCATTTTGAAGCTATTTTTCACGAGGCTGCCATTGGTATCATTGTGACGAATGCCTCGTTTGATATAATCCTGTCAAATGAATACGCTCACCGTTTATTTGGTTATTCGGAAGTTGAATTAATGGGCCAAAATATTTCCATTTTAATTCCTAATCACCTCAAGGGGAAACACGAAGGACATTTAGGTAAAATTAATCACAGTCCTGTTTCTCGACCGATGGGTTTAGGACTGGATTTAAA
>JBDLUL010000037.1:0-8053 GCA_039805345.1 Bacteroidota bacterium | reverse complement strand
ACTAGAAAGGATTGCCAAAGGGAGACTAGTGACTAGCGACTAGCGACTGTTTGCTATCGCGAAGCGATAGCAAACCTAAACGCCTCCATGTAATTCCCCAATACCGTATGGATATTGATTTCTTTTTGGATGATTTCTTGAGATCGCTTGCCCATGATGGCAATTTTCTCGGGGTTCGTGAAGAGTTTTTCGATTACTGAAATAAGGCTTTCCACCGAACCAGACTCGAAAAAGTGTCCGTTATACCCTTCGCGCACCAAACGTTTTTCCGTGCCATCTGCAACAGAACAGACCACCGGTTTAGCGAAACACATGGCCTCGTTGATGGATAAACCACCCATGCCGGCTAAGACATAAATGCCCGCCTCACACGTGATTTGGCCCAAATGGCGCATGTCATAAATACCTCCGTGAAAGGTAATAAAATCATGCCCAGCCGCTTGTGCTTGTAAGGCTTCTAATTCCGGACCATCCCCTACGATGGCTAGTTCCGTCTGTGGATATTTCGCATGCAAAGCAATCGCCGCTTCGATCAACACATCTACTTGCTTCCATTTTACTAAACGCCCAATGTGCAAAAGACGAAATGGATTGGATCTGACATCTTTTAAGGCTTCCACATGCTCAAAAATCACATCGGTATCTGGCGAATTTGCTGTCACAAATACCTTCTCCGCCGGAACGCCATAGGAGGCGTGCATCGCCACAGCTTCATCGAGGTAGTTGATATGCGCATCCACCAAATTGCCAAAAAGCCGACGCGTCTCACGAACAATCATGAATTTGAAACGTGCCAACATCGATTTATTTTGTTGGTGCGCCTGATTATTCTCCGTCACGCCACCTCCATTCAAATAATAGGATATCGCTTCATCGTAATGGGGAACTTGGAAAGGAATCTCTTTGGAAACCAAAGCCACATTGTTCCGACGTAAGAAATTATACCAACCGGGGTAAAAGACAAAGGCCGCCTGATAAGGCCAATTGACCATTAATACATCCGGTTTTTCTTGCAGAATTAATTCCTTCAGGCCTTTGAAAAATTTCTTGCCGTAATAAGTCGTGTATTCCTCTTGATAAAAAACCTTGAACTCAATGCCGTCCTTGCTCTCAAAAACCCCCGCACCTAAGGTGGCTCCTTTGGCAGATGGAACGACCACACACACCTCAACCCCCATTTCCTTTTGGAGCTTATTCAATACCAAATTGTAATAATGCGGCAAACCTCCCGCCAAAGACATCAACTTCATTTCTTTAATTTATTTTCGATCAATTGGCGGATGTCGGGGGATAAATTGAAGGCCCAACAAGCCAAAAAGAACAGCACCGTAACCGCCGCAGAACGCAAGCCGACATTGACAAACCAATTGTCGCCCATCACGGGAATCGCCAAAACGATGTAACCTATAATAATACTACACAGGATAATTCCAAGTGTTTTGATATCAAAAGGCTGCATGCCCATTTTATTCCAAAGGAAAAAATACTTGATGGCATTGTAGCCGCCGAGTGCAATGAGTGAAGCTAATGCCGCCCCATTATAGGAATACAAGGGGATGAAAATTAAATTTCCTACCACAATTCCAATCGCCAAAATGAGGTAAAACACGAGGTCGTAACGGTAGTATTTGGAATTGATTAAGATCTCGGAGTTCAAGCCGGTTCCCATGTCGATCACCTTGCTGATTCCCACCATTAATACCACCCATTTCCCGGCCTCATACACTTCATGGTTCGGGATGATTTGGTAAATGAAATCTAGGTTACACCAGATACCTAAGAATAGAAAGCAACCGACTAATAATAAATTGGCCGAAGATTTTTTATAGATATCCGCGATTTGCGCATGGTCATCCCGTTTCCAGGCTTGTGCCAAAATAGGTGTGCTAATCGCCGCAATTACATTGCGCGGGATGGCAATCATCAAGCCCATACGTGAATTGATGTCGAAAACAGCTGTCGTTCCTAATCCGCCCGCATAGGCTGGTAACATGATTTTTTCGACATGTTGGATTAAGGTAAAACTCGCGCCGGCTAAAATCACCCAACCGCCATATTGCAACATTTCATTGAACACGGGTTTACGAAGAAATGAAAAATCGAAGCGCGTATAAAAACGGTTTAATTGTTTGATGTAGATTAACAATCCGATCACCGCGAACACATAGGAAAGCGTGATGCCTAAAACCAATTGGTCTAAATTCAAATAGCCTAAGCCAAATCCCAGAATCAATGCCGAGTTCGATAAGCGCAATAATAACTCCCGAATGATGGCCGGAACAACGATGCGTAAATGCACGCGTGCATAGGCCTCCAAAATCGCCATGTACAGAAAACTGGCTGTCAAGGGAATGATGTAATAAAAATAACGCGGCAACAAAGGTGATGTTTCGGCGTATAGGCTGTTAAACGTCTCTTTTAAGCCTAAATACCCCAAGGTAAAAAGACTCAATCCAAACAGCGGCGCAATCAATAAAAAAGTAAAAAAGCCATTATGTCCATTATCTGGATCATCGAAATGCGGAAAGAATCGAACGGCTAATTGGGGAATTCCTAATTGGGTAAAAGAAGCAAAAATCAATGGAATACTGACCAAAGCTCCGGCGATAAGGCCTACTTCATCCTGATTTAAGAATTGATTGTAAAGAAAGATGACATTGAACGTCCCGATCGCCGTCCCCAAGTAGGTGACGATGGAGGCTTTAAGACTTTGCCGTATGACGATTCCCATGCATTATTCGAATAAGGAACAAAAATACACTTATTTTAAAATACTTTTGATTTTTTGACTGAGCTTCACCACGTCGTATTTTTCAGATATATGTTTACGTGCTGCAATGCCCATTTTTTCTACTTCTGAAGGATTTTGGGCCAAGAAAATACAGGCTTCCGCCATCGCATCGATGTCGTGTTCATCGGTCAATATCCCCGATTCTCCTTCAATTACCGCATCGGGAATTCCTGCATGACGTGTCGAGACGGTTGGCAAGCCACAAGATGCCGCTTCCAAAATGGCTACCGGTGTTCCTTCTGAATCTCCAGCAGCTGTGATGATGGAATGTTGGATGAATACATGTGCGCTTTGCAATAGGGGCAAGTATTCGTCTTGGGATTTAGCACCTAAAAAGAATACGTGCTTTTCTAACTGGTTTTCCGACACATACGTTTTTGCTTCCTCCCACATAGGACCATCGCCTACCATGAGCAAGCGGGCGTTCGGAATGTGTTGGAATACCTTTGTGAATGCACGCAAACTATGAATAGGTCCTTTTTTCTCGGCAAAACGAGCCACGGAAATGAAGGTGAATGCATCAGATTTTGAACCTGCGGGTTTGAATTTCGCTGTATCTACGCCGCAAGGAATGAAGTGTAAATTATTCAAAGGACCTGCAATCGCTTCCAGATTTTCCCGCATGGATTGAGCCACCACAATAACCGCTTGTGCACGTGGCAGCATGGCCTTGTATGCAGCATGGTATTGCGTCAAGGTCTTTTTCTCGTTGGCATCAAATCCCAAAAACACAATCGAATAAGGGATGTTCGCCGCTAAACAGGCCTCGTAAATATTCGCGCCTAATGGACCATAATTCGCTAAAAAAGCGTCGATTTGATTCCTGCGCAAGAACTTGATTAAAAAATGCTGATAAATCTTTTTGAAAAAAACTGGCAATAGATTCCGCAGGGTTCCACGAACAATTAAAAGCGATAAGGGAAAAGGATATATGGACTTTCCGCTGTAAGTTCTGCTCGGTAACCAGCCCTCATAAAGTACCTCGGAGGGGGCTAATTGCTTGATTTGCTCGTCGATAAACGTCTCAGAATAGGAATGGAAATTTGATCGGGCAATCAGCAAATTCATGGCAGGACTATATTTTATACGAATTTACCCTATTTTTGCTTCACATTAAAAGCGCATGGATAAAATTCTCGTTGTTGGCGGTGCCGGATTTTTAGGCTTTAATCTCTTGGATTATGTCCAACAATATATGCGTGAGGGTGCTCCAGAACTGGTTGTTTTATCCCAAAATATTCCCGAATCTTCCATTCATTTTCCGGATGTCTTGTTCGTGGAAGGGGATTATTCGGATGTTAATACGCTGAATCATTTGTTTGAAACACATCGTTTTACCCATGTATTTCATTTCGCGAGTTCCATCATTCCGGCGCTCTCGACCCAAAATATCCAACGCGACGTGGAGACGAATTTATTGCCTACCATCGGTTTGATGGAGGTGATGAAAGTTTATGGATGCGCGAATTTATTGTATTTGTCTTCGGGGGGTGCGGTGTATGGGAATGAATTGCCTACGCATAAAAAGGAGTCGCAAGCCTGCCAACCGATTAGCTCCTATGGTATCATCAAATTAGCCGTGGAGCATTACATTCGACTCTACGCGAATCTGTATCAGATCGATTATTTGATTTTACGCTTGTCGAATCCTTTTGGTTTGCATCATCGATCAGCGACGCAGGGCGTTATGAATATAGCTATCCGGAAAGCCTTGCGCGGTGAAAATTTAGTTGTTTGGGGTGATGGTTCACAGGCCAAAGATTATTTGTTTGCCTCTGATATTTCGCGTGCGATCATGGATTTGTTCCAGGCACAAGTGAAAAATCAGACCTTGAATATCGGGTCTGGCGAAACCATGACTTTATTGGAGATTATCGCTTTGGTTAAATCCAAAGTTCCCCATTTTCAAGTGGAGTTTATGGAGGCGATGCCGACCGACGTCCAACAAGTATCCTTGGATATAACGCAATTGCGGTCACATATCCCGTTTGAATTGACACCTATCGCGGAGGCGTTTGAAAAGACCTTTGCGTATGAACAAGCGGTGTTCGCTAGCGAAGATTAAGTAGTCTTTTTTGTTCCTCGATCGAGTTTTTGTATTCAACAAATTCCCCCGCTTTTTTTGCGAAGTGGATTGCTTTTGATTTATTCCCTTTCCTATTTTCAAGTCGGGAAATGCCTAATAAGGCGAGCCCATGGATGTCTTTGGTAAATCGTTCCTCCCAGGGATGCGCGATACCTTTGGCATAATAAGCTTCGGCTAAGGCATATTTTTTGTTTCCAAATTCTTCGCGAATGCCTCGGAATACATGTGCAGCTCCTTTGAAATAGGGCGAGTTGATTTTCTCGAGTTGGTCGATATAGGGCTCTGCCGCATCGTACTGTCCAGCCAAAGTTAATAATTCGGCACGCTGCAAAATATACCAATGGTTATTGGGAAACTGTTGGATTAATTGTGTGTTGTAGGGCAAGCCTTTTTGAGGGGTCCCCTCGTATTTATTGAATACGTAAGCGTAATAGAATAAGGATTCGTTTCGGACAAAAATCGTTTTACGTGTTCCCGCTTCTAGCATGGCTAATCCCGTTCGTTTATTTCCCTCTTCGAAAAAGAACATCAGGGGTTTGATGATGGGGTGGAGGTCAGGATACGCCACGCGATAATAGTTGTAGATCCCCGAAGAATACAAAAACTCCGGTTGGCGTTCCGTGTTCTTAATTCCGATTTTCATAAAGCCATAAGCTTTTCGTGCGTAAGAAACCGCCTTCATGAAATTTTGGTTATCGGCTTCATACGCCGCTAAAAAACCTAAGGAAGCCGTACAGAAAAAAGAGGCTTCTAGGTCGTTGTTGTTTCGGTCAAATGCCTCTTGAGCTAAATTGTAGGCCAATTCCAGGAAGGCCAAATAGGCGCGGCTTTGTGCGGGATGATCTTTTAATGGGAAAAATTGCTGTTCATACTGCATGGCCGATAATAAATAGCCGGCCGGATGTTTAGGATGGGTAGCTTTGATGGCGTTGAAATTTTCCGTCGATTCTTTGAAGTTGTATTGGTATAAGTGGTTCAATCCCTGTGTGATAAGGCTTCTAGCTTGTGGATCCTGCAAGAGTTGGGCCGGACTCAAAAACGTAAGACTTGAAAAGAGGAAAAGTAAGACTAAGCGCATCATCAAATTTTGGTCTGTAAAAGTAAGGAAGTGGTGTGGTTTTTAGGCCTAATTTTTTACTTTTGTTTCTATTTAATTTTTCGCACCCGCCTCATGATTTCATACCAACAATTCACCTTATCGAATGGTCTACACGTGATTGTACATGAGGATCACAGCACAACGCTTGCCGTGATGGATGTCATTTACAATGTAGGTTCACGTGATGAAGATCCTGAGCGAACAGGATTTGCCCATTTGTTTGAGCATTTGATGTTTGGCGGGTCGGTGAATATTCCCAATTATGACGCTCCTTTGCAGTCGGTGGGTGGAGAAAACAATGCCTTTACGACGCCGGATTTAACGAATTATTACATTTCCTTGCCCCACCAAAATTTGGAAACGGCATTTTGGTTGGAGTCGGATCGGATGCTTTCTTTGGCCTTCAATCCTCAATCCTTAGAAGTGCAGCGGAAAGTCGTTATCGAGGAATTCAAGCAACGCTATTTGAATCAACCTTATGGCGATGTTTGGTTGAAATTTCGTCCTTTGATCTACCAGCAGCATCCCTATCGATGGGCGACCATCGGAAAGGAAATTGCGCACATCGAAGAAGCTACTTTGGAGGATGTGAAAGCCTTTTTTCAAAAGCATTACCTTCCCAATAATGCCATACTTGTCGTTGCAGGAAGGGTCAATGTGGACGAAGTAAAAGTTTTAGCTGAAAAATGGTTTGGGCCCATTCTAGCAGGGGTAAAACCCCAGCGGAATTTGCCTGTCGAGCCTATTCAAGACGAAGACCGCCGGATGGAAATCAAGGCTAATGTGCCCTCTAATCGCGTATATATTGCCTATCCTGTGGGAGGGCGATATGAGCCAGGATACCATGCGATTGATTTGCTTTCGGATTTACTAGGTCGGAATGAATCCTCCTATTTGTATAATGCCTTGGTGCAAGATCAGCGCATTTTTGATTCTTTGCACGCTTCTTTGACGGGTTCGATGGATCCTGGATTATTGGTCGTTTCGGGGCAAGTTTGTGAAGGGGTGGATGTTGGGCATGCTGAAAGGCTATTGCTCGATGCCATTCAAGATTTTGTTCAGTCAGGAATTGATGCAGCAGGATTGCAGCGGGTAAAGAACCAAGCGGAGGCGTCCTTGGTATTTGGTGAGGTAGAGGTATTGAATCGGGCAATGAATTTAGCCATGGCAGCCAATGCGGGAAATGTGGATTTTGTAAATACGGAAGCGATGCAAATAGCGGAAGTTTCGTTGGAAGAAGTTCAAGAATGGGCAAATAAACTGTTTGTTCAAGGGAAAAAGAATACATTGCTTTATCTAAAACAAGGATAATCATGAAAATACGCGTAGGACAAGGGTATGATGTACATCGTTGGGTAAAAGGCCGACCATTTATTTTGGGTGGCGTAGAGATCTCCAGTGATTTTGGGCCGATGGGCCATTCGGATGCGGATTTAGTTTGTCATGCTTTGTGTGATGCACTTTTGGGCGCTGCCAATATGCGCAACATTGGTTACCACTTTTCAGATAAAGATCCAATGTGGAAGGGCGTTGCTTCAACTTTATTGTTGAAAAAAGTGCTCGAAATGATTCGTGAAAAAGGATGGGAAGTAGGCAATGTGGATGTGACGGTGGTGTTAGACCAACCGAAATTAAACCCGCATATTCCTTCGATTAAAGAGAATTTAGCACTTGTTATGGACCTTGATGTTGATCAAATTTCGGTGAAAGCGACGACTTCTGAGGGCTTAGGTTTTGTGGGTAGACAAGAAGGAATTTCGGCGATGGCCGTAGCGTTAATTCAAGCGAAATAAGCCATGAAAATTGATTTAGAAGCAGAACGTCTGGAAATATTAAAGCGCTATCGAAAGCTTTTGCGTACGGCGAAACCGTATTTGAAAGATGATGACGCGAAGGAAATTAAGAAGGCATTTTTGTTATCAGCAGAGGCCCATAAAGAAATGCGCCGTAAATCGGGGGAACCTTATATTTATCATCCGCTCGCTGTTGCTCAGATCTGTGTAGAGGAAATCGGATTAGGCCCTACGTCGATTATCGCTGCTTTGTTGCACGATGTCGTGGAGGATACCGATACGAC
>JBDLUL010000036.1:0-7678 GCA_039805345.1 Bacteroidota bacterium | reverse complement strand
ATTAACTCAACATCATAATCGTACGTTTCAAGGCCTTCACAAACAAATCGATTTCAGATTTAGTATTGTAAAACGCAAAGGACGCCCGACAAGTTCCTACTAATTCATAACGAGCCATCAAAGGTTGAGCACAATGGTGACCCGTACGGATCGCGACACCAAATTTATCCAACAAAACACCAATGTCTTGTGGATGAACCCCATCAATCACAAAACTAACAACCGCGATTTTTTCGGGTGCTTGGCCGACAATTCTTAAACCATCAATTTGGGATAATTGTTCTGTTGCATAATCCAACAAGGATTTTTCTTGATCCCAAACTACATTTTTGGGGAAGGATTTTAAATAATCCAAAGCAAAGCCAAAGGCATATACATCCGCAATATTGGGTGTGCCAGCTTCAAATTTATAAGGCAATTCGTTGTAAGTCGTCCCACTAAAACTAACTTCCTTAATCATCTCTCCTCCACCTTGGTAGGGCGGCATCGCTTCTAGCAATTCGCGTTTCCCATACAATACACCCACACCCGTAGGACCAAATAATTTATGTGCCGAAAAGGCTAAAAAATCGATATCCAACGCTTGAACATCAATTTCAAAATGCGCCACCGATTGAGCTGCATCAATTAAAACCTTGGCTCCTACTTGATGCGCTTGCTCAATAATGTATTGAATCGGGTTAATCGTTCCGATTGCATTTGATACATGGTTGACAGCAACAAACTGAACTCGCTTAGTTGCCAATAATTCCACGTAAGCTTTCATATCCAAAACGCCAGCATTATCAACTGGAATTACTTGAACCTCAGCTCCTGTTTCCTGTGCAATCATTTGCCAAGGAACAATGTTCGAATGATGTTCTAAATTCGAAACGAGAATTACATCACCGGCTTTAAAATTTGCCCGTCCGTAGGTTTGGGCAACTAAATTAATTCCTGCAGTGGTTCCTGAAGTGAAAATTATTTGGTCGGTTGAAGGGGCATTTAAAAAGTCCTTCAACTTTGTTCTTGTCAACTCATAACCCGTAGTCGCACGCTCAGCCAGCGTGTGTAAGCCACGGTGGATATTTGCATTATCTAAGGTATAATAATGGTTTAATGCATCGATGACCACTTGTGGTTTTTGTGTCGTCGCTGCATTGTCAAAATAGACCAAAGGAGCCCCATTGACTTGTTGGTCTAAAATAAGGAAATCCTTACGAACCTGCTCAATATCAAAATTGTTTGCCATGATTATGCGCTTAAAGCTTGTTCCATTTTCGCTACTACTCGATTGGAAATCGACTCTCTCAAGTCGGCAAGTTCAACCTTATCGATTACTTGTTGGACAAATGCCAACATCAACAATGTCTTAGCTGCATCTTGGGAAATACCCCGAGAACGCATGTAAAACAAGGCCTCATCGCTTAATTGACCCGTTGTCGTCCCGTGAGAACATTTTACATCATCAGCCCAAATCTCTAATTGAGGCTTGGTATTCATGGTCGCTTTATCAGAGGCCAAGACATTTTTGCAGGACTGAAAAGCATTTGTTTTTTGAGCGTCAGGACGAACAAAAATCTTGCCGTTGAAAACTCCAGTTGAATTACCTAAAAGAACCCCTTTATAAAGCTCGTTTGATTCGCAATTAGGTTTTCTGTGATCGACGACCGAGTGCGAATCAATAAATTCGTTGTTTCCTGGTACGTAAAGTCCGTTCAAATTCGAAAGAACATTTTCGCCATCAACATAGAAATGTAAATTGTTGCGAACAAAACCTCCATTAATGGAAAACGTAAACATATCCACTTGGCTATTGCTTTGTTGGTATATAAACGTATGATCAATATGCGTCGTTTTCAGAGCAAAATCTTGCGTTTTTATGAAAGTCAAATGAGCTGATTCTTCCACCCAAATTTCTTGAACGTAATTCGACAAGATGGCTTCTGAGGAAGCATTGGTACGCAAATCATCTACCCAGGTAATGTTGGCATCCTTTTCTATGTAGATCAACAACTTACTTTGGATGGCTGAGGCAATACTTACATCAGCCAAAAGCTCATGGACAATCGGTTTATCCAAAGTAACTCCAGCCTTCACCCAAATAACCTGGTGGGACGTGGTTAACGCATCATTCAAATCATACATGGAATTTTGATCCAAGATTTGATTACGCTTTTCCCACTGAGCTATAAAAACAGGATTTTGCTGAGCAAAAACGGAAAATTCAAGAATCTCAACGCCAGCTGGTAAAGTGCCCAAAGCAGTAAACTTCCCATTTAAGGATTGTACGTGCAAGGAGGCATCAATCGACGTCTTTGTCGAATTAACCGGTATTTCCGACGAGTTCCAATTCCAATCGATGTCATTCAAAGATTTTAACGACGCATATTTCCATTCCTCCCATTTGTTGGTTGGAAATCCTTTGGCCAAGAAACGATCCATGGCCGCTTGTTTTTCTTTCCCGAGGGAAATACTTACTAGTGTATCTGTTGCCATGTGTTAATCAACTAATGCCGAAATGATCCAATCGTACCCTTTTTCTTCTAATTCAAGTGCTAATTCTTTTGTACCCGATTTAACGATACGACCTTTGTAAAGTACGTGTACATAATCTGGGACGATGTAATCCAATAAACGCTGGTAGTGTGTAACCACAATCGTAGCGTTTGTAGGACTCTTCAATTTATTTACGCCTTCAGCGACAATACGCAAGGCATCGATATCTAAACCTGAATCGGTTTCATCCAAAATAGCCAATTTGGGATCCAAAACAGCCATTTGAAAAATCTCATTCCTTTTCTTCTCTCCACCAGAAAAACCCTCATTTAATGAACGGCTTAATAAAGATTGGTCAATGTTAACATAGGCCATTTTCTCTTTGAACATTTTCAAAAACTGTACAGCATCTAAAGGTTCCTCACCGCGGTATTTGCGAATTTCGTTAACGGCCGACTTCATAAAGTTGGTCGTAGAAACACCTGGAATCTCTACAGGATATTGAAATGCTAAGAAAACACCTTCCGCAGCACGTTCCTCTGGAGCAAGCTCCAACAAGTCTTTCCCTAAAAAATCAACTGAGCCATCCGTTACTTCATAATCTTCGCGACCCGCTAATACGGACGCTAAGGTTGATTTACCAGAACCATTAGGTCCCATGATGGCATGAACTTCGCCGGCTTTAATTTCCAGATTAATCCCACGAAGAATTTCTTTTTCTCCGATGCGCGCATGTAAATTTTTAATTGATAACATATCGTTCTTGTTGAATAAGGCTAATGAAACACAAAATTAAAACCTTAACACATACAAAACCATAGTTTATTTAGATTCACTCTAAATAAGATTAAAATTTATCTATTTTTTGTTTACCTTTGTGCGACTAAAAAAAAAGAAACCATGATCACGATCTCAGAAATTGCAGCGAATCGCATTAAAGAAATTCGTCAGAAAGAAGGATTAACGGAAGCATTCAACGTTCGCGTTGCTGTGGAAGGTGGTGGTTGTTCAGGCTTGATGTACCAATTGGACTTTACTTCTGAACCTCAGGCAAGCGATATGATCTTCGAAGACAAGGGCGTTAAGGTGATGGTTGACAAAAAATCGATCTTATACCTAGCAGGAACAGAATTGGATTTCTCGGATGGCTTAAATGGAAAAGGGTTCCAATTCAAGAACCCAAATGCTACTCGTACATGCGGATGTGGCGAGAGTTTCTCGATCTAGATACCCAAGGGAATTTGTTTGGATTCCAAAATGAAAGGTTTCATTAATTCATAAACTCGGTAGATAGGCAAGCCCATCACCGTGTAAAATGATCCATTTAATTGCTCAATACCAGCCATACCAATAAAATCTTGTACACCATAGGCTCCGGCTTTATCCAAAGACGATCCGCCACGTACATACCATTCCATCTCCCAATTAGCCAGTTCTCGGAAAGTCACAAACGCTGAATCAGCCACGGTAACAATTCCCTGCGGACTTGCCAAAGCAATGCCCGTCACCACTTCGTGCGTTTTTCCTGAGAGCTTCATCAACATTTGTAGGGCATCTTGCTTATCGAGTGGCTTATTGAGAATTTCATTTTCCAAAATGACAACCGTATCCGCAGCCAGAATTAAGGAGCCTGCACAAGTTTCTAACAATGCTTTTGCTTTACGCTCAGCGAGCATGACAGGCACCTCTTGTGCTTTCATTTCAGCAGGAAAAGATTCATCCACATCAGAAGGCAACACAGAAAACTGAAATCCTGCTTGCGTTAAAATCTCTTTCCGACGAGGTGAATTGGACGCGAGAATAAAAGGATATTGAAGGCTAAATGAATCTTGCATGGCCAAAAATAAGATTTATCAGGACCTTTTGAAAATAAATTTTAAATTCACTTGCAATTAATGTAATTACATTTAATTTTGCTACATCAAATTTCAACCATGGGAATTTCTGAGGATTTAAAGCAGACTAAATTTAATTCGTTAACAAGCAAAGCTGTTGTCAATATCATTTTCACAGGCAATTGGATGATGCAGCAAACGCATGAATTATTAAAACCCTATGGCCTAACTCCTCAACAATACAATGTTTTACGAATTTTGCGTGGACAACAAAACAATCCGATAACCGTTTTAGGAATCACAGAACGGATGATGGACAAAATGTCTAACGCCTCTCGACTCGTAGATAAACTTTTAGAGAAAAAATTAGTTCTTAGACGTGAGTGCCCACAAGATCGTAGAGCTGTGGATGTAATGATTTTACCTGCAGGCTTGGTTCTATTAGAAGAAATCGATCAAGTACAATTGGCCTGGGAGAAAAAATTTGCTGGCATTAGTACCGACAAGATGGATCAGTTGAATGAAATCTTGGACGAAATTAGAAATGTATTTACTAACAATTAAACAATAAATAAAATGAAAAAAGTAAGCCTAATCTTGACAGCGCTCGTAATGAGCATCGCATCTTTCGCAGCACCTAAAGCCGTGAAAGTAAACACAGCAGCAAGTTCAATCGCATGGTATGCGGAAAAAGTAACTGGTAAGCACAATGGTACTGTAGGTATCTCTGCAGGTGCTTTGAATGTAAATGGAAACAAATTAGTGGGTGGAAACTTCACAATTGATTTGAAAACAATCAAGGCCTTGGATATCACAGATCCAGGTTATAACCAAAAATTCATCGGTCACATTACTTCAGGTGACTTCTTTGAAATCGAGAAATTCCCAACTGCTACATTCGTGATCACAAAGATTGCAGGCAGCCAAATAACTGGAAATTTGACGATCAAAGGCATCACAAAATCAATTTCTTTCCCATCTGAAATTTCAGTAAAAGGAGGAAAAGTTGCTGCGAAAGCTACAATCACGATTGATCGTACGGATTATAACATCCAATACGGTTCAAAGAAATTCTTTGATTCAATTGGAGACAAAGCAATTATGGATGACTTCAAATTGGTTGTTTCTTTAGTTAGCGAATAATTCAATCTGCTTAAGGGCCGAGGTGTAAATATGCACCTCGGCTTTATTATTTTAATTTAACATACCAACAACATGTCTTTAATTAATGATTTATCTTGGCGTTATGCGACCAAGCGTATGAACGGCAATAAAGTAGCTGAAGCGAAAATTGAAAGTTTATTAGATGCAATTCGCCTTTCTGCATCAGGTTTTGGTTTACAGCCTTACCAAGTATTTGTAATCGAGAATCCAGCATTGCGCGCGCAAATCCAGCCGATTGCTTATGGCCAACCGCAAGTAGTAGAAGCATCGCACGTATTGGTGTTTGCTGCTTGGAATCAAGTGACTGAAGCGAAAATTGATGCATTTATGCAATTGGTTTCTGAAACACGCAATGTGCCTGTAGAAGCTTTAGGTGATTACCGAGGCGCAATCGCTGGCTCTATGTTAAATCGCCCACAGGAAGCGCAAGCTAATTGGGCAGCACGTCAAGTTTATTTAGCGATGGGTACAGCTTTAGCTGCTGCAGCTGAATTACAGATTGACTCAACACCCATGGAAGGATTTATCCCAGCCAAATTGGATGAATTATTGGATTTATCTTCCAAAGGACTACACTCCGTATTAATGTTAGCCGTAGGCGAACGTGATGAATCATCTGATTATATGGCAAACGCTGCGAAAGTGCGTTATTCAAAAGATGATTTATTTATTCGTTTATAATTGAATCCTATTTCTTTTTTAAAAGGTCGCCCCCAAAGGCGGCCTTTTTTTTATCAGTTTTTTAGGCAGAATTAGAATTTCTTACCTGAAAAGTGAATAATCAAAGAGTTTGCAAGCGCGTAATTTTATCATGCAGCTCGAGCAATAAACAAATACCTAACCCTTTAAACATGTAAAATCATGAAAAAAGAAATTTTCCCTGTGTCCGCATGGGGTATGTTAGAATTAAATACGATGGAACTAACCCACATTGACGGTGGGGGTTTTTGGGAGACGTTTGGCATTATCACGGGAGTCGCCGTCGTGATCGCAGCCGTAATTTACACAGGTGGTTTGATTGCATTTTTACTCTAAGATGATCATGGAAAAGACAAAAACTACGTGGAAAATCCTATCGTTACATGAACTTCAAAGCATTCATGGTGGAGGTTGGTTTGATGATTTCAAAAAAGGCTTTAAAGAAGGCTTTGATTGGGCCGTTGGCGTACTCCAGGACCTGGCAAATCTTATAAAATAAACAGGCGGGGCATTGCCCCGCCATAAATATAAACGTATGCAAACTCAAACAATCGAGGGAATAAAAAGCCAACTGGAACTATTCCGCAGCAACCTAATAGAAGAATTTGAAGACACGAACCAGCGAGTTAAACTGAAGATTAATGGCCACTTCAAGATTATTGAACTAAAAGTACCAGATGACCTCCATTCAGAAGAAATCGAACAGATCGTTCCTGAATTATTCACAAAAGCCATTGAATCCATCGGAAATAAGATCCGCCAGAAACTTGAAGAAAAGCAAACAGTCCCTAATTAGGGACTGTTTGCTTTTTAAGCAATTCTTCAATCGGAACGTTAAAAAAGACTGCCAACTGATACAATCGATTAATACTCAACCTAGATTGTCCCGATTCCATTTTCGCATAGCTACTTTGGGAGATTTTCAAATTGAACGCTACATTTTCTTGCGATAATTCGCGATCAATGCGCAATTTCCGAATGTTTCGAGTGACGTGTTTCATGTGGTTAGATTTAACCACTAAATGTATAAAAGCTCAAAGAACTTTAAACCTAAAAAACTGATAATCTAAATCAAGCAATTGATTTTAAAAAATCATCTAAACTTAGGATAGGCGTTAAACCTAATTGCTCTCCTTCTTTGATCATTAAAGGCCAACCAGATTCATAGTCGTTTCGAATACTTCCCTCTAAAATTGCTTCACGAACCGCAATTTTAATCAATCCAATTTCCTTACCCGGGCCAATATCAAAAACGAGCATAATCATCTCTCCGGTAATTACAGGCTGGAAATTACGTAAAGAATCACTCGCCTCAACTTCCTTCAATTTCTCTTCTACGAGATCAAAATTACGGAGGTAGCGTTTAACCTTGTCGCCATTCTTTGAAGTAATATCAGCCCGACAAAGTGTCATGAGCGCTTCCAACTCATCTCCTGCCTCAAATAACAAACGTCGCAATGCGGAATGGGTAATTTCCTCCTTAGATAAGGCAATAGGGCGTA
>JBDLUL010000035.1:0-9638 GCA_039805345.1 Bacteroidota bacterium | reverse complement strand
ACTCATTCCGATGAAAACGATGTATAGTAGAAAGTGCGCTTTTTTCATGATTTAATATTTGACTAGTTTACTGACCGTTCTAACCGTATTTCCGCTTAGTTTGATTAAATAAGTGCCTGCGTTTAAATTGCTTAGGTCTAAATCGAGCATTCGGTTATACGGGATCGTTTCATTGGTTTGAAGGATCATGGCGCCCATCATATTGTTAATTATTATCTCCACAAGTGAATCGTTACCAGGGATGTAAACTTTAACAGGGCCGGGTGTCGGGTTAGGTGAAACGTTCACCTCTTCAGATAAAAATATTTCCTCATTATAGGCACCTTGGCAGTCTTTCCCGGTCGTGATTCGTAAGGAGTTTAAGCCTTTTATCAGCGCGAGGTCTAGTTTTGGATTCGATGTTTCTTGAACATTTCCGTTCAAATTAATGTAATAGCTATCCGATCCACTCAGCTTAACTTTCAAATTCGCATTGAGTGAATCCAAAGAGGTGACAGCATTCAGCGCAGCAGGCTCCCCAATTTTCACCTCATATTTACGCTCATAATTTTGTACGCCATCGACACGGAGGGTAATCGTGTAGGAACCAACGGAGAGATTTTCGATTTTTTGGGAGTAATTATTTGCTTTGTTAAGTACTCCAGCACTCGAATCACCTAGGGAAATCGAATAAGTAAAATTCTTATTTGTTGTACTGATTAAGATGGATCCGTTCTTTTGACCAATACAAGAAGTGGAACTTACGACGACTGAAATTGCATCCGGAGAAAGAGAGAATACCTCACATCCATTGGTATCAACCATGGCACCTAGCGGTGTGTTTAAACATTTGTCCTCTCGATCCAAAACACCATCCATATCATCATCGGCATATTCTTTCGTAAGGCCTACTTGATTATAACTCTTGGTTAGCACGTCTTTGATGGTAGCATTATCACCCCCTAACCATTGTTCAATGACCGACGCATAAATCTGTCTAAAATCGAATTCAGCAACTAAATTATCTTCCCAGGTCATTTTAGGGTCAATTTTTGGGTTTTTACCAAGTACATTGGCATTTAGGTTATTGCCGAAAATCATCATCGGAAAGGCTGTTCCGTGATCTGTACCACCGCTTCCTCGTGAAGCAATTCGCCGTCCAAATTCCGAGTACGTCACTAGCATGATGCGGTCGGAATCACCGGTTTGATCCAAACATTTCATTAACGCAATGATGCTATCATTGACATTTGTTAAAAGATTGGCGTGTGGACCTTTTGTATGGTCATCTGGAGATACTTGGTAGTCATGCGTATCGAAACCACCAATCGTGGCATGGTAAATCCGGGTATTTAAGCCTCCCCGAATTAATCTACTCAACTTGTAAAATTGGCCACCCAAATCCCCATTGGGAAATTGAAAGTTGTGATTTCCTTTGATATAAGCGTCTCTTACGACCGAACTGTACAGATTCGATTGTTTAGCAATAATCTGAATGTAATTTAATTTATCCCCAGTATAGGTATTCGGGTAGGCGTTATCAAATTCGTTGACAATGTTATTAATGTTTTCGGGACTTCCTGGAATAAATCCAGGAAAGGAATTGACACCTGTTAATAATAACGAATTTGAATAGCCCAATTCGATGGCTAATGGGTCAGGATACTTACTATTAGGATAAGATTCTGGGAATGCAGGGTGCTCATGTTCAGCTAATCTGCCTAACCAACCGGAGGTTACAAATTGGTTAAAATCAGACGCAGATTGCCAAATATCAGAGGATCTAAAATGAGAAAAATCGGCTGTCGTATACCCAACGTTTTGAATAATTTTAAGTCTTTTTTCATCAAAAAGCACCTTCATGTCCTTGAATTCGGGATGGAAAGCTAAATCATTTTTCCCGAGTTGGATTAATTTCTTTTCAGGAATGATAACATGGGGCCTAACCTTATCTAGGTTGGCGTATTGGTCCATCGGCGTAATCATATTAAGCCCGTCATTTCCCCCGCTAAAATTCAACACGATTAATATTTTACCCGGATCGACCGTATTTTCTAAAAGTGCATATTTTTTAGATGCTTCCGAATAATTAAAGTTTGGAAGTATAGCCCCTGCTGCAACAGCGTGCGAAAAATTATGGATAAAGTCTCTTCTTTTCATCTAAAAAACATGGATTTCGTTTAGGTCGAAGATTTGCGATAAAATTTGTCCTACCCGACCAAATAAAGTATTATAATTATCATAATTAGGGCTATTTTGGAATGCTCTAACCGCATCTGCCCAATAATAATCAGGTAAATTATCCCCAAGTATGGATTTTTTGATTCGAATAAAAGCCTTTTCATTTAGATCAATACCCGTGATCAACTTCGCTAAATCACGTATGAATGAATTTATATCAGTGGGATCTTTGGTTTTCTTCAGCAATACATTCAGATCAAATCGCAATTGGTTTCGATTTTGAAAGCCAAAACCGTTTCTAACAATCGTTTCAGCTAACTCTTTTCTTCGTTTAATCGAATCTGAATTAACCCATACCAAATCGTAAACAGGTTCTTGGTAATAGGCCTGCCAGCCAGATACGCTAGGAGGACTTCCAAAGGAATAACCTTGTCTCCCAATATATCCATGCTTTACTTCTCTAAAAATATGATAAGACCGATAAGTTGAATCTAAAAATTTGGAATCAAAGCGTTTTCTATCCTCATCAAAATATGAATTGTAGATTACATTTTCTTCATAATGGGTCATGTGCCCATTTATCATATCAAATTCTTTAAACAAGCCCATGGAATATTCCATGGGTGATTTAATCATGGAATTGTAAAATTCTTCCGCAAAGAAATACTCACTTTTTAAAAGGACTTTCAGTGCCTCGGCCAACGTATAATTGCTTTTTCTTAAAACTGCCGCTAGCGGTTTGACGATATTTTCCTCCACATAATCATTCAAAATCGGGTAAACAAAAAACTGAACTAATCTTCGTGACAAGTGAATTGCTACTTCGGGCGTCTCGAAAATCATGTCAAAAAACTCCTTCAATTCAATCTTTCCTCCATCAGGTCCTTTTCTGCCTTTAATTAATCGATTGCCATAGAATGCAGAAAATTGCTTGTCACCCGTGTCGTGATTATTTTCATTGTAGTTGTTTTTGGTCACATAGCCCTCATCCGCTAAATTTTCAATGTACCCAGAGTCCCAACCTACTAAGAGTCGGGCGGCCGCTTTGACATCGGATTCTGTAAATTTCGAAAAGGGCCTTTTTCCTACCGTGAATAATTCTTGTACTTCTCGCGCAAAATTTTCATCCGGAGCCTCCTTCTTGCTGAATTTTAAATTCAGGAAATACAGCATGTTATCGGAAAGTGTTACATCGTAAATGTAGTCCTTGTAATTCCTCCAAGCGCCATCATAGGTTAGTTTATGGCTGTAATAAAGTGCTTTAAGGCGCACATTATCTTCTTTGTAAGGAGTTAGCGTATGTAGAAATAAAAATAATCTTCCAGCTACGGTAGTTGGCTGGGAATAGAAATTCGCATAGGTCCATGTGTCGTAAGCGCTTTGTCTTTCTGTTCCGGCGTACTCGGCAGGAATTCCAGGTCTTTCATCGCGCGAAAGTGCTTTACTGATAAAGGGTGCACCTGGTTTTACGTCGTCAACTAGATATTTTTTCTTGTATTCCTCAGGCGGGAAATCGTGGTAATAATTATTAACGGGCTCTCCTAATTCAGGTTTTTTGAAAATCAAATCAATAGCTTGGTCTAAACTCAAACCATCCAAATCCTTCATGTGGCGATCTGCATAGCCTACCAAAACACGATTAAGCAGATGCCTTTTTTGTTTGAAGCCAAATTCACCCGTGTATGGGTTTAATGTTTTTTTGACTTCTACCGTTTTGTTTCTAGAATCTAATATGGGTTTTAGATCGATATTGTCTTTTAAAAATGCCTCATAGGCATTTGTGCCTTTTTGAGGATTTTTTGGTATGGTTGAATTTAAATCCATGAATGAGTAACTTTTAATACTTTAAATTCTATGCTCGTTGTAACGCCCTAATGTTTAGACGTTGAGCTTAATTGATGAACTATTTTCTCGTTCGATTCTAACAAAATTGTACTATTTTGAAACTTAGGTCAGTTTAATTTTTCAAGTTTCACGCGAATGAAAGGTGAAGAATAGTAACTGTTGTTTTTTGGTCAATGAAAACTAAACAAAGCGCAAAGCATTTTCTATTTCTAATGCGTTATATGCGTTATTTGTACAATTAATCACAAAATTTAAACTCGACACTATTTAATGGCACTTGTGCGATTTGTTATTTAAAGCTGGACTGCTTTTGATATGTTTTAAAACTAATTTTTTTTGGATAGCTTTTAATCGGTAAACTTGGGCCAACAAAATCTTTCTTTTGCAGTTAGTATTGATATGAAAAAAATCGCCCTTCTTCTCCTTTTTGCTTCTCCCATTTTCGCTCAGACGAAATCAGATTTAACAGGGGCGGCCAATCTTTTTGATTTAAGTTTTACGACCCAGGAATTGGATACCCTGTATTCAGATGTGGTGGATAATTTAGCGAATTACAAGGCGATGCATGCGCTTTCGTTAAACAACAATGTCCCCTTAAGTCTTTGGCAAAATCCCAAATTGCCTGGCATGAAGTTCGACCAGAAGCAAGGTCCTGTGGTTTGGCCGAATGTCCGCGCCACGATGCCTAAAAATAAGAGCGATTTGGCCTTCTATTCCATTGATCAATTAGCCTTTTTGATTAAGTCGAAGCAGATTTCTTCTGTTGAATTAACGCAATTTTTTATCGAGCGAATCAAGACACACGGACCTACCTTGCAATGTGTGATTAGTGTGCAGGAAGAGATGGCATTGGAGCAGGCGCGGCAGGCCGACAAAGAAATGAAGGCCGGGAAATACCGAGGTTTATTGCATGGGATCCCTTATGGCTTAAAGGATTTGTTTGCGGTGAAGGGAACCAAAACGACTTGGGGCGCTGCGCCCTATAAGGATCAAGTGATTGATGATGACGCATACGTCTACACCAAATTGAAAGAAGCAGGTGCGGTTTTCGTGGCCAAATTTACCCTAGGGGCTTTGGCCATGGGGGATTATTGGTACGGAGGTCGGACCAAGAACCCCTGGAACTTGAATTATGGCTCTTCGGGATCTTCAGCAGGTTCCGTCTCGGCAACGGTCGCCGGTTTGGTGCCTTTTGCGATTGGGACTGAAACCTGGGGAAGTATCGTTTCGCCTTCCACGACCTGTGGGGCGACTGGTTTACGTCCGACCTTTGGAAGTATCAGTCGGTTCGGCGCCATGGCCCTCAGTTACAGCCTGGACAAGGTGGGACCCATTTGTCGCTCGGCCAATGATGCCGCCATCGTATTTTATTATTTGCATGGAACAGATGGCAAGGATTTGGCAGCTGTTAATATTCCCTTTAATTACCAGGCTACCCGTTCGGTAAAAGGCATGAAGATCGCCTATGCCAAGAATTATTATGATAAGATTAAAGATACTACTCGAAATGAATGGAGGGTTTTGGCAGATTTAAGGAAACAAGGAGTTCAATTAATTCCGGTCGAGTTTCCTGATGAGAAGGCGTATCCATTCAACATCATGGATGTGGTCATTGGGGCGGAATGCGCTGCGCAGTTTGATGAGATGACGCGTAACAATATCGATGACCTATTGACTCGTCAAACCAAAAACGACTGGCCCAATCAGTTTCGAACGGCTCGTTTTGTGCCTGCCGTGGAATACATTAATGCGCAACGTCACCGCTATTTATTAATGCAAAAAGTGAATGAAGTTGTTTCGCAATACGATGCGATTATTTGTCCTTCGAGGGGAGGCGGAAACCAGTCGGCCATCACCAACCTCACTGGACACCCGGTGGTTTGTGTGCCAACGGGTTTTGATGCGAGGACCAACTTACCTACAGGCATTTCATTTGTTGGGAGACTCTACGATGAAGGTACGATTTTGCGAATCGCTAATTTTTACCAGGAGCATACGGGGCATGAGGAGCTGCATCCGAAGGGCTTTTAGCAGATGGTATGTTGAAAATAGCACATAGTCCCATATACGCCCACCCGTTGCCTGAGGGTCACCGATTTCCCATGTTGAAGTATGAGTTGATCCCCGAGCAATTAATGTACGAGGGGAGTATTCAATTGGATCATTTGTTTGTTCCTTCGATTTGTTCAGCTGAGGATATCCTATTGACGCATGATTCGGATTATTATCAAAGGTTGATTGATCAGCAATTAAGCCCTTCGGAGCAACGCGTTATCGGATTTCCGCAATCGCCGGAATTGATTCAACGCGAGTTGATGATTACGCAAGGGACGATTGATTGTGCGCTGTTCGCTATGGAAAATGGCTGTGCGATGAACGTGGCTGGTGGAACACATCATGCTTTTTCGGATCGAGGGGAGGGTTTTTGTTTGTTGAATGATATGGCGGTGGCGGCCAACTGTCTTTTACAAAGAAAGTTGGTGAATAAGGTTTTAATCATTGATTTGGACGTGCATCAGGGTAATGGAACGGCCAAAATATTGGAAAATGTTCCTGAGGTATTCACTTTCAGTGTGCATGGAAAAAATAATTACCCATTTCGAAAGGAGCAATCCGATTTGGACATTGGTTTGGAGGATGGGACAACGGGGAAGGAATATTTGGCGATGTTACATTCGGTCTTGCCTGAATTAATGGATCAGGTGGAGCCGGATTTTGTTTTTTATTTGGCTGGGGTTGATGTATTGGCGACGGATAAATTAGGGAAGTTCCAGTTAAGTTTGGAGGAGTGCAAGCAAAGGGACAAGGTGGTGTTGGAATTGGTTCACAAAAATCGGATTCCAGTGGCGATTGCTTTAGGCGGGGGATATTCCCCGGACATCAAGGATATTGTGGAGGCACATTGCAATACGTTTCGCTTGGCATTGAATTTGTACGATTAGTTTTTTTTCACATAACCTGCTTATTTCCAAAACATTACAAGTTGTATCGAGGTTGTTTTATTAAATTGAAAATGTATGAAAGTGATTTATTTAGTTGTAGGGATAAGTATTGTTATTCTATTATTTCAATCATATAAGTTGATGAGTAATAGTTTGAAAACCGAGAACCAAAAATACCGAACCGTCCTCAAGGATGGTCAAATGGAAATTAGATATTATCCCTCGGCTACTTTTGCTACGATTTACAGTTCCGAGACGGAATACAAGGCTTTGGCGAGCAGTGGATTTCGAAGATTAGCAGGATATATTTTTGGCGGGAATGATCAAGCTAAAAGTATTCCGATGACGGCCCCTGTACGCATGGAAATGGGTTTCAAGGGATCTAGCATGAGTTTTGTGATGCCCGAACGTTTTTCTGAGAATAATTTACCAAAGCCGAAAGATTCAAAAATTCAGATTCAGCAATCGGCTCCGCAATATGTGGCCGTTATATCATTTAATGGCTATGCGAATGATGAAAGGATTCGTGAGAATCGCGATTTACTTTTGAAATTGATTCAAGCCAAGGGGATTCAGGTTACTGGGGAATATTCCTTTTTGGGCTATAATGCGCCGTATCAATTTTGGGGGAGGAGAAATGAGGTGGTGATTCCGGTGGTGTGGAAGGAGGAATAAATCAGGTTGGATAATATGGAATCAAAAAAACCACCTCGTTTGAGGTGGTTTCTGTGGTCCCACTAGGATTCGAACCTAGGACCCCCTGCTTGTAAGGCAGGTGCTCTGAACCAGCTGAGCTATAGGACCATTCCGTGTGAATCGGTTTGCAAATATCTGCTTTTTATTTTTTTTATGCAAACCGGCGCCTAAAAAAAGTTTATAAATTTTCGTTCAAATGCACTTTTCGTTGATTATCTGCCTGAAACACACCATCTTTACACTTCAATATTTTTTTGCATGGAATCACTTTTTAGTCTAGACAATCTGATCAGTTTACTGACTCTGACATTTTTAGAGATCGTTTTAGGGATCGATAACATCATCTTTATTTCCATTACGGCCTCTCGGTTGCCCCAGCAGGATCAAGCCAAAGCACGTAACATCGGCCTTTTTCTCGCCATGATCTTTCGTGTCATCTTATTGTTTGGGATTTCGATCCTTATTTCCTTGCAAAAACCCTTCGCCCACATCGACTGGGGATTCGTTAAAATGGCGCCTAGCGGACAAGCCATCATCTTGTTTGTGGGAGGATTATTCTTGCTCTATAAAGCCACGAATGAAATCTTCATGAAACTAGAAGGAGAGGAAGAGCACATCGCCCAATCCGGTAAAACGGTCAATAGCATCGCCAAAGTGGTTACGCAAATTGCCTTGATCAATTTAGTCTTCTCGATTGACTCTATTTTGACTGCGATAGGACTCTCAGACAACATGGGTGTGATGATCATCGCCGTAGTCGCTTCAGCAATCATCATGATGGGCTTCTCGGGACCTGTTGGGCGATTTGTCAACAATCACCCTTCCTTGCAAGTCTTAGGCCTTTCTTTTCTTATCATGATTGGTTTTATGCTCATCGCTGAGGCTAGCCATGATTCCGAATTAAGTATCTTGAATAATAGCATCGGTCAAATCCCGAAAGGCTATTTATACTTCTCGATTGCGTTCTCCTTATTCGTAGAATTCATCAATATCCAAATGCGTAAACGTTCCAAGAAACCTGTCGCAATTCACGATTTGAAGAACCAAGCGGAGAAAGAAGGAATTATCTAAGGACGAATTTTTTTCCAAACGAGCTCTTGCCCTTTAATTTCTTTCGGTTTTGAGGTAAGTACTTGCCCGTCTTGACTAAATGCATATTCTCGAATAAAAATAGGCATGATGTCGGGTCTTGGGTGTGGTAGAATGGAGTAGAAATCACGGAAGTGGGTTACATTGGACTCCGCAGCATTGATTTGGTAACGGCCACTATATCCGATCACAATGGTATCCTTTTTGCTGAGCATAGCTGCCATGTGGCCGTCGGGGCTATACATAATGACTCCTTTGTCTACGGTATTCGAATTAATGCTCATCAAATGCCAAGTACCTATGAATTTCTTTTGGGTTAATTCGTAGCGATTGCTACAAGCCAAAAGGCTCGCGGACATTGCGATTAAAAGTAGATGTTTCATCTGTTTTTGTTTAGTCCTTAAAACTAATTCAATCTTCTAATTCTTCATGTTTATCCCGAATGGAATCTGTTCCGCTATCCGATTTCAGAACATATTGTTTTGAAAACAACTCAAATGAAAAAGGCTTTATGAATTTCTTCCTAAAGCCTTTTTGAATTTTGTTTGTTGGATTTTATTTGATGCTTTTGGCAATCGTCATAAGTTCCTTCGCACCGCCTTGGGGCAATCCCAAAACTTTCTTTTTAACCTTTCCTGTGGCATCTAAAAACAAGATGGTTGGATAGCCTTCAATCGGGTACATGTTCGCTAAGGCTGGTCCTTCGCCCGCTTCCATGTCCACGCCAATAGACACATAATGCTCATTGATGTACTCGCCTAATTCCTTGTTTGGGAATACCTTGTTTTTCAACACCTTGCATGGTCCACACCATGACGTGTAGGCGTCCAACATCACCATTTTCTTTTCCTTCTTAGCCTTCGCCAATGCCTGACGAAAACTTCCTTCAAAGAAATTCACACCATC
>JBDLUL010000034.1:0-4850 GCA_039805345.1 Bacteroidota bacterium | reverse complement strand
ACTTTAATAAATGTACTAAAGTAGCATTGTCAGTTAAATCGTTAATAGCAACGATTTCTACATTTTCTTTTTCCAATAAACGACGGAAAGTAAGTCGACCGATGCGACCAAAACCATTAATGGCAACTTTAATTTTTTTCATTAGAATGAATTAATTTGATTTCCTTATTAAAAATCAAAAATAGCTTTTTCATTGAACAATTCCAAGAATATCGTAATAAAACCGCTATTTAATCGTTTTAAATACACAATTCAACAATTGTAAACGCAATATTTTTATTTAGCCAAAAGGGTAATTATTCTATTTTTGGTAAATTTTAACTCGGATACGTTTTTTATTCAAGTTATTTTTGCATATTTGTATAAGCGAATGCTACACGAATCCAGTGGGGCAGGGGAGTGACAGAATGTCATTTGTCTATTTTGCTAATTTCAAGCTACAATTCCTACCATATATAATTCTGCACCAATTATCAACTAACTGATAATCAGTTGATTAGCTAATTGAAGTTTAAGTTAAATTCATGGGCTATTTTGTTGTCAAATTTGCACGAAAGCGGATATGTTCCGTTTTTTATTTCCGCTTCGGCTTCAATAAAATCCTATTTATTGGTAATTTGCGTCTTCAAATTTTGGATACTTAACATATGAATTCAGTAGAACAGATCATTTTATCAGCGTGGGACGCTCCAGAAACGAGAAATACGCCAACAGTCGTTGCTGCGATTGAAGAAGTAGTTGCGAAAGTGGATGCAGGGGAATTAAGAACTGCTGAACCTTTAGCAGATGGTAGCTGGCAAGTTAACGAATGGGTGAAGAAAGCTATCGTCATGTATTTCCCGATTCGTCAAATGGAAGTAAGTGAGGTTGGTATTTTCGAATACCACGATAAAATGCGTTTAAAAACAAATTATAAAGCATTGGGCGTACGCGTTGTACCTCCTGCTGTGGCACGTTACGGTGCATTTTTAGCGAAAGGGACGATCTTAATGCCATCCTATGTGAACATTGGCGCTTATGTCGATGAAGGAACGATGGTCGATACTTGGGCAACTGTAGGTAGTTGTGCACAAATCGGGAAACACGTACACTTAAGTGGTGGTGTGGGCATCGGTGGTGTATTAGAACCCCCTCAAGCTGCTCCTGTTATTATTGAAGATGGGGCATTCATTGGTTCACGTTGTATTGTAGTTGAAGGTGCGCACATTGGCAAGAAAGCTGTTTTAGGTGCTGGCGTTACCATCACAGGTTCTTCTAAAATTATTGACGTATCAGGTCCTGAGCCCGTTGAATACATTGGATATGTACCCGAAAACTCAGTCGTGATTCCAGGATCAATTCAAAAGAACTTCCCAGCAGGCACTTATGGCGTTCCATGTGCCCTCATTATAGGAAAAAGAAAAGAGAGTACAGATTTGAAAACTTCATTGAATCAAGCCTTGCGCGAAAACAATGTGGTAGTCTAAACCAAAATCTATCCTTACCTTTATAACCCGGTTCAATCAACCGGGTTTTTTTTATGGAAAATGAATTAAAAATTGGTGAATACAATCACCTACGCATTATTAAGGAAGTTCCTTTCGGTTTGTACCTGGATGGGTATGAAGATGAAATTTTACTTCCCTTACAATATGTTCCCGAAACGTATGAAATCGATCAATTCATTGATGTTTTCATCTACCGGGATTCGGAAGACCGCATTATTGCTACGACACTTAAGCCAAAAGCAACGATTGATCAGTTTGCTTACCTAGAAGTAAAAGCCGTAACACCCTTAGGTGTATTTATGGAATGGGGCTTAGCGAAAGATTTATTCGTCCCCTTTAGCCAACAGTTTCAAAAAATGTCGGTGGGCCGCTCTTACCTTGTCTATATTTATTTAGATGGTCAAACCGATCGCATCGTCGCATCAGCGCGTGTAGAAAAATTTCTTCCGCTAACAGATGGATCAGAGTTTACAATTGGAGACAAAGTTGAAGCAATCCCTTTCGAACATACAGATCTTGGAATTAAATGCCTTGTAAACAATTGTAAAATAGGGATGTTGTTCAAAAATCAAGTGTTTACAAATCTAACATTCGGTGAATCCACATCTGTATACATTGCTAACATTCGCCCGGATGGTAAATTGGATTTACGTTTAGAAGCCGTTGGGATGGTTCGCATCGATAGTCAAGCAGAACGTATTCTAGCTGCGATCAAAGAGAATAATGGTGTATTAATGTTACATGATAAGAGTCCAGCTGAGGACATTTACCAACAATTCGGTATGTCGAAAAAGGACTTCAAAAAGGGAGTTGGTGCTTTGTACAAAAGTAAACTCATTGCATTACACAACGATTGTATATCACTTTTGTAAATTACAATTGTACCTAACTTCGAATTTGTTTTTGTTAATTTTTGATTTACTTTTGTAATGTCATTTGTTTACAAAATACAATTATGAATTTAAGTGAGAAGATAGAATTGTTAATTAAGCGCAAGCAATTAAGCGCCTCTCAATTTGCGGATAAATTAGGAATTCCCCGCAGTAGTATTTCTCACATATTATCTGGGCGTAATAAGCCTAGTTTAGATGTTGTACAGAAGATACTGCGGGTTTTTCCAGAGATTAGCGCAGAAGATTTATTGTTTGAAGACAGAAGTCTAGGAGCGTCACTTGTTACGAGTACTCCTAAAGAGGTAAGTCCTGTCGCGTCAACTTCTCCTTCACTTTTTGATGCTGTTTTACCAACGCCCTCAGAATCGCCTAAAAATAGTTTACCTGAACAAACGATCGTACAATCAAATCTCAGACGACCTAAAGAAACACCCGTTTCTGCACGTCAAGTTGAGCCGGTCACATCACCCATGCCTGAACGATTGCAAAAAAGTATCGAGCGCGTATTGATTTTCTATACGGATGGTACTTTTTCAGAGAGTCGGCCGATGTAATCAATCATTTTCCTACTTATCCACTTTTCCACGACTTATCCACAGTTGTGAACATATTGTTACAATCGAAATATAGTTATCCACATTTTTATGTGGATAAGTGTGGATAATGTGTACAAATGGCGAAATTGTTTACAAATTGATGCAAATATTCTCTCAGCATTAAGCCATTTGCCTAATAGAAATCCCTAATTAAATGCTTAATTTTAAGCATAATACCTGTTTTTATGCAAAAATTAGATTCATTAAATCAAGTTGCTGAGTTCCATAATACCTTTGGGGCTCCTATATTACCTAATCCAACGATTCCGAGTCCTGAGCGCTGTGCATTACGTGTAAGCTTATTAGCCGAAGAATTAGACGAGTTGAAAGAAGCTATTGCGGCTAATGATTTAGTTGAAATAGCAGATGCCTTGTGCGATTTACAATATGTATTATCAGGCGCTGTTTTGGAATTTGGAATGGGAGAACGCTTTGTAGACTTATTCAATGAAGTACAACGTTCCAACATGTCGAAAGCTTGCCAAAGCCTGGAAGAAGCGGAATATACCGTAAAATTCTACCAAGATAAAGATGGTACAGAAGCTGAAATTAAGGAAGAAAATGGCCTTTGGAAGGTGTATAGAAAATCGGATAATAAAGTACTAAAATCCATCAATTATTCGCCTGCAGACCTAGTAAGTCTCCTAAAATAGATGATTAAAATCCTGCTAATCGAAGATGAACCCAAGACCGTTCAATCCCTCAAACAAGGGTTGGAAGAGAATCTGTATACCGTCGACGTAGCTTATGATGGTTTGATGGGAAAACAATTGGCCACACGAACGGCCTATCAATTGATTATTTCCGACATCATTATTCCCGGAATGAACGGCTTAGAGTTGTGTAAATCACTGCGTGCAGAAGGCATTCAAACTCCTATTTTAATGTTGACGGCACTCAGTACAACCGATGATAAATTGGTAGGTTTTGAAGCAGGTGCTGATGATTATTTGGCCAAACCCTTTGATTTCAAAGAGTTTTTGGCACGTGTCAAAGCCTTGATTAAACGCTCTAATCAAACCTTGATTGAGGCACAAGTACTTAAATTTGCCGATTTAGAACTGGATTTAACCAGTAAAATCGTTACACGATCCGGTCAAAAAATCAATTTAACGGCCAAAGAATTCCAGCTGATGGAATACTTCCTACGCAACCAAGAAAAGGTAATTTCGAAAGCTGAAATCGCGGAAAATATCTGGGAAGTAGAGGACGAAGGCAGCTCAAATTTGATCGAAGTTTACGTGAATTACCTACGTAAAAAAGTCGATAAAGGGTTCCCAAGTAAACTCATTCATACCCAATTCGGGATGGGATATATTTTAAGACAGGAATAAGATGCAAATCCGTTCTCGGTTGACATATCAATTTACCTACCTGGTGTCTGCGATTCTTTTCGTATCGTATTTGATTATCTATTTGTTTACCCAAGAGAACTACAAGGATAAATTTTACAGTCGGCTACGCCAAAAAGCTAACACCGCGGCAGAATTGCTCGTGAATGTTAAGCAAGTTGATTCCAAATTACTTCGCATCATCGATCGTGCCAATCGCGATATCCTGTACCGGGAGAACATCATGGCCTATGATACCTGTTATGAGCGCATTTACCGCTCCAATGATAGCATCAACTTCCATGTGGATGTTAATCAAGTAAAGGAGGTCTTAAAACGCAAAGAAGTTCGCTTTGGAGTAGAGGATTTAGAGGTATTAGGTACTGTTTTTGTTACTCCAGAAGGCCGAATCGTCGTTTTTGCAGGTGCAGTTGACCAATATTCAGCCGAGAATGCCAAAGACCTAAAAAATATCCTCATCGCCTTATTTCTCTTATTTGTCTTTATCGTGGTCATATCGGGCTGGTTTTTCGCAGGAAGAGC
>JBDLUL010000033.1:0-3694 GCA_039805345.1 Bacteroidota bacterium | reverse complement strand
AGGAAATTTGTTCATCGAATTTGATACCAAAATAGTATGTAACGTGGGTTCTAAGTGCACAACATGTTTTTCCGTCGGGTAATTCATTGGCCATATTTCCACCAGATAGCCAGGCACATCCAACACTCTCTCCCCAGAATCGCCAAGCTGGGGTTACGCAATCATCAACAGATGGGTCGAAAGCTACTGTTTTAACAACGGGAATGGAAGTGATGAGTAATAATATTATTGCGATAATGCGTGTTTGCTTTTTCATAGTAGGTTAGGTTTATACCCAAACTTACGGAGCAAACAGAAATTGTGTTATTCGATAAAAGACTAAAAAACTGATAAAAATTAGCGTGTTTAGTGAACAGTTGTCAGTCGCTAGTCGTAAGTCCGGAGTCCAGTGTCCGAAGTCCGAAGGGAAATAGTCCGTAGGTAAATAGTTCAAAGTCAAAGATGCTAATGTCCAACGTCTAATGTCTAAAGTCCAGCGTCTAAGGATAATCGCCGCATTACATGCGTCTCAAACTTTGGCAATCCTGGAAGGTTTGCCAAAGACGCTAATGTCCAGCGTCTAACGTCTAAGGATAATCGCCGCATTACATGCGTCTCAAACTTTGGCAATCCTGGAAGGTTTGCCAAAGACGCTAACTTCTTACTTCTTCACTCTTAGTTCTTACCTCTTTATGGCGCAATACGATATCTCACCCAATCCTGCCCATTCTTCTCATACACAATTCGATCATGTAGTCTAGAAGGTCTGCCTTGCCAAAATTCGAAATAATCGGGAATCAATTCATAGCCTCCCCAGTGGGCAGGTTTCGGGATTTCTTTTCCTTCGTACTCTTTGGCTAATTCCGCATAACGTAGTTCTAAAAACGCACGGGACTCCACGCGGGAGCTTTGATCCGATACCCAAGCACCTAATTGCGATTCACGGGGACGCTGATGAAAATATTCGGTGGAAAGGACTTCCGACATCTTATGCACATGGCCCTCAATGCGAACTTGGCGTTCTAATTCGCCCCAAAAGAATGTGAGCGATGCTTGCGCATGGTGCGCTAATTCCGCGCCTTTGCGGGAATGGTAGTTGGTGAAGAAAGAGAAAGCCTCATCCACATGCTTTAATAAGACAATGCGTCCTGCCGGTTTATGATCATGTCCCACCGTACTCAAGAACATCGCATTCGGCTCAGGAACTTTGGCATTCGAAGCCTCCTGAAACCAAATCTTAAATTGTTCGATGGGGTCATGGTGTACTGTTGTTTCCAAAAGTTCACCTTTTTGATAATTCTCACGAAGGGCGGCTAAATTCATAATTCAGAATTTTTATTTCTTATCTTTGAGCGGGCTTTCTGCTCGTTCAAATTTAGTCAATTTCTATGAAAAAATTATTCCTTTTTGATGCCATGGCGCTGATTTATCGTGCCCATTTTGCGTTCGCTAAAACACCCCGAATCTCATCAAAAGGCTTAAATACAAGTGCCGTTTTTGGTTTCACAAACACCATTTTGGAAGTCATCCAAAAGGAAAAGCCTGATTACTTGGGCGTTGCCTTTGATACGTCGGCACCCACCTTCCGTCATGTCGAGTATACGCCATATAAAGCACAGCGTGAAAAACAACCGGAAGACATTACCATCGCCATTCCCTATGTAAAGAAATTAGTGGAGGCCTTGGATATCCCCATTTTGATCTTGGATGGCTATGAGGCTGATGACATCATCGGTACGATTGCCAAAAAAGCCGTTCGTGCAAATCCGGAAATTGAGGTGTATATGATGACCCCAGATAAGGATTATGGCCAACTCGTAGAAGAGCGCATCAAAATGTATAAACCTGCCTTTATGGGAAGGGGCGTTGAGGTCTTAGGGCCCAAAGAGGTCTGTGCCAAATGGAACATTCAAAACGTAGACCAAGTCATAGATATGCTAGGTTTGATGGGTGATGCCGTAGATAACATTCCGGGTGTACCGGGTGTCGGCGAAAAGACCGCACAGAAATTGATTGAAGAGTACGGTTCCATGGAGAACCTCTTTAAAAATACGGATAAATTAAAAGGTAAGCTGCGTGAAAACTTGGAGAATTTCCAAGAGCAAGGCATGCTTTCGCGTCATTTGGCAACGATTTTATGCGAAGTTCCCATTGAATATGAGGAAGAACGATTGATTAAAACGGAGCCCAATCGGGAATTACTAGAGCCTTTATTGGAAGAATTAGAATTCAGAACCTTACGTAGAAGAATATTAGGGGAAGATGCTGAACCTGCAGCACCCAAAACGAAGGCGAGTCCTAAAGTTGCATCCAATCAAATGGACATGTTTGGTTCGCCTGTGGCTGCGCCGGCCGACTTTATGATGGCCGATGAGGAAGAAGAAGGTGTTTCGCATTTTAATAATTTGGCTAATACGGCGCATCAATATCATTTGGTGCAAGGGGAAGCGGCCATAAAGTCACTGATTGGGTTTTTAGGTCGACAAACAACGTTCTGCTTTGATACAGAAACGACAAGTTTAACGGCGGTTGAAGCGGAGCTTGTTGGGATGTCATTTGCCTACCGAAAAGGGGAGGCCTTCTATGTGCCATTCCCTGCAGATCAAGCGGAGGCGCAAGTTCAGGTTGATTTATTTAAGGAATTATTTGCCAACGAGGCCATTCAAAAAGTCGCACAAAATATCAAATACGATATGAGTGTCTTGGCTAATTATGGGGTAGAAATTAAGGGTGCAACGTATGATACGATGTTGGCACATTACCTCATCGAACCCGAAAAACGCCATAACATGGACGCTTTGTCGATGGCCTATTTGAGTTATGAACCTTTGTCGATTGAGACCTTAATCGGGAAAAAAGGTGCCAAACAAGGCAATATGCGTGATGTAGCGTTGGAAGAAATCAAAGAATATGCGGCGGAAGATGCCGATGTAACCTTGCAGTTGAAACCGTTCTTAGATGAGCAGTTGGCGAAAAATCCCAAAGCCATTGAGTTATTAAACGAAGTTGAATTGCCACTAGCAAGGGTGCTTTCTAAAATCGAATGTGAAGGGGTTAATTTGGATGTTGCCTTTTTACAGGACATGTCGAAGACCTTGGAAACAGATTCGCGTGAGGTCCAACAAAAAATCTTCGAAGTGGCTGGTCAGGAATTTAATGTCGCTTCCCCCAAGCAATTAGGAGAGATTTTATTTGAAAAACTGAAATTAGATCCCAAGGCGAAGAAAACAAAAACAGGTCAATACCAGACGGGAGAGGAGATTTTGTCCAAATTAGAAGCGGAACATGAAATTGCGCGTTTGATTTTGGACTTTAGAGAATTGCAGAAATTGAAGTCGACCTATGTAGACGCATTGCCCCAATTGATTTCGCCCAAAACAGGTCGTATCCATACTTCATTTATGCAGGCGGTTACCGCAACGGGGCGTTTGTCATCGAAGGACCCCAACTTGCAAAATATTCCCATTCGAACGCCACGTGGTCGGGAGATACGAAAAGCATTCATTCCTCGGGATGAGAACTTTCAGATCTTATCAGCCGATTATTCGCAAATCGAATTACGAATCATGGCAGCATTTGCCCAGGATGAAGCCATGTTGAATGCTTTTAATAATGGGATTGATGTGCATAAAGCCACAGCTGCGAAGGTATTTAAGGTTAGTTTGGAAGAGGTTACTTCGGAATTACGTAGACGAGCGAAGGCAGTCAATTTTGG
>JBDLUL010000032.1:0-9473 GCA_039805345.1 Bacteroidota bacterium | reverse complement strand
CAAGGCCCACAAAATGCGGGTCAAATTGCCAAGCAATTTGACATGACCAAGCCGAGTATTTCGCATCATTTGGATTTATTAAAACAGGCACAACTCATCGATGCTGCTAAAAAGGGTCAGTTCATCCATTATAGTTTAAATAAAAAAGGCTTTGAATCTATCCATCAGTGGTTTCAGGGCTTTGCCCAGCATTTTGAATTCCCTAAGCCTAAAATCCGACTGTAATTGTTGGTTTGCCATTTTTAAGATAAATTCGTAAAAAATATTCGCATGAGCTCTATTCTGCCTTCTTCGTTTTCCTTTCTTGCTAGCCAAACGCCACGCGATTTTGTTGGCCTAGGTGTCATCCAATTACCGAAACGTAATTTCTTTCAGTCAATCGGGGATTTTTTCGCGACGAAGTCGGGCAAACAACGTATTTCTTTTTTGTTGGTAGGTGGTCACGAAATCAAAACCATCCATTACCAAGGATCTGACATCATTGGAACAAGCGATATCCCTAAAAACCTCATTGAATCCATTGAGATTCATGCATCCAAAACGGCAGATGGCTTAGTCGTCATTTCCAACATTGAGGTAATCGAATGTATATCAGTAAATGACAAAGGGGTGAAGAAGTTAAAAACGCATCTATTCAATTTGATGCCTGCATTACTGGGCGAAAATACCAGTCCCGTAAACAATGTAGCTGATATTGTCTGGGCACAGGAAAGCAGAAATACGATCTTGGAAACCTTAAAAACCTGGAATACCAGCATTCAAGCAAACAAGTAATTATCCTCCTGCTTCTTTTTCCACATCTAAGTCCAACAAGTCTTTGGACTTAAAGGCAACGATTGTGACTAAAAAAAGCGTCACACCAGCGCCAATTAACACAGATGGGATTGTTCCAAAAAATTTGGCGGCAACGCCAGACTCAAAAGCACCCATTTCATTCGAAGTACTGACAAACACACCATTCACGGAAGAAACACGTCCACGCATTTCATCAGGCGTAAATATGCGCAGGACTGTTTGACGAATAACGACACTGACAGAATCGAAAGCGCCTGTAAAGAATAAGGCAGTTACCGACAACCAAAAATTAGTTGAAAGACCAAAAACCAAGGTCGCTACACCGAAACCTGCGATAGCTAACAACAAATTCCGCCAGGCATTTTTCAGTGGGGGGAAATAAATCAATGTAAGCATGGTTACAACCGCTCCTACCGACGGAGCGGCACGCAAGATTCCAAGACCCTCAGCCCCTACCTTCAAAATATCCTCCGCAAAAATGGGCAAGATGGCAATCACCCCGCCAAATAACACGGAAAACAAATCGAGTGAAATTGCATACAGGATGATTTTGGTTTTAAAAACGTATTCAATCCCTTCGCGTAAACTATGCCAGATAGATTCATGCGTAACCTTTTTAGGAGGAACCGGCCGATTTTCAATAAAAAACATACAAGCCATAACAGCTAACAGCAAGCCGATAACAATCATCAACGAACCCGCTAAACCCGCATAAGCATATAAAAACCCAGCCATCCCTGGCCCCAATATAGACCCTAATTGCCAGAAGGAACTATTCCAAGTAGCCGCATTTGCAAATACTTCCTTGGGAACAAGAAAAGGATTCAAAGATGAAGCTGCTGGACTAAAAAATCCTTTCGCTAAGCCAATTAAAAAAATGACGCAATAAATTAAATAAATATGGAAATCAGTCCCGCCTGAATTCAACTGCATCGCTGCATAGAGCAATAAAACAGAACCTAAAATGATCACAGCGAGCGAACCTTGCATGATCTTTTTCTTATCCCGGTTATCAGCAAAATGCCCCCCAAACAATACCAGAGAAATGTATGGAACAGCCTCAGCTAGACCAATCAAACCCAAAGCCAGCGGATTATGCGTTAGGTGATATAATTCATAGGCCAAAATTACCTCCTGAATCAATAAAGCCATCGTAAACAGCGTATTCCCTGTCACATAAGCCCGGAATTCAGGATAACGAAGCGCCTGAAACGCGTCTTTGGTCTTTATAAATTGCATAATATGTAAATCAATGGGCTCGCAAATGCCCACTCTGCCCAAGGGCGCATGTGCATCTGAGGCCTAAAATAATAAATCCCCGCATGAATTCCCCATATGAGAAACAATAAGGAACCAACATCCCGTTGAAAACCAACAAAATTAATCATCAATAGCCAGGCAAAACCTACCCAAATCAATAATTGAATGAATGTCTTATTCCCTCCCGAATCAATCCAAGTAAATAAGCACAAATTCAATAAGGCTAAAAGAAACAGCGCTATTCCCCATTCAACAGGAACCCCTCCCGCTAAAAAAGTAGGTAAAAAGACTCCGGCACTATAAATCAAGGAAGTGAAAAATTCCTTGCTCCCCCAAAGCCTCCCAAAAAGACCATTCGCCCAAGCAGCCCAATAGCCCCCTACGATAAGTATTAAAACCAGACCCAGACGTACCATTGCCATTTCTACTCGATACAATAGATAAACATTCATGCAAGCCAACATGAGTAAAATCAACATTAATTTCCCTTGATTTTGTTTATGAAATGTATGCAGTTCATCCGATGCATCCGTTGACAAATTATCTATTTGTCTGTCAATCCCATAAACCCAATACACCGAAATACCCAAAAGTGCATCGTATTCCCATTGAGGCCAAACATGCAGTAAGGCATGGTAAAACATCATGTGCAACGACACGGCCCCCAAAACAACATCCAAACTCAGAAAATGAATGGTTTTAAAAAAGCGCATCTTTTCGTTTTATCACAAGAACCTCGTCACCTACCTTAATTTTCCCAAGGCTTATCGGTACCATTTGCTGGCCGAAATACACCTTATTATCCTTTTGCCTAAAAGATGCCAAGGCTTTCAACATGCTTTTATCCACTTGACCTGTTGCAGGTTCGACATTCACCAACTGACAGCGCGCGCAAAGCTTTGCGCCAAACAATTGAACAGCATTAATGGCTAGTTCAGCGAAGGTATCCTCTTCGAACGCATCGCAACCTGATATTAGCAAATTTGCACGAAATCGTAAGGGATCAAAGGATTGGCCATAAACGGCCCCAACGCGTTCATAAGAGGCATCAGAAGCTAATAAAATGGGCAATGAATCCGCAAAGGAACTCTGATTCGAACCCTGTGTTTGATAGATATCTTTGATTATTCGAGGAGCATCCTGTTGTTGCATCACAAGGCGAACGGGCTCTTGTAATAACGCAGAAAACCACTCCGACCATCCCTCTCCTACTTCAATCACATGCAAGGAGTCCTCCCAAAGTTCAGCGGAAAGCACCTCTTTAAGTTGTGGCTGCGCAGATAAAACCTTCGACTCACCGGTAGGATTGTCGTGAATCAAGTAGCCTTCTGCGACTTGACTTAAAGTAAAGCGGGTCAAATCGGGACGCGTTCGCTGGGTAATGAATTTCCCCTGAGCATCTACCAGCATAAATCTTCGGTCACCTACAAAACCTGCTGCATCAACAGTCACTTCCTCTACGGCAATGGCAGCCAAGGATTTAATAGGAAATAGGTACAATTGTTTGACAAGAATCGAGCTCATGTTGCAAATTAGGCAATTCAACCGAAAATTCCCTACATGGTCTTATCGGCCTCCCCTTTCATTATGTGGCACAAAATTCTTATGTTTGTTGGTCATTATCAAAACCTATACAATATGAAATTATTTGGCCTGATTAGTTTAATTATACTAACAAGTCTTTCAAGCAAAGCACAAGAAGTATTACGTTTGGAAGATGCCATTCAACAAGGTTTACAGAATCAATATTCGATTCAGATTCTTAAGAAAAGAGAAATACAGGCGGCAAATGACAACAGCTTAGGCAATGCGGGTTTTTTACCTACGATTACAGGGACAGCCACAAAGAATTACACCGTTTCGGGATTAGACCAAGAGTTTTTTGGTGGCCTACGGGCCCCATTGATACAATCTGGGGTTAAATCGAATAATGGCAATGCCGGTGTTACCATGGCATGGACGCTATATGATGGAAAGGGAATGTTCGTTTTGCGTGACCGATTTAAAGAACTCCAAAACCTAGGAACCAAACAAACAGAGACGTCCATCGAAAATTTAATCGCACAAATTAGTACCCTCTACTACGACATCATTCGCCAAGATTTGCGCGTAAATAATTTCCGAAAAGGACTTGAAATATCGAATGACCGCCTAAAACTTGCCAAAGATCGCTACGAAGTAGGACAAGGTTCCAAAGTGGATTACTATTCCGCACAAGTAGATTATAACGAAGACAAGGCATTATTATTAGCACAAGAACAATCTGACTTAAATACGAAAATCAGCTTAAATACCTTATTAGTCCGTCCACACTTGACGAGCTTCCAAACCCTATCTATCATCGATTTATTACCTAAATTAAATTTATCCGAGTTGAAAGAAATGGCCTTGAAGCAAAACCCAACACTGATGTTGGCCCTCGTTTCGAAAAAAATCAGCGATTTGGATACGCGAAATTTAAAGAGCCAACAAACACCTCAAATTGATTTGTTAGCCGGCTATGCGGTTAATAATGTGGTCAATGGTGCTGGATTTGGTGTTCAGCGTGGTTCGAGTGATGTATTCAATTATGGGCTACGTGCTACCATCAACATCTTTGATGGATACAATCAAAAGCGTCGGATTCAGAATGCAAAAATCAACGCGGAGATTGCTCAATTGCAAATAGAAGATACGAAAAACCAATTAATCGCTGCCATTGAGCGATCATACACTGCCTACGAAAATGCGTTGAATTTAATTTCGTTGGAAATAGAAAATTATACGATTGCAAAACAAAACATTGATATCGCTTTTGACCGTTTTAAAATTGGTATTGCAACGTCTTATGAATTACGCGAGGTACAACGCAATGCGGTAGCGGCGGAAACGCGTTTAATCGAGGCGCGATATGCAGCGAAATCTGCAGAAATTGAATTGATCCGATTAAGCGGCAATCTACTATAACCCTTGCTCTTCGTTCAATTGCTGTTGGTATAATTCGTAATACAAGCCTTTCTTGCGCATCAATTGTGCATGCTTCCCTTGTTCCACGATTGCCCCATCTTGTAAGACAAATACACGATTTGCTAATTTAGCAGAAGACACACGATGTGAGATAATCAAACTCGTTTTATCTTGCATAATCTTCTTCAAATGCGTTAAGATCTTGTGTTCCGTGTGGGTATCCACGGCAGATAAGCAATCATCTAAGACAAGCATGATGGGATTCTTGGCTAAGGCACGCGCTAGGGACACCCGTTGTTTTTGGCCTCCCGACAAGGTCACTCCGCGTTCCCCCAAAATCGTTTCAAACTGATCTGGAAAATCCATGATGTTATCATAAACATCCGCATATCGCGCAGCTTGTTTCATCTGCTCTTCCGTTAAATCATCTTGACCAAAGCGAATATTTTCTGCAATCGATGTAGAAAACAAAAAGACATCCTGCGGAACAAAACCCAAATGTTTACGAACATGCTGAATATCCCAATCACGCAAAGGAATATCGTCCAATAAAATATCTCCCCCAACGGGATCATAAAAGCGTGCCATCAACAAAGCAATGGTACTCTTACCTGAACCGGTTGTCCCCAACAAGGCCACAGATTCCCCTGAATTAATTTCGAAATTAATGTTCTTCAACACTTGACGATCCGTTCCAGGATATGTAAAACACAAATCTCGGAAAGTCCATTTGCCTTGAATCGGCTGTAAAATCTGCTTACCCGGAATTATTTCGGATTTGATATCTAAAAATTCATTGATCCGTTTTTGTGATGCCGCCGCGCGTTGAATTTGTGAACTCGTCCAGCCTAGCGCGGTTACTGGCCAGGTCAACATGAATACATACATGATGAATTCGGTGATATTCCCCAAGGTCATTCGACCAGCCATGACTTCATTGGATCCAACATACACGACCAAAAGCGTACTAAAACCGACCAGCAAAGAGATCAACGGGGTAAACAAGGAATCAATCTTCACGAGATCCAAGGATTTCTTCCGGTAGTTGGCCGATGCCTCGGTAAATGCCTCCAAAGATTGCTTCTCGCGTACAAAGGATTTCAAGACCCGAATTCCGGAAAAAGCTTCCTGAACAAACGTCGAGATTGTGGACAAGCCGGCCTGGATCTCCTCCGACTTCTTGATAATCAGTGAATTGACATAATAAATACTAAACGACAAGATCGGAAGTGGTAACAGCACATACCACATCAAGGTCGTACTCACGTGGTACATATAATAAATCACGAGGGCAAAAACCGTGATTAAGTTCAAGCCATACATGATGCTGGGGCCCACATACATACGTACTTTGCTGACATCCTCAGAAATACGTGCCATTAAATCCCCCGTATTTTGTTTACGATAGAACGAAAGCGGAAGTGTTTGGTAATGCGCATAAATCTCTTGTTTCATTTCAAATTCAATGTGACGCGACATCACAATTAAGGTTTGACGAACCAAAAACAAGAAAACACCTTTGATAAATGCCATCAAAACAATCAGGGCTCCATAATAAAACAAGGTGCTTGCAAATACCTCGTAAAAAACAGTTTGCATGGAAAAACCCTTGAAAAGAAAATAGACATCAATGGTCTCCGTCACCAAATCCAAAGCAAAACGAACCAATTGCGCAGGTACAACTCCAAAAAAATTGGAAAAAAAAGTAAACAGCATTCCTAAGAGTAGAAGCCATTTATATTTCCAGAAGTATTGATTCAGATGACTAAGTGCGCCCATGTATGGAATAAGTTGGCGTAAAGATAGGACCTTTCTAAATTAAAATTTGTAATTTTGTGTTTTACAAATCAAGAACGCTCTTTATTTTCGGATGGTTAACAGAAGACTACTACGGGTCAAAGCATTTCAACAAATGTATGCCTTTTGGACGCAGGAACGCGCGCAATACCAATTAGCCTTTGATGGCTTACAAGCGATTTTTCAACCGGATCTTTCCTTGATGGTTGCAAAAGAAGAACAAACACCTCGACTCGAGGGTTTGCGAAAACTAGCCGAAATTCAATTAAACGAATTTTTCCAGGGAGTACCAACCGAAGAAAGCATTCCCGCAGAATCGCTAGAAGCCGCTCAATCCGTTTACCGTGTATACCAAAACAATGTCGCTAAAATAGCACGCGATATGCGGGTCAACATGGTTACCGAGGTTGAATCCATCTACAAACAATACTTAAAATTACTTTTCTACTTACAAAACATCCCGATGATCGGTCAATGGGATGAACAAAGACGTTTGTTGGAAAAGACAATTAAAACCTCCCAAATTGCCAATAACAAAGTTTTAGCCATCTTGCCTAAATGGAAAGATTTACAAAGCGCGTTTGCGGACAACAATATTGGCTGGTCGGAAGATGAAGAAACTTTACTCAAGAAATTATTCTTAGAAGGCATATTACCAGACGATAGCTTTACCTCGTATTTACCAGAAGCAGGGAAAGAGCTTGTTAAGGACGTTGAAATCGTACAATATCTTTTGAAAAATTATCTGTTAAAACATCCGATTATGACAGCATATTTTGAGGAAAAAGATTTAAATTGGCATGTTAATAAGGATGTAATCAAAAGCCTAAGTACCAAAACATTTAAAGTGGAGGCCTTGGAAGATTTAAGCTTACAAGCCCTTGCTATCCAATGGGATGAGGATAAATTATTCTTTGAAGAATTATTCGACTATTGCGTGAAGGAAGACAAGGCTTTAACAACTTGGGTGAATGACCAGACGAAAAACTGGGACTCAGAACGTTTAGCCACCTCTGATTTAATCATTTTAAAAATGGCCGTAGCCGAGATGATTAAGTTTCCAAGCATACCCGTAAAAGTGAGTATTAACGAATACATTGAAGTAGCAAAAAACTATTCAACACCCAAATCAGGTCCATTTATCAACGGTATTTTGGATGTTGTTTCAGTGAAGCTTATAGGAGAGAAAATTATTCAAAAATCAGGTCGAGGATTAATCGACATAGCCAGTAAATAATTATGAGTAGATCATCAAAATCCTTTTGGGCATTTGTTGTAGGAGCTGCTACAGGAGCCGTGCTTGGTATTCTATATGCACCGGATAAAGGTGAGAATACACGTAGCAAATTGTATTTCCAATTGAACAAATACCGGGAGCAATTGAAGCAATTGATCAATGACATCGTAGATGGAAAAGAAATTCCAGAAACCATGGCGAAATCAGAAGGCAAGAAAGTCGTTAATGACACGAAAATCAAAGCAGAGAAATTGCTTGAGGACGTGGAGAAAATGATGAGCCAAATTAAAGCAAAATAAGATGCTTCGTCTTTCGATTTGTTTGGGAGCCCTTGTTTTGTTGTTGGCCTGTACCAACAAACAAAAAGAGTCACTGAGTGATGCTGAAAATGCTATTCCAGTAGCTTTGCGCCCAACGGAAGAGAAACACCCACAAATGGTTTTTGACCAACCCTTGGTTTACCTAGGTCGGATCACGGAAGGAGATAGTATTTCATATACCTTCCATTTTCGCAACAAAGGAAACCTACCCTTGCAAATCAGTTCTGTGAATTCCTCCTGTGGTTGTACAACACCAAAATGGTCGAAAGACTTGGTTCAACCCGGCAAAAAAGGATTTATCAAAGTAACCTTTGATTCACATGGCAAGGAAGGGAAAGTACAAAAAACCGTTACAGCTTACGCGAATACCTTACCAGCCGACAACATGGTTGCGTTTAAAATAGAAGTTTTACCTCAAAAAAAATAGTCCTATGTTATTATTAGAAGCCAATCCACAAATCATGCAAATCGTCCTTTTCGGCGGTATTTTTGTGGTGTTTTATTTCTTCATGATTCGTCCCCAACAAAAAAAGGCGAAAGATGCTCAAAAATTCATCAGTGAATTAAAGACTGGAGACAAAGTTGTTACGATTGGTGGTGCACACGGAAGTGTTGTCTCGATTCGTGAGAAAACCATCGTTGTAGAAGTAGATTCAAGCAAAGGAGTACGTATGGTTTTTGAAAAATCTGCGATTTCGAAAGATGCTTCATCTCGCTTAACAGAAGAATAAAATGAACGAACAAGGCCTGAAACCCTTTATTGGCATTACAGGCGGAATAGGATCCGGCAAATCAACGATTTGTCGGATTTTTTCTATCCTAGGAATTCCTGTTTTTGAAGCTGATGTCCATGCGCGCAATATCTGCGATCAAGACCCCGAAGTTAAAGCCGCTATCCTAGAGGAATTCGGATCACGAGCCTATCTTCCGGATGGAACTTACAATAGACCTTGGATGAAAGGCCTATTGCAAAAATACCCGGGCGACATTCAAAAACTCAATGCGATTATCCATCCCGCTGTTCGAAAAGCGGCTGTTACTTGGTTGGACAATGTACCGGATTCGCCATTCTATCTATACGAATCAGCGCTTATAACCGCTCGTAACAAACCTGAATT
>JBDLUL010000031.1:0-4628 GCA_039805345.1 Bacteroidota bacterium | reverse complement strand
GGTTCTAAATGCCAATTAGTTGGTGACGATTTATTCGTAACAAACGTGAAGCGTTTACAAGAAGGTATCGAAAAAGGTGTAGCTAACGCGGTATTGGTTAAAGTAAACCAAATTGGTTCATTAACAGAAACCATTGATACGGTTAACTTAGCAAAACGTAATTCATACAAAAACATCATGTCACACCGTTCAGGAGAGACAGAAGATGCAACAATTGCTGACTTAGCTGTTGCATTGAACACAGGCCAAATTAAAACAGGTTCTGCGTCACGTTCTGACCGTATGGCTAAATACAACCAATTACTTCGCATTGAGGAGGAATTGGGAGCAAATGCATATTTCCCAGGTTTAAATTTCTAAGTATACGTGAATCGCATCAAGCAGCTTTTTCTTGGGCCGAACAAATTTTATTGGATTTCAGCGAGCATCCTCTTCGTGTGGATGTTCGTGCTGGATTCCAATGATGTAACTGTTCAGTTTCGCCTTTGGAATGAATTAAGACAGCTTGAAAACGAGAAAACGTATTACCAACAAAAAACCAAGGAATTGGAAAAAGAGCGCCGCATGGTGATCGGAAATCCATCGTTGTTGGAAAAATATGCGAGGGAAAAATATCTGATGAAGAAACCGAAAGAAGATATTTTTGTGATTGTGGACGAAAACAATCAACCCATCGAACACTAACAAAAAAGCCCTTCAAACGAAGGGCTTTTTTTATATCTTAATGTCTTTACTTGAAATGGCTGCCTTCTCAGCTGGATTCCCTTTCCAAATACTCCAAGGATCTGTTTTTTGACGGGTTAAATTAGCCCCCATGGCAATCAAGGTTCCTTCACCCAAAATACTTTGATCACGAATGGTTGCGTTGACACCTATGAAACAATAATCTCCCACTTGACATCCACCTGAAAGGACCACATGAGACGTAAAAAAGACATGATCTCCGATGGTTCCATGGTGACCAATGTGATTCCCCGACCACAACACTACGTCATTTCCAATAGTTACATAGGGCTGTATCGTATTATCCTCTAAGATGAAACAATTGTCGCCAATTTTATCCGTCAAAACAGTAGCATGTGAACTGATGTAGGAGATATACGAATAGCCTTTCTCAAGCCCTTGCTCGTATACACGCGCACGAACACGATTCATGTTCTTCTCTGTTAGCGGTGCGAAGAATTTAAATTCTGCAGGAGCATAAATTTGTTCTACTGTCTCAAAAGGCACCAAAGGCAAGCCATGAAAGGTAGGCTCTTGAATGTAATCTTGCTCAACTGTAAACGCAACGACTTCATGTTCCGAATCATTTTGCAAATAATAGAGGGCAAGTTCAGCGGTACGCGTATTACCAAAAATAATGACTTTAGCCATAGATTGATTTAAAGAAATAAAGGTAAATAGAGATTCCCTAATTCCCCTACGTTTGATGATGCTTATTTATCCAAAGGTCAACTATAAGCCATGGAGGCCGGAACCCCCATGGTTAATCCGTTAAAATAAAGGTGTTCCCGTCATTTCTTTAGGTTGGGCAACACCCATCAACTTCAAGATTGTAGGCGATACGTCGCCCAACTTACCATTTTGAAGTGTTGGGTGGAAATCATTATCAACCAAAATACAAGGAACTAAATTCGTTGAGTGCGCAGTATTGGGAGAACCATCTTCGTTCATCATCACATCGGCATTACCGTGGTCGGCGATGATAATAAAGGAATAACCGTGGGCTAATCCAGCTTTCACGACCGCCTCAGCACAAGCATCAACTGTTTCTACCGCCTTCACAACCGCTTCAAAAACACCTGTATGACCCACCATATCAGGGTTCGCAAAGTTCAAGCAAACAAAATCCACTTCTTCTTTTTCCAAGGCTGGAATCAAGGCATCACGCAAATCAGCTGCCGACATCTCCGGCTGCAAGTCATAGGTCGCAACTTTCGGAGAATTACGCAAGATGTTTTCTTGGCCTTCGAACAATTGCTCACGCCCTCCTGAGAAGAAGAACGTTACGTGTGGATATTTCTCCGTTTCAGCGATTCGAATTTGCTTTTTACCGGCTCCTTCTAGTACTTCGCCCATCGTCATCGGTAAATTCGAATCATTGAAAATCACTTGAACGTTTTGGAATTCCTTGTCGTATTCCGTCATCGTCAAGTAATATAAATCCAATTTGTGCATCTTTTCTTCTGGAAAATCGCGTTGCGTAAGGGCTTGCGTAATTTCCCGACCACGATCCGTACGGAAGTTGAAGCAAATCACCACATCTCCTGCCGCGATTTTTGCCAAAGGTTTCCCGTCAGCATCCGTTGCGATGATTGGTTTAATGAATTCATCTGTCACGCCCGCATCATAGCTGGCTTGAATAGATGCCAACACATCTTGCGAAGGTGTTCCTTCCGCATCCACCATGGCATGGTAGGCTAAGGCAACGCGCTCCCAGCGGTTGTCGCGGTCCATGGCAAAATAACGTCCTGTTACGGAAGCAACCGCTGTTCCTGTTTTCTTTGTATGATTAACCAAGTCCGTCATGAATTTCATTCCCGACTTAGGATCTGTATCACGTCCATCTGTGAAAGCGTGAACAAACACGTTAGACAATCCCGCTTCAGAAGCGGAGGTCAATAAAGATTTCAAGTGTTCGATGTGTGCGTGAACACCTCCATCAGAAACCAAGCCCATGAAATGAACCGATTTATTTTCTTTTTTCGCATAATCAAATGCCTTCGCTAATTCAACTTCTTGACCTAGCGTATTTTCGCGAACAGCTTTGTTGATCCGAACCAAATTTTGATATACGACGCGGCCAGCACCTAAATTCATGTGCCCCACTTCCGAATTACCCATTTGGCCTTCCGGAAGACCTACAGCCTCACCTGACGCCTCCAGTTTTGAATGCGCATATTTTGTATATAACGAATCGATAAAAGGAGTTTTGGCAGCATCAATCGCTGAAACTTTTGGGTTGGTGGCAATGCCCCAACCGTCTAAAATCATAAGTACGACTTTCTTATTCACGGGAGTATATTTAATTATCTAACAAAAATAGCCAAAAAGCTATAAACGCGCACGCATTTGTTTGGCTAATGCCAAAATATCATTCCCTTCCACCGTCTTGATGGGCGATCCGAAAATGGAGGTTTCTAACATCGCATGGCCCAGTTCCTCTAAGGTACAGGCCGTATGCGGAGCAAGCCACTTGAGAATCGGGAAGATCCAATCGAGGTACTTATAAAAAGAAAGTGCATTTTTCAACCCGGGCGTCGGCCGAATCATGGCTGGTCGGAACGAATAATAATCCCCAAAACCTAGTTTTGCCAAATCATTTTCCGTTTTCCCTTTCACGCGCGCCCAGGCTAAACGCCCCTGCTCTGTGGAGTCCGTTCCGGCGCCTGAAATGTAGCTAAACGACATTTGAGGGTTTTCCTCGTATAATACTTTGGCAAACCCCAGCGTCAAATCGTAGGTTTTCTGTTTGTATGCATCCGGCTTCATTCCCACGGAAGAAACACCCAAACAAAATAAACAAGCGTCATAACCTTTGATTGCGTTGCGCATGTCTTCGGGCTTCATAAAATCAACTAATAGATATTCTTTGACCTTCGGATGCTGAACCCCACAAGGCTTGCGGTTGACTACCAAAATTTGACTGACAAAAGGAGAATTGATTGCCTCATGCAGGACTCCCTCTCCCACCATGCCAGTAGCACCCGTAATGATTAATTGCTTTTGTAGATTTTCCATCGTAGAATTGAATAATATTTAAATACCTATTGATGACTTCGAGAAGAAATTTCCTCCAACAAGCCGGTTTAGCGGCTGCAGCTAGCAGTGTTTTACCAAATACAAAAACAGCTATGACCTTTATTCACCATGTATTGTTTTGGGCTAAAAACCCAAACAATGATGCCGAAAAAGCACAATTGTTAGCCGCATTAAAACAATTAGGCACCTTGCCTATGATCCAAACTGCGCACGTTGGCCGACCAATTGTTACCGAATTCGACAAAGGAGCAACAGATGGAAGTTATACTTTTTCTGTGGTATTAGTGTTTGAAAATGCCACCAAAGAATCGGAATACCTTTATCACCCCCTGCACAAAAAGTTCATTGATGAGAACAAGCACTTGTGGGGAAAAGTTCAAGTGATTGATTCTGAATTAATCTAAATTAGTCGAAAATCGAATTGACTCCTTCGTAGAGAGGTCCTACATTTAGGGCATGAAACCACACACCCGAAAATTATATCAATTAGTTCGAGCCAAATTACATTTGGGCGAACAAGATGGCATGAAATTTATTCATGGCATTCAAGAAGAAGTACAAGAATCTACGAATGAATTTGTGAGCAAGGATTTTGTTCAACAGACCGTTGCCGAAGCGAAAAGTGAACTCATTAAATGGATGTTTATTTTTTGGGTGGGGCAAGGGGCTGTGACGTATATGATTGTTTCCCTGTTGAAAAACTGATAATTATCGGGCTATTCTTGTATCGAATTGACTCGTCAGGCATGACATGGTAAGTTTACCACATGGAAGCGAAATCAATTCAATTATATCAATTAGCGCATAAAAAACTCCACTTGGTGGAAAAAGATGCCATGGAATTTGTGGAATTAATTCATGAAAAT
>JBDLUL010000030.1:0-17983 GCA_039805345.1 Bacteroidota bacterium | reverse complement strand
AGGATGTCATTCCAAGCAAGACCTGTTTGACAAGGGCTGTCGGGTGTAAAAATGAGCTGAATGTAATCAGGAATTCCCTTTTGAATTTCATCCCAATTGTCCAGTTTTCCTACGATAAGAATCTGGCAATCGGAATGGACTAAAACTTGATTTAATTGTTCGCTAGTAAGGGTTGCGTAAAATGGGACTGAAACAGCACCTGCGTAGGAAATAGCTAAATCCGACAAAATCCAGTGAGCGCTGTTTTTGGATAAAATACCTATGTGATTGGGTTTTTGATCCGACAATTGTTCGTTTAGGTAAGAGCCAATCTGCTCGACAATGTGAAGAGATTCTTGGTAGCTGTAGTCGGTGTAATTGCCCGCCTTGGGTTGTTTCAAATAGGTGTTATTAGGCGTATTTTTTGCCCAATGTATGAAGTTTTCTAGGTTGCTTTGGTAGGTTTGAATCAAGGTATTTTTGAGGTTAATCCTTAAAAATAAAACTTAATTCTTTTAAATCATAGAATTGTGTCCCGTGGTTTCGTTCAATTTCTACCAAACCCTGTTCGTTGACCTGTACTATTTTCCCCTCAAATAGTCCACTTTTGTCTTCATAATGATGCCATTCGCCGCTGCGAAAAAGTTGTGCGTGGTAGGTTTCGTCGATTGACAAAAAGGCTTTGTTTGTAAAGTTTTCATATTGATTTTCAATCCCGTCAGAAATGTACCGATAGATTTCACTGATATCAATTGCTTGTGGGTTTTGGGTCCACTGGCGGAGGGAGGTGGCACGCAAGCCTTCGAAGTTTAGTTGGTTGATATTTAGTCCAATGCCTATGATGGAGAATGCCCATTTCCCGGCTTGAAAATTGCTTTCAATCAGAATTCCTCCTAGTTTTTTTCCGTCAAGGTAGATGTCATTTGGCCACTTGATTTCGAGTGGCAATTGTTCGCCTATGGAATTCATTGCCCATTGTTGGAGGCCCATTAAAATTCCATTAGCTATCGCTTTGCTGAGGTAAAATTGCGCGGGGAGTAAATCGTGGTTTGGCTTTAGTAAATAGGAAACTAATAAATTTTGATTCGGTTCGGCCTGCCATTGGTTTCCCCGTTGTCCCTTTCCGGCAGTTTGGTGTCCGGCAATCCATGCAAAACCTTCATTTATGTCGCTTGCAATTGCCTCTTGGAAGCCATATGCGTTCGTGGATTCACAAAGGTTCATATATTTTGAGAATTTGCCGACGAAGCGGGTGGGGGCTAGGTAATTGTTCAAATTTTCTTCGTAATTTTAGGTTTACAAGAAACAAATTTAATTTTTTATTCGTTATTCGAGATGTTAATACTTTCGATAATTCGATTTTAGACAAACATATGAGCAAAAGCACTAAAAAGACCACAGTAGAAGCATCAGAACAATTAGCGCAGTGGGTGGTGAAAGGGATGCAGGAGAAGAAGGCTCAAGATATCGTCGTGATGGACATGCGCGGAGTTGCTAATGCATTTACTGATTTTTTTGTGATTGCGTCAGGTACTTCAGATACGCAAATCGAGGCGATTGCAGATTCAGTGGACAAGGAAGTCTGGGAATCGGGTAAAATTCATGTACATGCGATGGAGGGTAAGGCAAATCGGGAGTGGATCTTGATGGATTACTACGATGTGATTGTGCACGTGTTTTTGAAAGACAAACGTGATTTTTTCAAATTGGAAGAGCTTTGGGGTGATGCGAAGTTTACGCACATTTCAGAGGAATAATTCTCAATTCGAACTTTTTTAGGTATCCTCATTGTTAATAGCCCAAACAAATTATTCTAATGGCAAAACAAGGTAATAGTAAAAACACCAAGCGTTCAGGAATTCAACCACGCCTGCCCAAAAAACCGGCAGGAGGGATGCAAAGTTGGATGATTATTGGGTTGGTAATTGCGATGGTGAGTATGTTCTTCTTTACGAAGCAGCCTACATTACAAGAAATTAATCAGGGGCAATTTGAGTCCATGATCATTCAAAAAGAAGTTCAGTCGGTTGTGATCGTCAATGATAAATTGGTTGAGGTTAGCCTTAAGCCTACTTTCGTTCCGAAGTATTTTAAGAAGTCGCCTCCAGGCTTGGTGTCGGTTAAGCAAGGTCCACACTTTGAATTTCCAATTATTTCCAAAGAAGGGTTTGAGCATTTTTTAGAGGATCGTCAAAAAGATTTTCCGCGCAATGAACGCATTTTTGCAACTCCAGAAACGCGTACAGGGCCATTGGATTGGTTGGGTACTTGGGGATTTTTTATACTGATGGGATTGAGCTTTTATTTCCTTTTCTTCCGCATGGGCGGCGGAGGAGGTGGCGGCGGCCAGCTGTTTAACATTGGTCGGAGCAAAGCAACCTTGATAGAGGGAGAATCGAAAGTACGTGTGACATTTGATGATGTAGCGGGTTTAGATGAAGCGAAAGAAGAAATTCAGGAGATTGTTGAGTTCTTGAAATTCCCAAAGAAATTCACGGATTTAGGTGGTAAAATTCCCAAGGGAGCCTTATTGGTAGGCCCTCCGGGCACGGGTAAAACGTTATTAGCTAAGGCCGTAGCCGGTGAGGCAGGCGTACCCTTCTTTTCATTGTCGGGTTCTGATTTTGTCGAGATGTTTGTGGGCGTAGGTGCTGCACGTGTACGGGATTTGTTCAAACAAGCGAAAGAGAAAGCGCCATGTATCATCTTTATTGATGAGATTGATGCTGTCGGTCGTTCTCGTGGTCGTGGTCAAATGCCCGGTTCAAATGATGAGCGTGAGAATACATTAAACTCATTATTGGTTGAAATGGATGGTTTTGCAACGGATTCAGGAATTATCATCATGGCGGCCACAAACCGTCCGGATGTCTTGGATGCTGCTTTGCTTCGTCCAGGTCGTTTTGATCGTCAAATTTCAATCGACAAGCCTGATATTATTGGTCGGGAAGCCATTTTCAAAGTTCACTTGAAGCCATTGAAATTAGCTGCTGATATCGATCCAAAAGAGTTGTCGGCTCAAACACCTGGTTTTGCAGGAGCTGAGATTGCCAATGTATGTAATGAGGCAGCACTAATTGCGGCACGTCGCAGTAAAACTGCTGTGGATATGGATGATTTCCAAGAAGCTATGGACCGTGTGATTGGTGGATTGGAGAAGAAAAACAAGATTATTAATCCATTGGAAAAGAAAATTGTTGCATATCACGAGGCTGGACATGCGATTGCGGGTTGGTTCTTAGAGCATGCAAATCCATTAGTTAAAGTTTCGATCGTACCGCGTGGTGTAGCCGCTTTGGGTTATGCGCAATACTTGCCTAAAGAACAGTTCTTGTATCGTACAGAACAGTTGATGGATGAGATGTGTGTGACATTAGGTGGTCGTGCAGCCGAAGAAATTGTATTTGGTAAGATTTCAACAGGTGCTCAAAACGATTTGGAGCGTATTACGAAATTAGCTTATTCGATGGTAACCGTTTATGGTATGAATGAGAAATTAGGTAATATTTCTTATTACGATTCGAAGGGATCTGATTATCAGTTTAATAAGCCATACTCGGAAACGACAGCACGTGAAATTGATGAAGAGGTACGTAAGATTATTGCGGAAGCTTATACGCGTACTAAGAAATTGTTAACCTCTAAAAAGGATAAATTAACCATTTTGGCGGAGCAATTGTTGAAGAAGGAGGTCTTGTTCCAAAGTGATTTGGAAGAGCTTGTAGGTCCCCGTCCTTTTGAGCAATTAACCTCATACCAAGAGTTTATTAAAGGTGAAACGGAAAAGAAACGCAAGGATGCCAAGGATGAGCGTGAGTTAGCTGAAACGGTCAAGCGTGCAGCTAAAAAGCCTGCCGCCGTCAAAGCAGAATCCTTAACAGAGCCGGTTGTTAAGAAAAAGCCGGCACCTCGGAAAAAGAGTCCTAAAAAAGAAGATTAACCGAATGGGGTGGGTATTCCCTCCCCATTTTTGCTATTTATGAAGCAACTAATTATTCCTTCTGGTAAACATGCTTACTGCATATCCGATATGCATTTAGGCTTTCCGGATGCACAAACCTCCCGAGCGCGCGAGTGTGTTTTGACGGAATGGCTTTCCCAAATTTCTGGAGATGTAAGTGATTTGTTTTTATTGGGTGACATTTTTGATTTTTGGTTTGAGTACCAAAAGGTTGTCCCCAAGGGTTTTGTGCGGTTTATTGGCGCACTTGCTCAGTTAGCCGACCAAGGGGTTCGTTTGCATATTTTTGTGGGTAATCATGATTTGTGGATGCGAGGCTATCTTGAAGAGGAGTTGGGTGCTGTGATTTACACGGATCCAACGGAATTTGAATTCCAATTTGAGGGCAATATGATTCGGGTTTGCATGGGTCATGGCGATGGAATGGGTCCTGGAGATTATGGATATAAGCTTTTGAAAAAGGTTTTTGTGAATCCGATTGCCCAATTTCTATTTGGTTGGCTACACCCAGATTTAGGTGTCCGATTGGCGCATGCTTGGTCAGGTACACGAAAGACTTCGACAATTAAAGCCGGTGCTGTCCCTTTTGATCCAGATACTGACTTTATTTTATCAGCCGTACGTGATCGTTATGCAATCGATCAACGCGATGGTCAGTTGATTTCTGCCTACGTATTTGGTCATCGGCATCATCCCATAGCTTTAGAACTAGATTCTGCTACAACGTATTATAATTTGGGCGATTGGTTTTCACCCAATTACCAAAATGCATATATCTTAAAAATTGAGGCGAATGGGCTTGATTTTGTGCGTTTTCAGCCAAAATTCTAATTTTTCTATGTATCTTCATAGCTCATTCAGTTAACCCATTGTATTATGTCTCAATTCCACACGCGTTTAGAAGTTATGTCCGAGCTAGCCAAAAATATGGATAGCTACATGAAGGATTTTTTGAATCCGATTGATTCCAACTGGCAGCCTGCTGATATGCTTCCTGACTCGACAAAGGATAATTTCTTTGATGAGGTGAAATTGTTACAAGAAGCAGCTAATGAATTGCCTTATGATTATTGGGCAGTTTTGATTGGTGATACAATTACGGAAGAAGCGCTACCTACCTATGAATCTTGGTTGTTAGGGATGGAAACGGTGGATCATTTGGATCAAGAAAATGGATGGGTTAAGTGGATTCGCAGTTGGACAGCTGAAGAAAATCGTCACGGTAAATTATTGGGAACCTACCTGTATTTATCTGGGAAAGTGGACATGCGTGCGGTTGCTATTTCAACACAGTATTTGATTGCGGATGGTTTTGATATTGGTACTTCAGCAGATCCTTACCGTAATTTTGTTTATACATCTTTCCAAGAGTGGGCGACGAATATTTCCCATCGCAGAACGGCTTCATTAGCTAAGCAGCATGGAAATTCGAATCTGTCTCGTATGTGTGCCCAAATAGCTGCTGATGAACTTCGCCATGCGAAGGCATATAAAGCATTCGTTTCCGAGATTTTTAAATTAGATCCTTCTGAAATGATGTTGGCTTTTGCTGATATGATGAAGAAGAAGATTGTTATGCCTGCGCATTTCTTGCGTGAAATGAGTGGCGCGAAAAGCTCATTATTTGATCATTTCTCTGATGCGGCACAACGTATCGGTGTTTATACGACGGCTGATTATACAACCATCATGCGAGGGTTGATTCAAGATTGGGATTTGGAAAGTGTTCGCGGATTGAATGATCAAGCTGAAAAGGCGCGTGATTATGTGATCGGATTGCCTGCGCGTTTAGAGCGTTTAGCTGAGCGTGTTAAGGTACCTGAATTAGCTTATCCCTTCAGCTGGATTGTTTAAAATATGCCTCAGAAGTTATCGTTAGATGAGCTAAATCGGCTTGATGTGTCCGCTTATAAATCAGCGGAGAAGTTCCCTTTTGTTTTTGTGCTCGATGATATTCGAAGTATGAATAATATTGGTTCTGCGTTTCGTACGGCAGATGCATTTCGTTGTGCACATGTGTATTTAGTAGGCATTACGGCTCAGCCACCACATCGCGAAATTAGTAAAACGGCCTTAGGTGCTGATGAATCTGTTGATTGGACTTATTTTGAATCGGCAGAAGCATGTCATGGAGCTTTAAAAGCTTTGGGGTATACGGTTTATTGCATTGAACAAGTTGACCAGTCGATTTCCTTGCATGATTTCAAGCCTGTGGCTGGCAACAAATATGCCTTTGTTTTTGGTAATGAAGTATTTGGGGTGAATGATTATTGGATTGAAGCTGCTTCGGGTAGTTTAGAGATTCCTCAATTTGGTACAAAACATTCTTTGAATGTCTCGGTAACTATGGGAGTAGTTGCCTGGGATTTTGTCAGTAAATCGCAGCTCTAGCGCTTCCAATATTAAATTTTTCAGTTTCGTTAAAAACTTAACACAGATAAATTTTTAGTTCTCATTAGTTTACCTAGATTTATCAAATAATTAATATTAAGATAATGAACGGTCAGAAAAAAACATTAGCGAATCAGCTTTCATCTTTGGTGTTACCTAAATTAAAAGGGTTATCAGAAAAAAATGCCAAGAAAGTGTTGGCAACGGTTGAGAAATCAGTCGGTGATATTGCAAAGAAATATGTGAAGTTGGTGCAAGACCAAGAAAAAGAAGCTGCCAAGGCGAAAGAAAAGGCTGAAAAATCAAAGAAGAAGTCAATCGAAAAAGAAGCAAAGAAAAAGGCGAAGTTGGCGAAAAAGGCAGCTGAGATCAAACAAGTTGCTCAATTGATGGCAAAAGAGGCAGCACCTGCTGCTCCTAAGTCTGCAGCTAAAGCTCCCGTAAAACCTAAGGCTAAAGTAATTAAGAAGTAAAGGAATCATTTATCCTATTTTTCTAGCGTTCATCCTAATATCATATTGGGGTGGACGCTTTTTTTTATCTTTGAATATTCATCTTGATAAATACTTATGTTGTTATCTATACGAAATTTAGGGAAGCGCTATGCGGATCACGTTGCTTTGGCGGATGTGAACTTGGAAATCCCCAAAGGGAAGATTTTCGGTTTATTAGGTCCCAATGGGGCTGGAAAAACATCTTTAATTCGAATAATTACCCAAATCACGGGACCAGATTCCGGTGAGATTTTCTTTGATGGAGAGCCTCTACGCTTAGGGCATGCGGATCAGATAGGTTATTTACCTGAGGAACGTGGCTTGTATAAGAAGATGAAGGTCGGTGAGCAACTCTTGTATTTGGCCCAATTAAAGGGAATGCCTAAGGATGAGGCAATCGCTAAATTGAAGGAATGGTTTATTCGGTTAGATATTAAGGAGTGGTGGAATAAGCCGGTTGATGATTTATCCAAAGGAATGCAGCAAAAGACGCAATTTATTGCCACGGTGGTACATGAGCCTAAATTACTGATTCTGGATGAGCCTTTTTCGGGTTTTGATCCCATCAATGCCAATATGTTGAAGGATGAGATATTAGCCATCAAAGCGCGTGGTACAACCGTGTTGTTTTCTACGCATCGGATGGAGTCAGTTGAAGAGTTATGTGATGAGATAGCCTTGATTAATCACGCGCAGGTGGTGTTGTCGGGTAATAAAGATGAGGTTCAAAATCGATATAAGAAGAATCAATTCTCGATACGTTTTGAAGGCGAGTTATTAGCGATTCCTGGGATTGAGATTGTTTCCCATGAATCCGCTGGTCATGCGATATTGCGTTTTTCATCAGGAATGGGAACTAATGAGGCTATTGCCTTATTGATTCAGCATATTCGTTTGTTGGAGTTCAAGGAAGTGATACCCTCTTTTAATGATATTTTTATTCAAGTAGTTAGCGAAACCAATTGATATGAATAAGATTTTACTGGTTATTCAGCGTGAATACGTAACACGTGTGTTGAAAAAATCCTTTTGGATTTCATCATTGTTGGCCCCCGTCTTAATTACGGCAATCTATGCAATACCTATTTGGTTAGCCATGAAAGATAAGGAGCAGAAGCAAATCGCAATATTCGATCAAAGCCATTTGCTGAAATCGGCCGATTTGCAAGATAAAGAGTTGGTTTTCACCTTTACAGAGGTACCTGAACAGGTCTTTAAGACTCAGTTTGCCAAGTCCGGCTACGATGCCTTTGTGAGTATACCTGTGGATGTTTTAGCAAATCCGAAAGGCGTACATATTTATTCGTCGAAGAATATTGGACTTAGCTTAAAAGAATCTGTGGAGCGATTGATTCAGAATAAAGTACGGCAGGAGCTGATGTATAAGGCCGGAATTACAGCGAAGGTCTATGAGGATACGCAGGTTGATATTGCTAGTGAGACAATTACGGTGTCTGAAAATGGGGGAGAAACAAGTTCAAGTTCTGCCGGGGCGATGATTCTTGCGGGCATCATGGGCTTGATTTTATATGTCACGCTCTTGCTTTACGGTTCTCAAGTGATGAATGGCGTGATCGAAGAAAAGAGTAGTCGAATCATTGAAGTGATTATTTCTTCTGTGAAGCCTTACCAGTTAATGTTAGGTAAGATTATCGGTGTGGGTCTTGTGGGACTTACGCAATTCCTTTTATGGATTGTATTAACAATCGGATTAACACAAGTGACTGGGAAAATATATGCTTCTAAGGCGAAAGCGATTATGTCTGTTGACCAAGGAAAGGCCTCCGTTGAGATGAGCAAAGCCATGCAAGATTCCCCGATGGGCGAGGTGACGAAGGTGCTCGAGAGTACGAATATTCCCTTAATTTTATTCGCGTTTTTGTTCTACTTTTTCGTCGGCTACTTATTGTATAGTTCTTTATTTGCAGCCATTGGGTCTGCTGTCGAGAGTGCCACGGAAGCACAGCAATTTACGTTTATCGTCATGATTCCCATTATTCTGTCATTCTTATTGGCTCAATACACCATGCAAGATCCGGATAGTTCGATTGCTTTTTGGGCATCGATGATTCCGTTTACTTCGCCAATCAATATGATGGTGCGCTTACCTTATGGGGTTCCTGTATGGGAGTTAACACTTTCGATGATCCTTTTGGTGGTGGGATTTCTAGCTTGTAGCTGGATTTCGGCGCGAATTTACCGCGTTGGAATTTTAATGTATGGAAAAAAAGCCACCTGGAAAGAGTTGTCCAAATGGCTTTTTTATAAAGGTTAATTAGGCATTTAGCCATTTATCTAATTCTTCAGAATTGAATCCAGCGATCATGCGTTTGCCATCTGTGATGATGGGACGTTTGATCGCTGAATTTTTTTCTAATAGGAATGAAAATGCGCTTTTGGGGTTGATAAGCGTGACTTTGGTATCTTCTGAAAGCTGTCTGTAGGTAGAACCTTGTTTGTTGAATACCTTTTCTAGGCCGAGCGTGTCAACGAATCCTTGTAAAATAGGAGCGGTTATCCCATCTTTTTTATAGTTGTGAAAGGTGTATTCGATGCCTTTTGCTTGAAGGTATTCGAAGGTTTTCTTCATCGTATTGCAAGCAGGAATTCCGTAGATCGTGATCATATTATTTTTTATTTAAATTCTTTCCCACCTTGTTGGTTTTGGTGGTATTTTTGTGAATTGCTTACAAAAATAATACAAATAGCCATTATGGAATATAGAATTGAAAAAGATACGATGGGCAAGGTGAAGGTGCCTGCACATGTATATTGGGGCGCACAAACGCAGCGTTCTATCGAGAACTTTCCCATTGCTCAAGATATCAACAAGATGCCGAAAGAAATTATTCGTGCATTTGCTTATTTGAAAAAGGCAGCGGCGATCACGAATTTCGAGGCTGGTGTATTGGATGAAGCAAAGAAAAATCTAATTGGACAGGTTTGTGATGAGATTTTAGCTGGTCAATGGGCAGATCAATTCCCATTAGTCGTATGGCAAACAGGTTCAGGTACGCAGTCGAATATGAACTGTAATGAGGTGATTGCTTACCGTGCTCACGTGATCCAAGGGGGAGATTTGATGGATGAACAGAAGTTTGTACACCCGAATGATGATGTAAATAAGTCTCAATCGTCCAATGATACCTTTCCTACAGCGATGCATATCGCGGCGTATCAAGCTTTGATGGAAGTAACAATTCCGGGCATTACGAAATTGCGTGATACCTTAGACGCCAAGGCAAAAGCATTTAAAAATGTGGTTAAAATTGGTCGTACGCATTTCATGGATGCGACGCCTTTGACATTAGGGCAAGAATTTTCAGGATATGTTTCTCAATTGAATCATGGCTTAAAGGCGATTAATAATTGCTTAGACCACTTAGCGGAATTAGCGCTAGGAGGGACCGCGGTAGGGACGGGCATTAACACACCTAAAGGTTATTCAGAAAACGTTGCGAAGCATATTGCTTCGTTGACAGGATTGCCTTTCAGAACGGCTGAAAACAAGTTTGAAGCTTTAGCAGCCCACGATGCGATTGTGGAAGCCCACGGCGCATTAAAAACTGTTGCTGTAAGCCTAATGAAGATTGGAAATGATATACGTATGTTATCATCTGGCCCTCGTTCAGGCATTGGTGAGATCTACATTCCGGATAACGAGCCGGGTTCATCCATTATGCCTGGTAAGGTAAATCCTACCCAGTGCGAGGCGATGACCATGGTTGCGGCGCAAGTCTTAGGAAACGATGTTACAATCAATATTGGAGGCGCTTCAGGTCATTTTGAATTGAACGTGTTTAAACCCGTTATGATTTATAACTTCTTACACTCAGCACGCTTAATTGGTGACGTCTGTGTGGCATTTAACGATAAATGTGCAGTAGGTATCGAACCGTTGCATGAAAACATCGCTAAGCACGTTAATAACTCATTGATGCTTGTTACGGCCTTAAATACGAAGATTGGCTATTACAAAGCGGCAGAAATCGCTCAAACAGCGCATAAAAATGGCTCTACATTGAAAGAGACAGCTATTGCCTTGGGTTATTTAACTGCGGAAGAGTTTGATGCTTGGGTTCGCCCTGAGAATATGGTAGGCGATATCAATGTATAAGTAAGGAAAAAATACGCGATTCTCGCGGTATAGCCGATAAAAAGCCTCATGCGTTGCGTATGGGGCTTTTTTATGCCATTTCACGTAATTCAACCGTGTAAAAGGTATTGGGGAAGGGAAAACTCTCTGCAACACGTGTTGCTTCCTCCCAGGAAGACATGATGAGGGTGATGACTTGGGAAATCTCTCCACCATCAATGAGCTGAACTATCTTTTGTTCAATTTTTCCACTTGCTCCCAAATAAAGTGTTTGTCCCGAAAATTTCTGATAAAGCATATCTTGATATTGCTCCTTGATGGACTTTAGCCACGTGCGAATTTGTTCCAATTCTTCGGATGAAGCAAGACTGTTGGCACCAGAAATACCTTCAACAGGGCCGCGAATAATGATAACAAATCGTTTCATATAAATTGTATTATTCTAATTAAAATTCACTTTGGAATTTATCAAATGGATTTTCTGTCTTTACTTTTGGAGCTCGGATCACACGCTCTTTCGGTGCTGGTTTTGCTACTTGACTTGTCGGTGGGAGCAAAGGAGTTAGCCATTGGGCCAACTGGACTAGGACTTCTTTTTCAAGAGCATAATAGATAAAGACCCCGTTCCGGCGAGTCGTCACAATTCCAGCTTCTTTCAATACAGATAGGTGCCTGGAAATAGTAGGAGCAGCATAGTCAAATTGATCAAAAATACTACTCGCAGGCATTTCGCCATCTTTGAGCAGCTCAATGATTTTACGTCGTGACTCATCACCTATAGCCTTGCTAATTGCCTCGATTGTCATATAATGATTACTTATTTAGCTAAATTAATATATTCTAATTTGATTTCAAAATAGGGGCTATGGACAATGTATTTAATCTATTTAGCTAGCCAACTAATTGATTAGCTTTTGGGCTAATTATTGATTAGTTCATATGCTAATTAATGAGCTTTCCGGCTATTCATTATTAGCTGTATTGCTAATTGTTTTGTTTCGCCTTGAGTATGTTGCTTGGGACTTCAATTGCTGGCATTTAGTTCATTGATTCTGAATCCCTTTCTGTATATGTAATTTGTTCACGTCTAAAAAGAACGAAACATTAAAAAAGCCACATGAAAATTATATCATGTGGCTCGCTAGTTGGCGGTGAATTACTGCGCTGTAATTATTCCCTTATGTAGATTCGTTTGACGCGTGAGGAGATGCTTGTCATCATTTCATAGGGGATTGTTTGTGCTGCTTTGGCATAAGTAGCTAATTGTATTTTTCCTCCAAATACAATGGCTTCATCACCTTCTTTTATTTCCGTGAGCGCGCTAACATCAACCATGCACATGTCCATGCAGATGCTACCGATTGTTGGGCATAGTTGACCGTTAATTTCGAAGTGGCCTTGGCCATTTCCTAGGGCCCGACTATAGCCGTCGGCATACCCAATTGCCAAGGTAGCAATCTTGCCATCTTCTTCGAATTGTCCTATTCTCCCATAGCCTACTGTTTCCCCTTTTGCTACATTTTTTATCTGAGATACATATGTTTTAAGTGAAAGAACATTTTCAAGGGCTGTTTTTTCGACCGAATTACCAGAAATTCCATACATACTGATGCCTAATCGGACCATATCGAGGTGTGCTTCTGGGTAATTTTGGATGGCCGCCGAGTTAGCTATATGTCGCAAGGGTTTGTAACCTAATTGTTCACTGATTGCTTGTGATGCTTCCTTAAATTGAGCGATTTGGAACTTTGTAAATGCTCGATGTTTAGGGTTTTCAGAAGCTGCTAAATGACTTAAAATGCTAACAACCCAAAGGTGTGGCATTTGCTTTAATTCATTCATTAGTTGGGGTATATCAGACATCTCGAATCCAAGACGCTTCATCCCTGTATCCAATTTGATATGAATTTTGATATTCTTGTTTTGATTTGTGCTGTACTCATCGATTGCCGTTAATAAACTGAAATTATATATTTCAGGTTCTAATGCATATGATGTCATTTTGTCGAATTCCTCTACTTGTGGATTCATCACCATGATCGGTGTATAAATACCATTATTACGTAGTAAAACGCCCTCATCTGCATATGCAACGGTTAGGTATTCGATGCCTTGTGATTGTAATATTTTAGCAATTTCTACTGCACCAGCGCCATAAGCTTGTGCTTTGACCATGCCCATGATTTTGGTTGAGTGACCAATGGTTTTTCGGTAATAGCTTAAGTTATGTTGTAGGGCATCCAAATTGATTTCCAATTGGGTGCAATGGGTTTTTGTTTCGAGTGCGTTAACGATCTTTTCAAAAGCATATTTACGAGCACCTTTTAGTAAGATGATTGAGTCATGTAAGCTGTTTAAATCCCCCGAATCAACTAACGTTTCGGCCGTGGCGTAGGTCTCTATATGTTGGAAATAGTGTTTATTTCGTTCGATTTGACTACCTATGCCAATGATTTTTTCGATGCGTTGATTTGCAATCAATTGTGCAATTTGTTGGTATAATGCATCTTCAGCAATTCCGGTTTCGATGAAATCACTGATGATCAACACCTTCTTTTTTTCTTCGTAACGTTTGAAAAGGGGGAGAGCTAATTTAAGCCCATCGATATCGTTATTATAAGAATCATCTATGAGTTGGTTATTCCGGACACCTTCTTTGATTTCTAAACGCATTGAAATGGGTTTGATGCCCATAACAGCCGTTGTTAGTTCCTCATTGCTCATGCCTAGTAAATGCGCTTGTATCAGGCAATGACTCAGGTTCTCGAGCGAAGCTTCGTCATGTAATTGACTTTGAACGCTAATAAATGGCTCGGATTGATTTCTTTTTTGAAATTTTAATTGGCTGCTTTTACCTGTTATTTTCCAGAATACGAAGATGGATTGGTTGGGGTCTGTGGTGCTCCAACTGACCAACTCGCATGATGGGTTAATTTTTTGCATTGTCTCGATGACAATAGGAGCTGTATTGGGTGTGGAGCGATAAATTAACTTTTTCGAATGTCGGAAAAGTTTTAGTTTTTCAATGAGCTTTTCGGATTCACTTTCGAAGTTTTTGCCATGTGCCTCACCTATGTGCGTTAATATGCCAAATTCCGGTCGTATAATCGATTCTAAGCGATTCATTTCTTCTTTCTGTGAAATACCTGCTTCGAAAATCCCAAGGTTGTGTTGGGCTTTAATGCCCCAAATAGAAAGTGGAACACCAATTTGTGAATTAAAACTTTTGGGACTTCTAACAACTTGAAATTTTGACTTAGTTAACGTAAATAACCATTCCTTGCAAATTGTTTTGCCATTTGAACCCGTTATTCCAATGACAGGAAGGCTAAATGCGATGCGATGTACATGAGCAATATGCTGCAAGGTCTCAATGCTGTTGTTAACCACCCAAATGGAGGTATTATTCCATGATTTTGCCTTTTCTGCTAATGAGCTGTTCCAAGCAGATTTTTCTACGATAAACTCGCGGACGCCTTTGTGATAGAGTGATTCTACATATTGGTGCCCATCATGATGTAATCCACGGACAGCAAAAAATGCAGTATCGGCAGGTTCGTAGATTTGCCGACTGTCTAAACTAATGTAGGTCGACTTTAACTGAACGGGTTCGTTGGGGTAAATCATGTGCAGGAGTTGAACAAAAGACTAAAATACAAAAAGGCGAGGAAAAACTCCTCGCCTTTTAAAATAATTAGGTATTGGGTGATTATGCTTCTAATGCAGCAACACCTGGTAATACTTTACCTTCCATGTATTCCAATAAAGCTCCACCTCCAGTAGATACATAGGATACACGGTCGCCATAGCCTGCGTTATTTACAGCAGAAGCTGAATCGCCGCCTCCAATTAATGAGAATGCACCATTTTCTTCTGTTGCTTTTACAACGGCATCTGCGATAGCATTTGTTCCAATCGCAAAGTTAGGGAATTCAAAAACGCCCATAGGGCCATTCCAAAGGATTGTTTTTGATTTAGCAATAACATCTTGGAATAATTTCACCGATTCAGGACCAATGTCCAAACCTTCCCAGCCATCAGGAATCTCACCACGATTGACCGTTTGACGGTTTGCATTGTTGCTGAAATCGTCCGCACAAACATTGTCCACTGGCATGATTAAATTAACCCCTTTCGCTTTCGCTTTTTCGATTAATTCTTTCGCTAATGAAACCTTATCAGGCTCTGAAATTGATTTTCCGATTTTTCCACCTTCTGCTAATGAGAAGGTATATGTCATTCCACCACCGATGATCAGGTTATCAACCTTGTCTAATAAACGTTCGATGATTAAGATTTTATCTGAAATTTTTGAACCACCCATAATCGCCGTAAATGGACGTTCTGAATATTCAAGAATCTTTTGAGCATTTTCAAGTTCAGCCTGCATCACATAGCCTGCAACTTTATCTGTGAAGAATTTCCCCATCACTGCCGTAGAAGCATGTGCGCGGTGAGCCGTCCCAAATGCATCATTTACCCAAACATTGCCCAAATGAGCCAATTTTTGAGCAAAAGATTCATCTCCTTTTTCTTCTTCTTTATAGAAACGTAAATTTTCCAATAACAAGATTTCGCCTGGTTGCAAAGAGGCTGCTAACGCTACAGCATCTTCGCCGATACAATCTGTTGCAAATTTTACTTTTACCCCAAATACAAGCGACAGGGGAGTAACTAAGTGTTTCAATGAATATTTCTCTGTAGGGCCATCTTTGGGTCTACCTAGGTGTGACATCAAAATAGCCGAACCGCCATCCGAAAGAATCTTTTGAATCGTAGGAATGGTTGCTTTGATACGCGTATCATCTGTAATTTCAAATCGCTCATTTAGAGGTACGTTGAAGTCAACACGAACTAATGCTTTTTTGCCAGCAAAGTTGAAATTTGAAACCGTTTGCATAAATTTTGTTTCGTTAGTAATTTGTGATAAACCTAAGAAATATCAGGCCTACAAATATAACATCATTTCTGAAATTGTTGAAAAAATCTAATTTTCTGTTGAAATTTTTGAAATTTATACTCAAATAGTCCTATTTTAGAGTAAAATTAATTCGCCTGATTCATGGAGAACGCTGATCCTTCCAATTTTTCTCCAACTTATTATTGGGATTACTTTCAATATGTTTTGCGATACGTGGATAAGCATTATAAAAATTTGCTAAATCCTGGAGAATCCGAATTTATTTCATCCTTTCATGCGCTTTCTTTTCCTGCCCAATGCCTTTATTTACGTTTGGCTGGCAGGAGTGTGGCATGGTTCAATCGCTCAAGTTTGAAATATGTAGAAATCGAATCATTGGATTCCGTGATTCAAGAATTGATTTCCCGTGGATTTGTTGGGGAGTATGACGCAAACGTTTATACACCTGCACTTTTACAAGTAGTAACGAGGCAAACTTGCATCGATACGTTAAAGGAAATTTCAACAAGTAAAGACTCTTTCAAAGGATTGTCCAAACAACAATTAGTGGATTTATTGGTCGATACTCCATTAAGGCAATCCTTCAAAAAAATGGACTGGATAAAGCCCCTGCAATTGGATATGTATCATTTTTGCTCTTTTCTCTTTTTTGGGAGCAAGAATCGAGATTTGAAAGAGTTTGTGGTTAGGGATTTAGGGCACCGACAATACGTGGAAGTCGCTGAAGAAGACTTTCAGCCATATTTTACCACTCGGAAGGAGATAGAGGACAAATGGCAATTGAGTATTTGGCGAGAATGGTTTTATGAGCAGCAAGATAAAATGGATCCGAGCCAACTGAAAGATTCATTGTTTGAACATATTGTTCCCATGGCAGTCGGTTTATCTGAATTAGCTATTCCAGCTTATGAGCGATTATTATTTCAAGTTGGTCGTTTTCTCGAGCGCCAAGCCTATTTAGATCAAGCTTTGGAGGTCTTTGAGCAGGCAGGTTCTGCACAAGCATTGGAACGCCGTGTACGTATTTTGACCAAATTAAAACGATTAAATGAGGCGATACAATGGGCGGAATTTGGTCGTTTGAATGTTGAAAACCCTACGGAATTACACTTTTTTCAAGATTTTCTTGCTCGGCAAGCTTCGAAAAAAAACGTAAAACAAGTGACAGGCCGATTGAAAAAGGCAGAGAAAATAGAAATCGATGTTGCATATAATGGTCGTGTTGAGCAAGGCTTAATTGATTATTACATCAGCCAAGGTTATTATGCGTCTTTTTCTGAAAATGGTGTTTGGAAGAATATATTAGGTTTGCTTACTTGGGAACTAATCTTTACCGATCGAAGTGCGGGTTTTCATCACCCATTTCAATATGCGCCAACCGTTGATTATACGCAGGTGAATCCAGAGCGATTCCAAACATTACTCGATATGTTACATGATCAGGCACTTGTGTTACAACATATGCAAAGCGTTGCGGAGGAGCATCAGGGTGTCATCAATCCGCTCGTGGATTGGACATATCTTAATTGGGAATTAATTGAACGAGTCCTGCAGGTAGTAGAAACGCCTGCTCTTCAGCAGGTTTTGCAAATGATGTGGTCACGATTATCGACCCACGCCAAAGGATTCCCCGATTTATTTATACAGAAAGGTGATGAATATGCTTTTGTGGAGGTTAAGTCGCCTAATGACCATTTATCGGCCATACAGCATTACTGGCATGATTCTTTTGCGGAAATGGGTATTCCGGTTCAATTGATCCGGGTGATTTGGAAATAAAAAATGTTAATTGCTTGACATCATTTCGAAAAAAATATACCTTTTCGACGAATCTAAAACGTTCTGTTTTTCGGTGGCTTTGCTAAGATTCCCAAAGCATCTATTCACCCTTTAAATTTAATGATTATGAAAGTGCAAGTACACGCCATTCACTTCAGTGCTGATCGTAAATTGTTGGATAGCATTCAAGCTAAGTTGAATAAATTAGAAACTTTTTATGATCGAATAACCGGAGGCGAAGTTTTTTTAAAGTTGGCCAAAGGCGAAGGCAAAATGCGCGAAAAAATGTTAGAAATTAAGATTGCTGTGCCGGGTGCTATTTTATTCGTTAAAGAAACCGCACGTTCGTTTGAAGAGGCCTT
>JBDLUL010000029.1:0-15268 GCA_039805345.1 Bacteroidota bacterium | reverse complement strand
GTAGGTGATGAATTGCCTGCAGGAATCGTGAAGTTGGCGAAAGTCTACATCGCGAAGAAACGTAAGTTGAAAGTGGGTGATAAGATGGCGGGTCGTCACGGAAATAAGGGTGTTGTAGCTCGTATCGTACGTGAAGAAGATATGCCATTCTTAGAAGATGGAACACCGGTAGATATCGTATTGAATCCACTAGGGGTACCATCTCGTATGAACTTAGGTCAAATTTACGAGACTGTATTAGGTTGGGCTGGACAAAAATTAGGTAAGCGTTATGCTACACCAATTTTCGACGGTGGAACTGAGGCAGAAGTAGCAGCTGAATTAACATTAGCTGGTTTACCAGACTGGGGACGTACTTACTTATACAATGGTTTAACGGGAGATATGTTTGATCAACCGGTCACTGTAGGTATCATTTACATGTTGAAACTTGGTCACTTGGTAGATGATAAAATGCACGCACGTTCTATTGGACCATATTCATTGATTACACAACAACCATTGGGTGGTAAAGCTCAGTTTGGTGGTCAGCGTTTCGGTGAGATGGAGGTTTGGGCACTTGAGGCCTTCGGAGCAGCGAATATCTTGCAAGAGATCTTAACTGTGAAGTCGGATGACGTGATCGGCCGTGCCAAAGCGTACGAGGCAATTGTGAAAGGCGAGAATATGCCTAAGCCAAACATTCCAGAATCATTCAACGTATTGATTCACGAATTGAGAGGTTTAGCTCTTGAAATCACACTTGAGTAATCATTTATCGGGCCGCTAACCCCGGCCCTTAAAAAGAAATCATTTTCCAATTAAATACATCGAAAATGTCATTTAAAAAGACGAGAAAACTGAACAGCGATTTCCAAAAGGTGACCATCTCATTGGCATCACCGGAGTCGATTCTTGAAAGTTCAAACGGTGAGGTAACTCAACCGGAGACAATTAACTACCGTACCTACAAACCCGAAATGGGTGGTTTGTTCTGCGAGCGTATTTTTGGTCCAACAAAGGACTGGGAGTGTCATTGCGGAAAATATAAGCGTATTCGTTACAAAGGCATCATCTGCGACCGTTGCGGTGTGGAGGTGACTGAGAAAAAAGTACGTCGTGAGCGTATGGGCCACATCGAATTAGTGGTTCCTGTTGCACACATCTGGTACTTCCGTAGCTTACCGAACAAAATCGGTTACATGCTCGGATTATCAACCAAGAAATTGGATCAAATTATCTACTATGAGCGGTACTGTGTCGTTCAAGCAGGTATGTACGCGGAAGAAGGAAAGATTGGTAGCCAATACCTTGATTTCTTAACGGAAGACGAGTACTTAGATATCTTAGATAAATTACCACGCGAAAACCAACACCTTCCTGATGAAGATCCACAGAAATTCATCGCGAAAATGGGTGCTGACGCGTTAAATATGTTGTTGACGCGCATTGACTTAGACAGCTTATCAGCGGATTTACGTCACTCGGCGGACACAGAATCTTCTCAACAACGTAAGGCTGAGGCTTTGAAGCGTTTGAAAGTGGTAGAAGCATTCCGTGAGTCAATCGGTCGTATCGATAACCGTCCTGAGTGGATGATCATCAAAATGGTTCCTGTAATTCCACCAGAATTGCGTCCATTGGTGCCATTGGATGGGGGTCGTTTTGCAACTTCTGACTTGAACGATTTATATCGTCGTGTGATTATCCGTAACAACCGTTTGAAGCGTTTGATCGAAATCAAAGCGCCAGAGGTAATCTTACGTAACGAAAAACGTATGTTGCAAGAGGCTGTTGATAGCTTATTTGACAACTCACGTAAAGTAAATGCGGTTCGTTCAGAAGGTAACCGTGCCTTGAAGTCCCTTTCGGATATGTTGAAAGGTAAGCAAGGTCGTTTCCGTCAAAACTTATTAGGTAAGCGTGTCGATTATTCAGGTCGTTCGGTTATCGTCGTAGGTCCAGAATTGAAAATGCATGAGTGTGGTCTTCCAAAAGACATGGCGGCTGAATTATTCAAGCCGTTTGTGATCCGTAAGTTGATCGAACGTGGTATCGTGAAAACAGTTAAATCTGCGAAGAAAATTGTAGATCGCAAGGATCCCGTGGTTTGGGATATTTTGGAAAACGTGATGAAAGGACACCCAGTTCTTTTAAACCGTGCTCCTACCCTTCACCGTTTGGGTATCCAAGCTTTCCAACCGAAATTAATCGAAGGAAAAGCGATCCAATTGCACCCATTAACATGTACGGCATTTAACGCCGATTTTGATGGTGACCAGATGGCGGTTCACGTTCCACTAGGACATGAAGCGATTTTGGAAGCCTCTTTATTAATGCTTGCATCACATAACATCTTGAACCCAGCGAATGGTGCGCCGATTACGGTACCATCTCAAGACATGGTGTTAGGTTTATATTATGTAACCAAAGGACGTAAGTCGACACCAGATCACAAAGTAGCTGGTGAAGCGTCTCGTTTCTACGGATTTGAGGAGGTTGTTATCGCCTTGAACGAGAAGAAATTATCGAAGCACGCGAACATCGTGGTGAAAGCTACGGTACGTAAGGAAGATGGTACATTGGTTCAAGAAATGGTGGAAACTGTTGCTGGACGTGTATTGTTCAACTTATGTGTTCCTGAGGCAGTAGGTTACATCAATGAGTTATTGACGAAGAAGAAGTTGCAACAAATCATCTCACATGTTCATAAGATCTGTGGTATGGCTCGTACAGCGCAATTCTTGGATGATATCAAAGAATTAGGTTTCCAACAAGCCTTCCACGGTGGTTTATCGATGGGTATTGGTGATGTTCAAATTCCTGCTGAAAAAGCTTCCTTAGTGAAGAAAGCACAGGAAGATGTTCAAGCAGTTTGGGACAACTACTTAATGGGTTTAATCACAGATAACGAGCGTTACAACGCAGTTATTGACATCTGGACTAAAGTGAACTCGAAAATTACCGAGACATTGATGAAGCAGATGGAAGAAGATAACCAAGGATTTAACGCCATCTACATGATGATGCACTCGGGAGCCCGTGGTTCTCGTGAGCAGATTCGTCAGCTGGGTGGTATGCGTGGTTTGATGGCGAAGCCTCAGAAGAACTTACAAGGTTCGGTAGGTGAAATCATCGAAAACCCAATCCTTTCTAACTTTAAAGAAGGTCTTGACGTATTAGAGTACTTTATCTCAACACACGGTGCGCGTAAAGGTTTGGCAGATACTGCCTTGAAAACAGCCGATGCGGGTTACTTGACTCGTCGTCTACATGACGTAGCGCAAGACGTTATCGTGAATGAAGAAGATTGTGGTACGTTACGTGGTATCGAAGTGTTCCCATTGAAAGACAATGAGGAAATCATCGAACCATTATCAGAGCGTATCTTAGGTCGTGTATCTGTACATGATGTCATTGATCCTGTTTCTGGCGAAATGATCGTTGCTTCAGGTGATGAAATCACGGAGATCGCAGCACAGAAAATCGACGAAACAGCCATCGATTCAGTAGAAATTCGTTCCGTATTAACTTGCGAAACACGTAGTGGTGTTTGTGCGAAGTGTTACGGACGTAACCTTTCTACAGCGCGTATGGTAAACATCGGTGAGGCAGTAGGTGTAATTGCATCGCAGTCAATCGGTGAGCCAGGAACGCAGTTGACATTACGTACATTCCACGTGGGGGGTACTGCACAAAACGTTTCCTTGGATGCGAGTGTGAAAGCGAAATTTGATGGTGTCATCAATTTTGAAGAAGTTCGTTCGGTAAGCTCAACGGATTCAGAAGGTAACCCAACTGAAATCGTGATGGGTCGTTCGGGTGAGGTTCAAATTGTTAACCCAGCAAACAAGCAGGTGTTGATTTCGAACAACGTACCTTACGGATCCTTCTTGCGTGTGAAAGAAGGTCAAACGATCAAAAAAGGCGAAGAAATTTGCGTTTGGGATCCATACAATGCCGTTATCTTATCAGAAGCAGAAGGTAAAGTAGAATTCGAGGCAATCGAAGAAAACAATACATACAAAGAGGAAGCGGATGAGCAAACAGGTATGCGTGAGAAGGTGATTATCGAATCGAAAGATAAGACGAAAAACCCATCCGTATTAGTTGTTGCGAAAGGCAAAGAAAACTTAGTTTACAACGTTCCAGTAGGTGCACGTTTAGCTATCGACGAAGGAGATAAAATCAAAGCGGGTCAAATCATCGCGAAGATTCCACGTGCGGCAGGTAAAACGCGTGACATTACGGGAGGTCTACCACGTGTAACGGAATTATTCGAAGCACGTAACCCATCTAACCCAGCGGTTGTTTCTGAAATCGACGGTGTTATTTCATATGGTGTGATCAAACGTGGTAACCGTGAGATTATCGTTACTCCGAAAGAAGGAACGGAACGTCGTTACTTGGTGCCATTGACTCGTTTCATCTTGGTTCAAAACAATGACTTCGTACGTGCAGGTATGCCATTATCAGACGGTGCGATTACGCCATCGGATATCTTGAAAATCAAAGGACCTACAGCGGTTCAAGAATACTTAGTAAATGAGATTCAAGATGTATACCGTTTACAAGGTGTAAAAATCAATGATAAGCACATCGAATGTATCGTTCGCCAAATGATGCAAAAAGTGGAGATCCTTGAACCAGGTGATACGCAATTCTTGCAAGGTCAAAACGTAGATCGTTTCGTCTTCCGTCTAGAAAATGATACCATCTTGGACAAGAAGGTCATTACAGATGCAGGTGAATCAGATAAGTATAAAGCAGGTATGATTCTTTCAGCACGTGCTTTACGTGATGAGAATTCATCATTGAAGCGCCGTGACTTGAAATTGATGAAAGTACGTGATGCGCAAGCAGCGGTATCTTCTTCTAACTTACAAGGTATCACACAAGCTTCATTAGGTACTGATTCATTCATCTCTGCAGCATCGTTCCAAGAAACAACGAAAGTTCTTTCTGAAGCATCGATTCGCGCGAAACAAGATACCTTAGACGGCTTGAAAGAGAACGTTATCGTAGGTCACTTGATTCCAGCAGGTACAGGTGTTCGTCGCTATTTAAACATTTTAGTAAACTCATCTGATGAGTTGAAAACGTTAGAAAAAGCGACTGCAACGGAAGTTGAAGAAGTGAAAGAAACAGCAGCAAGCAACTAATTTCTGTTTGTAGCTTTAGATTACAGAACCCCGGACGACAACGTTCGGGGTTCTTTTTTTATCAGCATCTTGATAAATGCTTTTTTCGAATAAGGTTTCCTGCTAATGTATGCCAATTTCAGGCATGGTTAAGATCAAACAACAGGATATCAAAGACTGCGGCATTGCTTGTCTCGCATCTGTGGGACAGCATTATGGATTACATATCTCGCAAGCAAAAATTCGCCATTGGGCACAAACCGACCTACAGGGAACAAATCTCATGGGGATGTTGCATGCTGCTTCCTGCATGGGATTGGAGGCGAAAGCGCTGCGTGGAACACGGCATAACTTAACTCATATTCCATTGCCGGCCATAGTACATGGCGTTATAGCTAACAATTTGAGCCATTTTATGGTGCTTGAAAGCTTCAATGAGCAGCGAGTCTATGTGATGGACCCTACCGATGGCTTAGCTCGGAAAATGTCCTGGGAGGAGTTCGGACACTTCTGGACTGGGATCATAATCTTACTGAAACCTGGTGAAAATTTCAACCCCTATCAGGAACAGTCTTCTAGCTATGCGCGCATCTGGGAGCTCATCCGACCTTATAAATTTCGATTTATGACCACCTGGTTCCTTGCCCTTGTCTATACGTTTTTAGGCTTAACGATGAGTTTATTCATCCAACAGCTATCCGATGTGATTATCCCGCTAAAACAGTTTGCTTTATTGCAAAGCTACGCATGGGCGATGTTTGGCATTTTGGTCTTACAATTCGCATTGCAGGCATATAAATCGATGACCATGCTGGCCGTTGGCCAACAACTCGATTATGGAATTATGCGAGGCTATTTCAGCCATATATTCACCTTACCTCAGCGCTTTTTTGATACGTTTCGGGTGGGCGAAATTATGTCGCGCGTCAGTGATGCCGTTAAGATTAGGCAATTTATCAATGAAGTGCTGATCGAACTTTTTCTTAATGCCAGCATTGTTCTTTCTGCCTATGCCCTCCTATTCTGGTGGGACCAGCGCTTAGCGTGGCTGATGCTACCTCTCATACCCCTGCATGCGGCCATATATGGAATTACCAACCGCTGGAACCGGAAACAAGAGCGGCAAATGATGGAAAATACCGCCAACTTAGAAAATCATTTAGTCGAATCGATTAGTCGGGCCAAGACCGTCAAAATGTATGGGATACATGAATTCCTTCTGGCGCAAACTCAGGCATTCCTACAAACGTTCCTTGGAGAAGCCTATGCATCCAAACGAATCAATTATATCTCGGAATGGGCGGTCCAATGCATGCGGGCTATCTTTGTTTTACTATTGCTTTGGCAAGGGGGCAATTTAGTCATGCAAGAACGGCTGAGCATGGGAGAACTTTTTGCCTTATTTGCGTTGTATAATTATTTTTCTGGTCCCTTAGCCCAGTTGACGCAAGTCAACAAATCCTGGCAAGCGGCAAAAATAGCCAGCGAACGATTATATGATGTGCTAGATACCCATGTGGAGGACATGGGAAATCGGGTCCCGCAAAACCTTGGGACTGCCTTGGCATTTCAGCAAGTGAATTTTCAATATGGTTTTCGAAAATACATTCTACAAAATGTAAGTTTGGAATGCCGCATGGGAGAATTTACAGGAATCGTAGGAGAAAGTGGTTCAGGCAAAAGCACCCTTTTCCATTTAATACAGAAACTATACCCCATTTCATCCGGTCGAATCACGTGGAATGGAGAATCCATTGAGCGCTTATCGACGGAGGTACTCCGACAAAAAATCGCCTGTGTACCGCAGGAAATCGAATTATTCAATGGGAGCATTGCCGCTAACATCGCCTTAGGGGATACAGACCCTAAGCTGGATCGTATCAAGGAGATCGCGCATGTCTTGGGCCTGGCAGACCTAATCAAACGATTAGACCACGGCCTCGAAACGCTTGTTGGCGAACATGGAATCGCCCTATCCGGGGGCCAAAAACAGCGCTTAGGCATTGCTAGGGCATTATATCGCCAACCGGAAGTCATACTCCTCGATGAGGCAACGGCTGCACTAGATATAAAGGCAGAAATGCAAGTACTTCGAGCCATCCGAGAACGCGTAGCCACCGTTGTTTTGATCAGTCATCGCATGCAAAATTTTCAAGATGCCCACTGCATCTATGTGATGGAGGAAGGAACCTGCGTCGAATCAGGTTCACACAGCGAATTAATGCGGGAAGGAAAAGCCTATTTTGCCTTACTGGCAAAACAAAATGGCCAATTGGTTTAATCTCTCCGCGCACTTTTGTAAATTCAAAACTTATAACAATTGATTATGGAAAATCCCACAGAAGAGAACCAACTGAATATCGAATTACCTGAAGAATTGGCGGAAGGCGCTTATGTAAATTTAGCCTTGATTGCCCACTCCCCATCTGAATTTGTCATGGATTTTATCCGCATATTACCGGGTATTCCAAAAGGGAAAGTTAAATCCCGTGTTGTCATGACACCCGATCATGCGTACCGACTATTACAAGCTTTGCAAGAGAATGTGCAACGCTATGAAGATAGTTTTGGGCCGATAAATAAGGACGGCGGAGATGGTGGTTTCCAATTTCCGATGAGCTATAATGGCCCAATAGGAGAAGCGTAATCGTTTTAGATTTTATATTCATATCAAAGCCCGAAAAACTTCGGGCTTTTTGGGTAAAAATGGGGCTTATTTGCCTTTAAAGAGGAAAGAACAACAATAGCAGCAGGCATGGCCATATTAAATAGACAAAATTTAACCGCAGGATTTAGCTCAAAGATCTCAGTTCAAACTCCTAACCCAGCGGTTTTCGATTACCCTGAAAAAGTATTGCAATTTGGGACAGGCGTTTTATTACGTGGATTATGTGATTTCTTCATTGACAAAGCAAATCGCGCGGGCCAATTTAAAGGACGGGTTGTGGTGGTTAAATCCACCGACCGACCAGGTGCTGATGCATTTACTGAGCAAGATGGATTATTCACCCATTGCATCAAGGGAATCGAAGATGGTGTTGCTATCGAAGAAACGGTCATTAATGCCAGTATCTCACGGACCATCACGGCGGCAAGCGCTTGGAATGAAATTTTAGCCTGCGCTGCGAGTCAAGATATGCAAGTCATCATTTCCAACACGACGGAAGTTGGCATTCAATACCATGCGAATGACCCCATCGACGGGGGTTGCCCTAAATCATTCCCAGCGAAGCTTTTGGCATTTTTACATGCGCGTTGGCAACATTTCAAGGGCACATCTGAATCGGGGATGGTTATTATCCCGACAGAATTAATCATAAATAATGGCGATGTTCTGAAAGAAATCGTCTTGAAATTAGCGGCAGACCATCAATTACCTGCGGCATTTATCACGTGGCTACAAGAAGCAAACCACTTCTGTAATTCTTTAGTCGATCGCATTGTACCCGGAGCGCCTGATGCAGCAACTTCGGCGGCAATTTGTGCAGATTTAGGCTATGAGGACAAGAACTTAATCATTTCCGAAGTCTATCGCTTGTGGGCAATCCAAGGAGGCGCGAAAGTACGTGAAGTCCTTAGTTTTGCAAAAGCAGACACAGGTGTTGTGATCGCAGAAGACATCGAAATTTACCGAGAGTTGAAATTGCGTTTATTAAATGGCACGCATACCTTGATGTGCGGCATGTCATTTTTACTTGGTTTCCGACTTGTAAAAGATGTGATGGCCAATGGATATTTGAGCAAATTAGTCATGAACTTAATGCTCAGCGAATTAGCCTTAGCCATTCCGTATAAAATGGATTTCAAAGTAGCTGATCGTTTTGGTCGTTCGGTACTTGACCGTTTCCGCAATCCTTTTATCAACCACAAATTGATTGACATTACGGTTCAATACACGACCAAAATGCGCATGCGCAATATCCCTTTGTTGGTGAACTACTACCAGGAATTCGGGAAAGCACCTGAATTATTTGCCATGGGCTTTGCGGCTTATTTGCAGTTCATGCATGCGGTGAAGGAAGAAAATGGCAAGTATTTTGGAGATGCCAATGGAGAGTTGTATCCTATCAATTGTGATTATGCAGCCCATTTTTACGAGGCGTGGAAAGATTTTGATTTGAAAAAAGTATTAGCAGATACGAGTCTATGGGGTACTGATTTAAGTGCATTACCTGGATTTGAGGCTGCTGTACAGAAATACATATAATAACCTATGAAGGCTTTTTTAAACGAAGATTTTTTATTGCAAACGCCTACAGCGCAGACGCTTTATCACGATTTTGCGGCCAAGATGCCCATCATCGATTACCATAATCACTTGGTTCCCCAGCAAATCGCAGAAGACAAGCAATTTGATAACATTACCCAAATCTGGTTGTACGGCGACCATTACAAATGGCGTGCGATGCGGGCCCATGGTGTCAATGAGAAATACATCACAGGCAATGCAAGTGATGAAGAGAAATTCATGAAATGGGCGGAAACCGTGCCATACACGATGCGAAATCCTTTGTACCATTGGACGCATCTGGAATTACAACGCTATTTCGGTGTGACGGAATTATTGAACAAAGACTCTGCGAAACGCATTTATGACCATTGTTCTGACTTGCTTCGCACGAAGGAGTATTCTGTCCGGAATTTGTTGTTGAAAATGAACGTGAAAGCACTTTGTACGACGGATGATCCGATCGACAACTTGGCTTATCACAAGCAAATCGCAGCCAGTGGATTTGAGATTAAGGTCTTGCCTACTTTCCGCCCCGACAAAGCGATGGGGGTGGATGATGAACTCCTTTTTGTTGAATATGTCAACGCGTTAGCTACTTCAGCGGGTCTATCCATTCGTTGCTTAGCGGATTACAAAGCGGCGATTAAATCACGACATGATTTTTTCCATGAAGCCGGTTGCCGCTTGAGCGACCATGGGTTAGAACATATCTATGCTGAAGAATTTACGGAAGAAGAAATCGAATTGATTTTTGAGCGTTTAATCACAGGAAAATTAATCAGCAAGAAAGAAAAATGGCAGTTTAAGTCGGCGATGCTGGTATATTTTGCGCATTTAGATCATGCACGTGGCTGGACGCAGCAATTCCATTTAGGTGCTATTCGTAATAACAATGCGCGTTTATTGAGCTCTTTGGGCCCGGATACAGGATTTGATTCGATTGGTGATTTTGAACAAGCGAAACCATTATCGGCATTTTTAAACCACTTAGATTCAACGAATCAATTGGCCAAAACGATCCTATACAATTTGAATCCGCGTGACAATGAATTGTTGGCAACCATGACCGGTAATTTCCAAGATGGAACGATTGTGGGCAAGATGCAATTCGGTTCTGGCTGGTGGTTTTTGGATCAAAAAGATGGCATGGAAAAGCAAATCAATGCGCTTTCCAACATGGGGATGTTGAGCCACTTTGTGGGTATGTTAACAGACTCACGCAGTTTCTTATCTTTTCCTCGGCATGAATATTTCCGCCGAATCTTGTGTAATTTACTTGGCCAAGATGTGGAGCATGGAGAATTGCCAGCCGACATACCTTGGCTGGGAAAATTGGTAGAAGACATCTCATACAAAAACGCATCGGCGTTTTTTAATTTTGAATAAAGCATGAAAAAAGTAGTCACGTTTGGGGAAATCATGGGGCGTTTAAGTCCTCCGGGCTATTCCCGTATTGTGCAAACACAATCATTTAACATCACCTATGGGGGTGGCGAGGCGAATGTTGCAGGAGGATTAGCCCATTTGGGGATTCCGGCGAAACATGTGACGCGTTTTCCAGCCAATGAATTGGGGAAAGCGGCCGCGGGGTATTATGCACAGGTGGGAGTTGACACGAGCGACATCGTCTATGGCGAAGGCCGACTAGGCTTGTATTTTGTTGAATTTGGAGCAGCGATGCGTCCGAGTAAGGTGACTTACGATCGTGCAGATTCCGCATTTGCTAATTTGAGCCCATCGGAATTCAACTGGCAGGAGATTTTCAAAGATGCATGTTGGTTCCATTGGACGGGTATCAGTCCGGCCATTTCGGAGTCCGCAGCTCAGGCATTGCGCGAAGCTATTTCGGTGGCAAATGCCATGGGAATAACAGTTTCCGCGGATGTCAATTATCGCAAGAATCTTTGGCAGTATGGAAAAACGGTTCAGGAAGTAATGCCGGAACTGATTGAAGGTTGCGACATCATTGTGTGTGGCAAAGGCGATGCAGCAGATATTTTGGACATTGTACCGGATGGCAGCACAAAAAGCGGATGGCATTCCATCTGCAAACAGATTATGGGACAATTCCCTCGTCTGAAAAAAATCATCAATACGAAAAGAGGCCAAATTTCCGCTTCTCAAAATACGCTTTCGGCCATGTCATTTGACGGGAAAGAGGTATTGAAATCAGATACGGTTGAAATTTCTCAAATTGTGGATCGGATTGGTGGCGGTGACGCTTTCATGGCCGGATATATTTATGGGAATTTGATCTATGGTGACGAAGCTCAATCCTTGGCATTTGGTGTTGCGGCCTCCGCGTTAAAACATACCATTGAAGGCGATATCAATCGGTCAAATTTGGATGAAATAGAATTAGTAATGAAAGGCGACTTAAGTGGTCGTTTAAACCGATAATTATGGCAAGAAATAGCTCTTCCGTTGTATACCAACGCATTTCTGAAACTCCCATTATTCCTTTGTTTTTCAATGCCGATTTGGGAGTAGCCCAATCCGTGTTAAAAGCATGTTATGATGGGGGAATTCGCGTGTTTGAATTCACGAATCGGGGTGCGGAAGCGCCAGCCATTTTTGCCAAATTGATTGACTTCTGTGAAAAGGAATGTCCAGATTTGGTATTGGGCATAGGAACGATTTACGATGCGAAACAAGCGTCAGCGTTTATTCAAATGGGCGCAGATTTCATGTTACAACCCTTTACGACTCCTGAGGTAGGAGAGATTTGTGCAAAACATGATATACCTTGGATGCCCGGAACGATGACCTTAACGGAGATTCGTAATGCGGAAGTGTTAGGGGCAAAAATTGTTAAAATATTTCCAGGAAATGTAGTTGGGCCTGGCTTTGTGAAAGCCATCAAAGGACCTATGCCGCATAGTAAAATCATGGTGACGGGTGGTGTTGAGCCTACACATGAAAGTATGAAAACCTGGTTTGATGCAGGGGCTTCCGCGGTAGGAATGGGGTCGCAATTGTTCCCGCCTGCGCTGATTGCTAAACAAGATTACCAAAGTATATCAAATACGATTAGTGATTTAATAAAATTTATAAGGGTCTAAAATAACCCAAACAAATCCCTCTAAACCATGAATAAAATAGGAACGTATCGCTGGCGAATTTGTGCCTTGCTCTTTTTCGCGACAACGATCAACTACCTGGATCGCCAGGTGATCGGACTATTAAAGCCGGTCTTAGAAGATCAGTTTAACTGGTCGGAGACTGATTATTCCAACATCGTTATCACCTTCCAAGCGGCATATGCCATTAGTTTATTGGGATTTGGTGGAATCATCGATCGCATCGGAACCAAATTAGGTTATACCATTTCAATCATTGTATGGAGTATTGCGGCGATGTTGCACGCGTTGGCAACAGGAACCTTGAGCTTCGCGTTTATGCGTGGATTATTGGGATTAGGCGAAGCGGGGAATTTCCCTGCCGCGATTAAGACCACGGCGGAATGGTTTCCTAAAAATGAGCGTGCATTAGCAACAGGAATTTTTAATTCAGGTGCGAATATTGGAGCAGTAGCCGCGCCTATTTTGGTGCCGTGGATTCTGGGAATATACGGATGGGAAATGGCGTTTATCGTTACGGGGGCAATCGGATTTATTTGGTTGATTTTCTGGTGGTTCTATTACGAAGTTCCTTCGAAACACAAGATGTTGTCAAAAGAAGAATTTGATTACATTCATGCGGACAAAGAAGAAAAAGACGAGAATCAAGATCCGGTTAAATGGGGTCGTTTATTTGGGTTTAAGCAGACGTATGCATTTGTGTTTGGAAAGATGTTTACCGATCCAATCTGGTGGTTTTTCCTATTTTGGTTGCCTTCGTATTTCAATGAGCGTTTCCATTTGGATTTAAAGAAACCGAGCTTGGAATTGATTATCGTTTACACGGCAACCACGATTGGTAGTATTGGTGGAGGTTGGTTGTCCGGCTGGTTGATTAACAAGGGTTGGCCATCATTCAAGGCGCGTAAATATTCGATGCTGGGCTTTGCCTTAGCCGTTGTGCCTATTATGATGGCGCGTTATTGCGATAACATTTGGCAAGCGGTAGCTTTGATTTCACTTGCGGCAGCGGCACACCAAGCCTGGAGTGCGAACATCTATTCGATTGCGACGGATATGTTCCCGAAGAAGGCGGTGAGTTCGGTGATTGGAATCGGAGGAATGGCGGGATCCGTAGGCGGCATTTTCTTCCCCATGATCGTCGGATATTTGTTGGACAAGTACAAGTTAGCTGGCGATATCAATGATGGCTACAACATCATCTTCCTACTTTGCGGATCAGCGTATGTATTAGCTTGGGCGATTATCTATACGCTTGCGCCTAAATTAGAAACAGCGAATATCGATTAATTGATATAATTTTTTTGTGTCCCCTTCGTTAGCTTTGCCAAACCTTCAAGGATTGGCAAAGCTTAATTTTTTCATAACATTCTATTAATCAAGGCCTGTTAATCGGCATGTAATTTTGGTAAACGAAAATACATGCCATGCGGCCAACCTACAAGACAATCGTCATCTCCGACTTACACCTAGGGAGTAAAGGAGCAAAAGCAAAAGAAGTTAACGAATTTCTGAAGTCTAATTCTTGCCATCAATTGATTCTCAATGGAGACATCATCGATGGATGGCAATTGAAAAAAGGAGGCTCTTGGAAAAAGAAACACACGGGATTCTTTCGTGCAGTCTTAAAAATGATGGATCGATTCGATACGGAAGTGATCTACCTGCGTGGAAATCATGACGATTTCTTAGATCAAATATTGCCCTTGAAAATCGGTAAACAGTTTTCCATCCGACAAGATTACATGTTGGCCTCCCATGGTAAAAAATATTTCATCACACACGGGGATATTTTTGATAGCATTACCAGCCAAATGAAGTGGTTAGCCTATTTGGGAGACATTGGATACACCTTTTTATTGTGGTTAAACAAATGGTATAATCAATACCGTTCTTGGCAAGGCAAGCCTTATTATTCTTTATCTCAAGTCATCAAGCAAAAGGTAAAAGCGGCCGTGAATTTCATTTCAGATTTTGAGGAGAAGTTAGCTGAATTAGCGAAAGCCAAAGGTGCTGACGGCATCATTTGTGGACACATTCATAAGGCAGAGATCAAACAGATTGATGGAATTACCTACATGAACTCAGGCGACTGGGTGGAATCCTTGACGGCGTTGGTAGAGACACACGCAGGCGAATGGATATTAATCGATTATCCAAGTTTTGATCTAAAATCTGAATTAACAACCATATGGGCAGATTCATCTTTACCATCCAAGGAGAAGGTCGCGGTCATTTAACGCAAGCCATTTCTTTAACCCAAATCGCACGGGACGCCGGACATGAAGTAGTCGGGTACGCCGTTGGCTCTTTCGAAGGCCGAAAAATACCTTCCTTTTTTGCTGACTTTATCGGCGATATTCCGATGATTCAATACGAAAGCCCATCCATCAATTATGGCAAAGGGAAATCGGTTCAATTAGGTAAAACGGCTATGCAAGCCTTTACTAAATTTGGTACCTATTGGAAGAGTGCCACGCAACTGGGTGAATTCATCGAAAAATTACAACCGGATGGGATTGTTAATTTTTATGAATCCATTACGGGATTATATAATTTAAAGTCGGGCTCGAAAGTGCCTTGTATGTCCATTGGACATCAATACCTTCTATTAAATGAAAACTTTGAGTCTATTGCAGAAAAAGCGTTAGATCGTTTTTTGCTAAACATCAACACGAAGATTACGGCTATTGGTTCGAAAAAACTTTTGGGTTTATCGTTTCGCCCCATCCCGAACGATACGAAAAGAAACATCATCACAGTCCCACCCTTGTTACGCCAAGAGGTAAAATCAATTCAACCAAAAGCGGGAACAAGATGGCTTATTTATTTAACGC
>JBDLUL010000028.1:0-2518 GCA_039805345.1 Bacteroidota bacterium | reverse complement strand
CACATAGGTAAAGTCGGCGATCGTCGCATTCCGACTGCTCATCAGCGTAGCTTCACGTTTGTGAAATTCAGGATGTATAAATGAGATGGCTTCTTTCTGCAAACCAATCAAAATATATTGCCCGCCATGTGCGATTTTGGCAAATCCGGATTCAATTGCGGCTTTATTTCCGGTGGCATCGATGACGGTTTGATAACTCGTTTGTGATGTGGATGCTACACCAAGATTTTGCTCACAGAAAGCCAAGCGCGCTGCATTCGGTTCGGTTACTTCTACGTCAGCACCTTGGATTTTGGCCAACAAAATCGTAAACAATCCGATAGGTCCTGCACCCATGACAAGTACCTTTTCGCCCGCTTGAATCTTTCCCCTTCTCACTCCATGTGCTGCAATCGATAATGGCTCCACCATGGCAAGCTCGTCAGATGTAAGCCCATTTCCTGGCAAAATGTATCGGTCCTCCACGGCGATGTATTCACGCATCCCGCCGTCGGTATGTACCCCAAAAACCTGCATGTTTTCACAACAATTGGGTTTGCCTTGCGCACAAGCATCGCATTGTTGGCAATTGAAATAGGGGATGATTGTTACTAGTTCACCTGCTGTAAACCTATCCGATTCGACAACTTCCAAGGCTAATTCATGCCCTAAGATTCGAGGATATTGAAAGAAGGGTTGGTTGCCGGCAAAAGCATGAATGTCAGTACCGCAAATACCAATCGCGCGGACTTTTAATCGCGAAAAGCCGGGTTTTCGTAGAGGCAGCTTGGCTTCTTGTAAGTCCATTTGCCCGGGTTTCGTACAGGTCCATTGTTGCATATGCTGAATTTTGTTTTCAAATTAACAATTTTCGTTAAATTAGTCGGCATAATTCTAAACCTCATGAAAATCAAGCACTTATTCCTGGGCCTCTGCCTCGTTTCGAGCAGCATTTTTGCACAAAAAACCTATCAAAACAATTGGGAATCCATCGACAGCAGAGCCGTTCCGGCTTGGTTTGAAGATGCTAAATTTGGCATATTTATTCACTGGGGTTTGTATTCCGTTCCTGCTTATAGTCCTACCGCTCGAGATAAAGTAGGTGTTTATGATCGCTATGCGGAATGGTATTGGCGTCGTTGGCAAGAGCCAAATAAGACTCAACATTTTTTCACCGATTTTCATAATAAATCCTTTGGCCCCAATGTCAAATACCCTGATTTTGTCAATTACTTCAAGGCAGAAATGTTTCAGCCGGATGAATGGGCGCAGCTATTTGAAAATGCTGGCGCGAAATATGTCGTACTAACCTCGAAGCACCATGAGGGATTTACGCTTTGGCCATCGAAGCAATCCTGGAATTGGAATGCGATGGACGTGGGTCCACACCGCGATTTGTTGGGAGATCTGACTAAATCTGTCAAAAACAAAAACATCAAAATGGGCTATTACTATTCCTTATTGGAATGGTATAATCCCTTGTACAAGAAAGAAACCTTGAATGAATACATTGACCAACACATGTTTCCACAGATGAAAGATTTGGTCAATACCTACCACCCAGATTTGGTTTGGACCGATGGCGAATGGGATTATACCTCAGACAAATTACGCAGTACGGAATTTTTATCCTGGTTGTACAATGATTCGCCGGTCAAGAATTCGGTGGTAGTCAATGATCGTTGGGGAAAGGAAACCCGTTCCAAACATGGCGGATTTTATACTACAGAATATGATTTGGTTCATGATGGAGATGCGAATGGGTTGGATTTTGCAAGACCTTGGGAGGAATGTCGGGGTATTGCAGGATCTTTTGGATATAACCGAAATGAGAACTTGGAAGACTATTCTAGCTCTGAGCAATTGGTTCACATGTTGATTAATAAAGTTGCCCGTGGCGGGAATTTATTGTTAAACATTGGGCCAACCGCAGATGGTCGAATTCCTGTGATTATGCAGCAGCGATTAACGGATATCGGAAGGTGGTTGAAGGTCAATGGTGAAGGAATTTACGGAACGCGTAAGTGGGCGAATGCACCTAAAATCACTCCGAATACCAAACAATATTTCACGCAAAAAGGCAATGATTTGTATTTGATTACGACGGAATTCCCTACGGCTGCTTTGCAGGTTTCGGGTATTAAAAAACCGGGTTCTGTTTCCTTAGTAGGTTCAACTATTGCGATTAAATCAAGTTATAAAAATGGCGTATTGACCATTGCTCCGCCAGCCCTTACACCGGGCAATAACCCATGTCAACATGCGTGGGTAGTTAAAATCGCTGGGGCGATTTAATCGTAGAGACGCGATACTTGAACTGCACCCAAAAAGTTGGACAACTAATTGGGTGTTTTTTATGTCAAGAAAAATCAAGTATTCTTATGAACTGAAGCTATCCTGTGTGAAAGCTTTTATCGATAAAATAGACGCGAAGTATCGCGTCTCTACAGATATAGCTGATGCATATCATTTTTCCCCTCCTCACACGCTTTTACCTTTGCATTCTATGCAACAGGTATCGCTCGACTTACTTCAAAAA
>JBDLUL010000027.1:0-4669 GCA_039805345.1 Bacteroidota bacterium | reverse complement strand
AGAAATTGACAAAAATTCCTTGAGCTGTTTCTGGACGTAAATAAATAAGGGATGCATCTTCCGAAACCGCACCCACTTGCGTCGAGAACATCAAGTTGAATTGACGTACTTCGGTCCAATTCGCAGTACCCGAAACAGGGCATTTAATGTTTTGGTCAATGATTAACTGGCGAACCGCTTCTAAATCTCCTGCATCCAATCCTTTCGCCATCGCTTGCATCAAGGCTTTCGCCTCATCTGCTTTGCCTTCATCCTCTAATGCTGCCGCGCGCTCTTCTAACAAGGTATCTGCCCGGTAACGTTTCTTGGAATCCTTGTTATCAATCATCGGATCATTGAATGAATCCACGTGACCTGAGGCCTTCCAAGTCAACGGATGCATGAAAATCGACGCATCTAAGCCTACCACGTTGTCGTTCAACATGGTCATCGCTTTATACCAAACGTTTTTTAAATTATTCTTTAATTCTACGCCATTTTGACCATAGTCATAAACAGCCTGTAAGCCATCGTAAATTTCAGAGGATGGAAATACGAAGCCATATTCTTTGGCGTGTGAAATTATATCCTTAAGTGCTGAGGCGGTATCTTGTTTTTTCTGCTCCATGTAATCATTCAATTAAGCATGCAATTTACCGAAAAGAATGAAAGAGAATAGATTTTTCTTAATTTTGCGAGGTATTTTTTTTCTATGCAAAAAATCCTTTGTATTCGTTTTTCGTCCATCGGGGACATTATATTGACCACACCCATTGTGCGTGTGCTCAAAGCGCAATTCCCGCATGCTGAAATCCATGTGGCCACGAAGGCTTCGTTTGCTCACCTTTGGGATGAAAATCCCAATGTGCGCCAAGTGCATAGCTTTGATGGAAATATCTTGAAATTTGCCGCAGAACTTCGTAAAGAGGGTTTTGATGCGGTTTACGATTTACATAAAAATTTGCGTTCTCATGTTTTATGTTTACTGCTTGGTAAAATTCCTAAGCAGATTAATAAATACACAAGCGCGCGAAATACCTTCATTAAAAAGAAAATTAACCACTTGCCCGGGCATCTCGTAGATCGAAATTTGGCCTCACTCGGGCTACATTCCGATGGGAAAGGCTTGGATTATTTTATCCCGGATGCATCGATTGTACATCTCTCGGATTACGGAATCAAAAAGCCTTTCGTGCTTTTCGCCATCGGAGCGGCACATCAAACAAAGGTTCTTTCGTATCCTAAAATGATTGAATTAATCGATTCAATTCCGCAGCAGGTCGTACTGGTCGGCGATGATTGGGATGAGAAAATTGGATACCGATTAGCAACGCTCTTTCCCGCGAAAGTCATCAACTTGTGCTCGCAAACGAGCATTTCACAAAGTGCTTCTTTGGCTCAGCAAGCTGCCATGGTTATTGCGCATGATTCTTCGATGATGCACATTTCTGCCGCGTTGAAGCATCCTAATTTGTTTACGCTTTGGGGAAGTACGCATGTGGGACTAGGTTTTACCCCTTACAAAACGTCATTCACCGTAATCGAAAATACGAATCTTGCTTGTCGGCCTTGCTCGACACAAGGTTCAAATGTGTGTCCATTAGGACATTTTAATTGTATGAATTCATTGGATCTTTCAGCGATAAAGGACGCTGCTCAAGCATTATGAAAAATATCAAATTTGCCTTATTGCAATTAACTTGTTCAGAGGATGTGCAAGTGAACCAACAAAAAACGGAGGCAAAAATCCGGGAAGCAGCTGCCCAAGGTGCGCAAGTGATTTGTTTGCAGGAATTATATCGTTCGGTGTATTTCTGCCACAAACAAGATGCGGCCTATTTCGATTTAGCTGAAGTCATTCCGGGACCTGGAACGGATACCTTATTAGCGCTGGCGCAGGAATTAAAAGTTGTCATTATTGCTTCCTTGTTTGAAAAACGAAGCAAGGGTGTTTATCATAATACGTGTGCGGTACTCGATCATGCCAAAGGTTACCTGGGAAAATACCGTAAGATGCATATTCCACAGGATGCAGGTTATGAGGAAAAATACTATTTCACGCCGGGTGATTTGGGTTACCAAGTATTCGATTCGAGTTATGGGAAATTAGGAATTTTGATTTGTTGGGACCAATGGTACCCCGAAGCAGCACGTTTGACTGCCTTAAAAGGTGCAGAGGTTTTAATTTACCCCACGGCGATTGGTTGGGATAATCAAGAAACAAACAGCGAAATCAACCGGGAACAATATCAAGCTTGGCAAACGGTCCAACGGGGCCATGCGGTAGCGAATGAAGTTCCCGTCATTGCGGTTAATCGGGTAGGGGAGGAAAATGGCCAAACTTTTTGGGGAGGCTCATTTGTTAGTAACGCCTTTGGACGCATAATTTACCAAGCTCCTCATAATACCGAGGAAGTCGCGGTGGTGGAAATTGATTTAGATGCGCAGGAGCAATACCGTCGGATTTGGCCGTTCATGCGGGATCGTCGGATCGACTCTTTTCAAGACCTTACCAAACGTTTTATTGATTGAACTACCTCATTAATCTTATTCGTTTATATGCTTTTTGGCTAATTTTCTTTTTAGTCGAAAGGTTAACTTTTGTCCTTCAATTTTGGGAAACACTGGCAGACTCTGCTTGGTCGGATATTTTGACGATTTTCCTGGCGTCGCTCCGACTCGATGTTTCGATGGCGGGTTATGTACTTATTTTACCTGCGATCGGCTGGACGATTGAAATTCTATGCGCTAGGCAGCTTATTTCCGCGCGGTTTTTGTTGCTGTATCATCGATTTTTTATCGGACTTTTTGCCCTCATCAGTGCCATCAATTTGAATATCTACCGAGAATGGGGGGCAAAGGTAAATTTGAAAGTTTTTAAAATCTTTTTCAATTACCCCTATGAATCCACGATTTCGAGTTTAGAAACAGGAATCGGGTTGACCGTTGGGATTTTAGTGGTGCAGGTTTTATGCTTCAGTTGGCTGATTCGCTTCTTTATTCAGACAAGCAATCCTAATTATCCCTGGTTATCGCGTTTAATTCTCAGTTTATCCGTATTGGGAATGACTCTATTAAGCGTGCGGGGTGGATGGCAATTAGCCCCCATCAGTCAAAGTATGTCGTATTTTTCGGCAAAACCCATTTTGAATCATGCCTCTGTTAATACCGAATGGAACTTAGCGCAAGACGTCATGACTAATCTTGCTGGCAATGCGGGCGATTTTCAGTATTTGCCTACCGCACAAGTGGATTCAATATTGAGGCCATATCAGTTGGCCGATACCTTACAAGCTCCACAGCTATTACGTATTCAGCGTCCTAATGTCGTATTCATCATCCTGGAAAGTTATACGGCTGATGTAGTTGCCTCTTTGGGAGGAGAAAAAGGAATTAGTCCTGAATTAGAAAATTTGATGCGTCAGGGAATCTCATTTACGAATGTGTATGCCTCTGGCGATCGAACAGATAAGGGACTGATTGCGGTATTGAGCGCATTTCCTGCCCAAGCAACCAAGAGCATTATTTCCGAAACGGATAAGCAAGAGCACCTTCCATCCATTGCCCAGGTTTTTAAAGAACAAGGATATCAAACCTCATTTATGTATGGAGGGGAAAGTGAGTTTTTTGGGTTTAAGCCCTATGTATTAAGTCATGGATTTGACCGATTGACGGATAAGCATGCCTTTGCAGAAAAGGATCAGAACTCCAAATGGGGGGCGCATGATGGTGTGGTATTTAACCGTTTTCGGACGGAATTAGGCCAACTAAAGCAGCCATTTTTTGCGACGATGCTGACCTTGTCTAACCATGAGCCTTTTGAGATTCCGGAGTCGCCACGGTTTCCCGGGGCAGATTTACCGAACCGTTTTCGGAGTACCGCTTTTTATACGGATAAATTTTTGGGGTCATTTATACGTTTAGCCCAAAAAGAATCCTGGTTTAAAAATACCTTATTTGTGATTGTGGCTGATCATGGCCATCGATTGCCGAAAGAAAAGTATGCGATATCAGAAGCGAAACGATTTCATATACCGCTCTTGTTTTTTGGCGATGTGATCAAACCGGAATTTCGAGGAAAACAGTTAGCGGTCTTCGGTAGCCAAACGGATATCGCCAAATCGTTGTTAGGCCAGGTCGGCTTCGATGGGAGTCGATTTAGGTTTAGTCAAGATTTGTTTGCCACGGACCCAAATCAGGGATATGCATTTTTTGATTGGGATAATGGCTTCGGTGTGATTCGGAAAGGAAGTTTTGCTAGTTTTGATAATGCTGGAAAACGCATCATCAAGCAAGAGGGCGAGCAAAACCTGTTAACCTTTGGTCAAGCGTACATGCAAAAGGTTTTCGCTTCGTATCAGGCTTACTAAAGGAGTGAAGCTAAATCGTGAATCGCGATGGTTTTTTGTGTTTGAAAACCTTCACCGTATTGAGCGCCAATTTTATGTCCCATTTCGCGGGCGCGCGCCTCGATGAAATTCAGGAATTCAGGGCTTGAAATATACGAAGCGGGTTCTATGGAGTTCGGGTCAAAGAACTGACTACGGAAAGCACGAATGGATGCTTCTTTGGTTGCCCAATGCTTTGAAATATCAATAACGAAATCAGGAGTAAGGTAACGATCTTGAATGTAATGAAAGAGCTGTTTGGGGCGCCATTCCGTTTGTTTTACGCCTTCTCGTGTTGTTTC
>JBDLUL010000026.1:0-15466 GCA_039805345.1 Bacteroidota bacterium | reverse complement strand
GACATTCAAAAACTCAACGCGATTATCCATCCCGCTGTCCGAAAAGCGGCTGTTACTTGGTTGGACAATGTACCGGATTCGCCATTCTATCTATACGAATCAGCGCTTATAACCGCTCGTAACAAACCTGAATTACTCAAGCAACTCATTACCGTGAGCTGTCCATTGGATGAGCGCATTCAAAATATTCAAAAAAGAAACAATTCATCTTACATGGCAATCATGCAAATGATCGACTTGCAACCACAACCCGAACAATACCTACGCGGTGCGGATTTTGTTATTCAAAACGGCAAAAAAGACCGTGTTTGGCCTCAAATCGAAAATATTATGAAAACCTTGAGCTGCGTTTTATTATTCATTTTACTAGGCTTTCAAAGCCATGGCCAAATCAAAGCCATGACCTTTAACATCCGTTTAGATACCGAATCAGATGGCCAAGATCAATGGAAATACCGTGCCAAACATTGTGCAGAATTAATCCAATACCACCAAGCGGATATCATTGGAATGCAAGAAGCATTCGTGCATCAAATCAACGATTTTGCGAAAGCACTACCGGGTTATGCATGGTTTGGAAAAGGGCGAGATGATGGAAACGAGGCCGGCGAATTCTCTCCACTTTTTTACAACAAGACTAAATTCAAACTCATCCGAGAAAAGACATTTTGGCTTTCCGACTCCTGTGAAAAAGTAGGATTCGGCTGGGATGCTGCTTGCCGCCGTGTCGTCACCTGGGGTGAATTCAACGAAATCAAAACAGGTAAGAAATTCTTCGTATTCAATACGCACTTCGACCATTTAGGAAAAGTGGCGCGCCGCGAAAGTGCCAAACTTGTATTAGCGAAAGTAGCCGAAATTGCAGGTAAATATCCAGCGATCATCACCGGTGATTTCAACGCAACTCCGGACGACGAACCCATTCAGATCATTTTAAATAAGGCAAATCCACAGCACTTGATCGACGCTGAATCCATCAGTAAAGCCGGCCATTATGGCCCCTTTAGTTCATTCAATGGATTTAAACAGGAACAAGAAGGCAAACACATCGACTACATTTTTGTCAAAAATGGGGTAGCCTGTAGCCAGCACGCTACGCACTCAGAGACATGGGCGGGACGATTCCCTACGGACCATTTCCCTGTCAGTGCAATCTTGCATTTACCCAACTAGCTTATTGGAATTTGCTTACGTAAAAGTTAACTTGCAGTATGGAAAATTTTATTGTTTCAGCACGAAAATACAGACCTACCCAATTTGATTCGGTCGTTGGCCAAAGTCATATTACCACCACCTTAAAGAATGCCATTAAGTCAAACCATTTGGCACAGGCCTTCTTATTTTGTGGTCCAAGGGGCGTAGGTAAAACAACCTGTGCGCGTATTTTAGCGAAAACAATCAATTGTGAAAACATCGGAACAGATGGCGAGGCATGTGGTACATGTCCATCTTGCCAATCCTTCCAAGATAATACTTCCTTAACGATTCATGAATTAGATGCGGCATCGAACAACTCAGTCGATGATATTCGTAACCTCATTGATCAAGTACGTTATCCTCCGCAACGAGGCCGTTATAAAATTTACATCATTGATGAGGTTCACATGCTTTCAGCTGCGGCATTCAACGCCTTTCTGAAAACATTGGAAGAACCCCCATCCTATGCGATTTTCATTCTTGCTACGACGGAGAAGCATAAAATATTACCTACCATTCTGTCTCGTTGCCAGATATTCGATTTTAATCGGATTCAATGGAAAGACATGGCTGACCATTTAGCCAATATTGCACAAAAGGAAAATATTCAAGCAGAACCATCTGCCTTGGAATTGATCGCAATCAAAGCCGATGGTGGTTTGCGCGATGCCCTTTCTATGTTTGACTTGAATGTCACATTCTCGACTGACAATGCACTACGTCATAAAGATGTGCTCGAAAACTTGCACATCTTAGACAGTGATTATTACGTAAGTTTGACGAATCACTTAATCCAACAAAATCATGTAGAGACGCTCGTTTTATTGGACGAAATCATGCGCAAGGGTTTTGATGGACAGCAATTCATCAGTGGTTTCATGGAACACCTTCGAAATTTATTATTTGCTAAAGACCCTCAAACCTTGGCATTAATGGAAATTTCAGATGAATCCAAAGTCAAATTCAAACAACAAGCCGAATTAACGAGCACATCCTTCTTGCTTTCCGCCATGAACATTTGTTCAACGTGTGAGAGTAATTATAAGTCGGCGAAAAATGCCCGACTACACCTCGAACTCTGCTTACTGAAAATCAATTATTTACCATCCGTTTACCAACTAGCCACGGAGGGCGGTCCCGGAAAAAAGCCTGAGCCCCAAGCTAAAAGCGCTGGGGCCACAACACAGACAACTGTTTCAACACCTCCAGTCATTGAAGTAGCGGCAGCACCCGTGACAGAAACTGTCATAAGTGATCCAGTTATGGAACCTACGCCTGTCCTTGCGGAAGAGGCTCCTAAACCACAAGCTAAACCTGTTGGCCAAATGCCCACAGCTGGACTTAGTGGGTTACGCTCAAGTAAGAGTGTGATTAAACCCAAGGCACAAGAAGACGAGGTAAAAGAACAAGCGGTAGCGAATGATTTCAATAACCAAGATTTTGATTCAACAAAATTCTTGGGCATATGGAATGAAATTGCTCAAAAATTCAAGGATGCGAATTTGATCAACAAATTTGTCATGATGGACCGGCCTATTGAATTAATCGATACGGTTGCCCATATCAAAGTGGAGAATGAAGTTCAGGTACAGCACTTCAATGAGCAATTGCGCATGGAGGTTTTGGGTACTTTACGTGAACGCCTACAAAACTATGCGATTGATATTGTTTTGGATGTTACAATACAAGAAAATGGAGACAAAAAGCTCCTGTATACACAATCAGACAAATATGATTTCTTGGTTCAAAAGCACCCTATCTTAGGGGAATTGAAACAAAAATTAGGTTTAGATCACGAATTCTAAACTAGCGAACCTGTCCGGTCCCCTGAATCACCCATTTTTCCGTCACTAATTTCTCCAAAGCAAATGGACCACGTGCATGTAATTTTTGGGTTGAAATTCCGATTTCAGCACCTAAATCAAATACCCCGCCATCCGTAAAACGCGTCGAAGCATTCCAATAAACGGCAGCCGCATCAACGGCCTGCAAGAACAATTCCGCCTCAGAGGCGTCCTCGGTTACGATCGCCTCAGAATGGCGAGAAGAATATTGATCGATGTGATTCAATGCCTCGGCTAAGTCATCCACGACTTTTACCGAGCAGGCAAAATCCAAGAATTCACGACCAAAATCTGCCGCTTCTGCACGATGCAAGAAAGGATATTGAATGGCTTCTAAGTCTGTAAACGCAGCCGCATCAGCAAATATTTGAACCTTATATGGAATAAAATCGGCTGCAATCTTTTGCACAAAGGAATTTAGTTGGGACCGATGAACAATTACCGTATCCAACGAATTACAAACCGATGGCCTCGAAACTTTGGCATTCACAACAATCGGTACAGCCATTTCAAGCTTGGCTGTTTCAGCTACATATGTATGGCACACACCTGCCCCCGTTTCGATAGTCGGAACTAAAGATTCCCTACGAACCCGTTGGATTAAGGCATCTGACCCACGTGGAATAATGACATCGATGTATTTCGTCGCTTGAAGTAAGGTGGTAACATGCGAACGATCGGTAGGTAGAAGACGCACAAGATCGGAAGACAATTGTTGAGATATAAGTGCTTCATGAATTAGGCCAACCAATACCTGATTCGTAAACCAGGCATCTGTCCCACCGCGCAATACAGCCGCATTTCCGGAGCGAATGCACAAGGCAGCTACATCAATTGTTACATTGGGACGTGATTCGTAAATGACTCCCACAACACCTAAAGGCACAGCAATCTTTTGCAATTTCAAGCCGTTCGAAAGAACCTTATCAAGCAATAGTTGACCAGAAGGATCAGGTAAGGCTGCCACATCATGTAGACTTGCCGCAAGTACTTCGATTCGAGCCTCCGTTAACAATAAACGATCACGCATGGGATTTTGGGAATCCATGGTTGCCAAATCTTTTGAATTCTCCGTAATAATCGTATCCTGCTGCTCAATGAGAAGTTCCGCGAGACGATGTAGTACCGCAATTTTAGTACGCGCATCCGCGAAAGCCAACTGGGTAGAAGCCTTCCGTGTTGCGGCCAACAAAGGTATAATATCGACGATTTGGGACATTTGATAAAATTTAAGCTATAGACTGCTAGTCCAAATTTTTAACCACGGGGAAACGATACAGGACAGCCTCATCATGGAGGATAGCGACGACATACCGACTGGGTGCAAGATTCGAAATATCCAGCGGGATAACCTTGGCTCCTTTCGTATACATACCGAGTTGTTTACGTTGGACAGATCGACCCATTAGATCATAAATTTCCACGTGAAGGTTTGCATCTTGCTGCAGCGGAAATTCCAACTGAATCAAATCCGTTGCAGGGTTAGGATATGCCCGAATCGAAACCTCCGCCTCATTCCCTAAAACGATTGAGGCATCCAGTCGATTAATCGCAGCATCCAGCCAAGTAATACGCGCAGAAATCCAATTCTCCATCCAAAATAATTCTTCATTCGCATTATTACCTACATAATAATTAGGCCATACTTTTTTGCTATACAAAGGGAAACGACCAAAATTTCGCTGCATGGGATCTTTCAACGCTACCGTTGTGGAATCCATGAATTTAAATATCGCTTGGGGAGTCAACGTGGTTTTCCGCAAAGTATTCCAACGTCGCTTCACTGAATTCACAAAGACAGAATCTTTCATCAACTTTCCCCACCAGAATGGCGTTTGGAAATAATCAGGCGTTCCCTCCGTCAATTCTAATTTATTATAAACCCATCCTTGAGGCAAATAGCCATCGTAATAATCAGCATTTCCAAAAGACAAATTATAATCCCATGCTGGACCCATCGTTAATTTTCCACCTTTTGAGTCCTTGTCCTTATAAAAGTATGTACTCAATCGATAACCATCTACATTTCGTGATAGCTCATTCAATAAGAAATAATTTACAAACGAAGGCATATCCATCATGGATCGATACGTCGTATTTGCCTTCATGGGATTCTCCTCTTGAAGACTTTTCTCAAACGCATTTACGTAATTTTTTATGTACGTAAATTGTTGCGTAGTCATATTTTCCATCTTCGGGTATTCTATTTGGAATAGCCCTTTTTCAGTCCCTTTTCCAGATACGTAAGCACTATTCCAATTACGCGATGCGGCTCCGCTCGACTTATCGATTTTAACTAAATAACCACCCGTAACTTCATCTCCAGCATTATCTGTAGGCGTTAAATCGGCAATGTCCAATCGGCCTCCCCCCTGCTTAATCTTCTCCATCAAGATATAAATTCCCTGATAAGCTTCATTTAATATCACCTCAACATAGCGTGTTTTTGAATGTTGCAAGCCAAATTGGCTAGCTAATTGTTGTGCAAGAACATCACGTAAAAATGTTCGATCATTGTACGAAGCATTCAACACCCAATCAGATTCTGAAGCCATTTGCACTAAAGGCAATTTCGCAGCTTGAATCGAAACAGAATCTGTTCTGATTTCAAAGCCATACGGTTTTTTGACCAAACCTGGCAAGAAATACCAATCACCCTGAGAAGAACTTCCTCGGTATTCAATACCGGCCCAAAAAACAAAAGATGGCTTATCTGTCAATTGATTCAATTGGCCCTTCCCGCGGTCAAACAAACTAAACTTAGCGGGAATTTTTGGCTCATCTACAATCATCCCGCCCTTGGTATTGATTTGCAAGATCGGCAAATTAGAAACTGACAAACTTTGTGCAAGTAGGTGAGACTGAACAAAAAGGAAAATACAAAGTAATCTAAAAGTCATGACCTAATGTTAAATACGTAATAGGTGATTTAATTTCATCATTTTCGATGCCAAAAGCATAATCTAATTTGACAAAATAACCAAGTACATTGGCTCGGGCACCTACCCCATAGCCAAACAAAAATGGATTTCGAAAATCAGTTACTGTCGCCTGGAATGGATTCGTATTACCCCCATAGGTATTCGTATTAAATCCATTTGAACGAGAAAAAGGCGTTGCCCCTGTCCATGCACTACCCATATCGAAGAATCCTACCATTTGAAACGTATTCAAAAATTGAGATTTGGCATAACTAGGCCCTAAGAGAGATTTCAATGGAACACGCAATTCTGCGTTGAGCAATAAATGGCTGTTCCCCGCCAATTTATTCATTTTAAAACCCCTTAACGAAGTGGCAAAATCGCTCATGAAAACATCGCGTTGAGCAATTCCAGCTGTACCTAATGGATTTTCTTTATTTTGTACCTCACGATCGATAAACAACCAATTATCCATTCCGCCTAATAAGGTTTGCGTGGCAGCATTTCCCACAGCTTGGGATGCCGAAATTCGAGTTGCTAAAAATAGGCTATTCGAAATTTTCAGATACTTCCGCGCATCTACATTAATTCGTGTAAAGGAAGACTTTTGCATGGATTGCTGAAACTCAACACCCGTGAATAAACGAAAACCTGTTTGCAGATTCTCCGCGACATGTACCGTATTATCAAATGTATAAGTAAGGCGCCCTCCCACGTAGGAAGACACATTTTCAGGCGTACTCACATTGTATTGATCGATCGCCCGATTATTCGTAAACATGCCTGATACGCTTAGTTTACTCAACAAATTAAATGGATAAACCGCCGTCAATTCCGCACGATTGTAACGAATTTTTTGAGAAAGAATCTCCGTTTCCTGATCCAATATCTTGCGATCAACACGCAATGTCCAATCGACCCGATTGCCCAAGTAATTATATTCACCCCAAAGGTCAACGTTCTTGATATTGGCAGAAACATAGGAACCCACTTTAAACAAATGATTTTCCAATAAATCATTCATTTTCAAATCCATACTGTAGCCTAATCCTCGGATAGGATCAACCTTAAAACTACCTTCTGAACCATTAAGAACCAAAGAATTTTGGTAATCCAAAGGGCCAATTAATCGATTAGAATCTTTCCGTAAACGCAAGGCTTGTTGGCGCTCAATGCGTGATTTTCGCACATCCGTTACCCGTCTATTTTCATCGCTTAGCATAGGCTGAGCTAAAACACTTGTTGTGTCTGGCAGCATGGGATACCATAAATAGCTCGGAACATTTGCGAGCGACTTCACATCAAGCTGTTGCACTTGTTCAGCGAGAACTGCCCGATTTTGTACCAATAGTTGATCACCTACCCATCTGAATGTGGACCAATCCCCAGATTTTACAATGGTCTGATATAACTTTTGATCTGTAGCATGATAGGAAACCAATTCATTCCCTGCTGGATTTTCATTCAAAAAATAAATCAATGAATCTGAAATTGGCTTAACATTTCGAATGGTGCCCTTGTGCATAAAAAGCTCTTTCGCATTGGCTGGATCTTCCGCACGCCAATGTTTCATAACAAACAAACCCTTTTCTTTCAGATATGTACTATCTGAAATCCGATCTGTCAGATAAATAACATCCCCTTCATTTCCCCACCAATGTGCTTCAGATTCCTGATTGGAATCTTGTGTAAGGGAAGTCAGTCGATTCCGACGAATATCATAGATACCGACATCTACTTGGCCGAGTTTAAAGGAACGGACCAACATCCGCTGGGCATTTGCATTTAATTCAAAATCCAAAAAACGAACATCTCCTAAATTACGTTTAGACGTAGGTTTTAAAGTCTGTTTCGTCCACTGAAAAACATGAAGAAAACTTTTACCTTCTTGATTCGCTAGGATATATAAATCTTGATTCGCGGCCCATTGAACCAAAGGGGACACACTTGTTTCTTTGCGCAAGGGATCTTTCAATCCTGTACGAAAAATTTCCTTCGTCGAATTACCTAGCAATGATCTTAACATCACGCGGAATCGGCCTGAATCATCCAGAAGATAGACAAACCATTTGCCATCCGGACTCAATTGAACATCACGAATTTGTTCGCCTTTCGTCATATCAAAAGCCAACAATGCCTTCCGAGGTACATCTTGTACATTTACGTCATACTGTTTAGCCTCGCTAACATAAAACTCAAACCATTCTTTCAAGAATTTAGCAATCGGCTTCCGGAGTGTGCTGGAAATACTGGATTGTTCATTTCGAATAATACGAGTCAAGTTGACGATATTCCCAATCTGGTTCGCACCATAAACCCTTGCAATGTAAGACCAGATCGATTGACCTAAATATTCAGCCTCAATTCCTCGTGCCAAAACGGGCTTGCGAACTTTATTCGCAACGACTACTTGAAACATGTATTGATTCATAGAAGCCGTTTCTCCTGCCGCGAGGTAAGCCGAAAGTCCAGAGGTGAACCATTCAGGTACCGACAACAACAAGGAACTCTGCAATGCATCCTTGATGCTACCTCCAAATAAAATATCATGTAAGTAAACCTGCGACAACTGTTTCAACAAATTCAACCGATACGCTTGGAACTGATTTTGATAGGCAATTTCAATTCGAAACTTAGCTCGATTTTCATCAGCTGCCTCTTGTGCATTCGCATAACTTATTCCGCTATTTGACTGCGCTAATTCATTTCCAGAGGGATAGACAAAAATACGCGTCTTTTGATACGGTGTATAGGATAGTAAATTGGTGATCCGCTGAAAATCTGCATCCAATAGTTGTAATGTCGTTCGAGCTAAAGCCTCATTCTTACCAAAATAATAGACCTCAAAATTTTGATTCGCAAGATACTTCCATACAAATTTCTGATGCTGAATGCGAGTCTTATCCCAAGCACGTTGGCTCGGGTAAAAATCTTGTGCTTGTAATTGCTGTACAAACAGCAAAGAAAACAAGCCCAATAAAAGCAAACGGAAAAAGCGCATCCGATAGAATTTTACACGAAATCAAATTTAAGGATTTATACCGAAAATAAATGCGAATAGCGACGAATTGAAACATCCGCTTGCAGTTCTTTTTCACCTAATATATCTTGCGTAAACGCCCGCGCAAAATAGGGACTTAAGGATACGCCTTTTGAGCCAAACCCATTAAATATACCATGGATATTATCCGAAAGCATTCCAATAAATGGCCTGCGATCTTGTGTTGCCGGTCGAATTCCCACGTAAGTATCCAATAGTTCATAATTAGATACACCCATGCTAGCCAATTTACCTGTAAGTTCTTCACGTGACGATGCAGTAGGTGTTTGTGTGAATTCATCCCAACGATACGTCGCACCTACTTTGAATGCGCCATCAGGCAATGGCAGGATAAAGCCATTTTTGTTTAAGATAGTATCACGTGATGGTTCATCAGATTGAAAACGAATCAATTCACCTTTGGCAGGAAGAAAAGGCAATTGATTCCACAAGGGATTTTGGATAGCATGAAAACCTTCGCAAAAAATGACCCCTTCAAAATCCTGAGCATCCGCCTCCTTGAATGTTTTAGCTGCATAAATGCCTAGCTCTTCAAAATAGGTTTTCGAATGAATCAACAAACTCGATACATCCACCCAGCCAGCCTGTTTGACCCATACCCCATCATCCGTCCAGTCTAAAAAATCGTGGTTGATTTCCGACTTTCGCTCCAGCAACCATTGCTTCATTTCTGCATTCGCAAAAGGACGAAACAAAGGCATCGGATAAAAAAACGTGGATCCTAAGGTATTTTCGAGTTGTTGGTAAAAAGGAAAAAGATAATCAAACAATTCATCAGCCAACCATGTTTTTTCGAGTTTACGACCCGTAACAGGATTGAAAATCCCTCCAGCTGCATAGGAAGAATTAAAGTGTTGGGGAGAATCCCAAATCTGGAAAGGGATGTTGGCTTGCAGAAAATGATGCGCGAGGACGGTTCCTGCGACACCTTGGCCGACAAGCAAATAGGGCTTACTTATTTTCACGCTTGACACGTTCAACTTGTGCTAAGACAAAATCCACTTGTTCGTCCATGCTTCGAAACGATGTATCTAAGTCGATGGCATCTTCCGCACGTTTCAAAGGGCCTTCCTCCCGATTGGAATCAATTTCATCGCGCATGCGCAGATTTTCAATGATATCTTCTAATGGCAAGTCCTCCCCCTTTTGCAATAATTCCAATTTTCTACGCTGCGCACGAATATGTGGCTGCGCCGTCATGAATATCTTCACTTCGGCGTTTGGAAAAACGACAGTCCCAATATCACGTCCGTCCATCACTAGGCCCTTCTTTTGGCCCATTTTTTGTTGCTGCGCAACCATGGCCCGACGAACAATAGTGATTGCCGCCACTTGACTTACCATCTCCGATATGTACATCTTCCGAATTTCCACTTCTACGTTTTCGCCGTTCAAAATGGTATCAGAAGCCTGACGCTGTTGATTAAACTCAAAACTTATATCAATGTGTTGCAATGCAGCGATGACCGCTTGCGGATCTGAGATATCGATAGAATTCCTGTGAAAATATAAGGCAACTGCCCGGTACATAGCACCCGTATCGACGAAAGCATAATGCAATTTTGCCGCAACACGTTTGGCAGTAGTACTTTTTCCACAAGAAGAAAAGCCGTCCAAGGCCACAATAATCTTAGGCATGAATCTCGTTAATAAATTGATTAATCACCGCGTATGTTTCCTCGGGTGCTTCATAACAACCCTGATGCGCAACGCCTGATAAAATTACGTATTTATGTTGGTCTTTCCCCGCCAAAAGCTCAACGATAGTTTCAGTAGGAATCAAAGGGTCTTTTTCGCCCAACACAAATAAAATCGGGATGTCCGTTGAACGTACAAAGTCCTGCAAATCTTCGCGAACTTTCATCGCTAAGGTTGAAGCGATTAATCCCGTTTGATTTAATTGGGAGTAACGATTTGCGAGCATATTAATCAAATCTTGATGGGATTCTACAAAATGTGGGGCAAATAAATTAGCCACAAATGAATGAATAAACTTCTCAGATCCATGTTCTTGAATAAATCCTGCCGTTTTATCGCGTTGTTTTTTCTTATCATCAGAATCAGAAACAGGCGTCGAATGTAACATGACAACGCCTTGTATTCGCTGTGGAAACTGCTTGGCCAACTCCAATGCGATGTAACCGCCCATGGAATGGCCGACTAAAATAAACGTCTCATCTTGAGGAAGGGTATCTACAATTTTTCGGCCATATTCGGCAATAGTCAAGCAATCAGACCAATCCGCATAATTGGGAATATGCAAGGTTTGATTAGGAAAGCGACCAGGAATAAAATCATCCCACATCCGAGCATCCTCGCCAAAACCGTGCAACAAAACCAACGAGGGATGCATGCTAATAGGTAACTAATAGCCCCACAATCGTGAAACACAGGCCGATAAGTGCAGCTAAACCACCGACAAAACCCAATCCAAAAACAGCTAATACGACACCGATAGCCAACAAAGTCAAACCTATTTTCAATTGGGGTGCCCAATGCTTAGGGCCTTGTGGATTAGCCTTGTATTTCTGAAAGGAAGCTTTCTTGACATATGACTTAACAGGACTTGCATCTAGAATTCGGTCAATATGCAAAGCAGCAGATTCTTGTTGGGATTTAGGTGCTATAGGAACAGCTGCATTGGGCATGGATCCCTCAATGCTATTTTGCTGCACATGATGCGGGGCTGGCTGATTTACATTATTGCTAGGGAGCACCTCATTCATCACACGCTGTTTTTCAGACTCACTTACCGGTGCCTTTACAGGTTCCGTCGATACAGGCGTAGGGGCGAAAGCGGCAACAACAGCTTTTTTCGCGCAAGAACTAGCTAATACAGCTAGTATGAATAACAATCCGATCCTTTTCATATTATGCGACAACTTTCATTTGGTGAAAAACGGTACGCTCGAATTTCGATTTGGCATAGGTCAAATCGATGGTAAAGTCAGTAAGCTCCGACTGCGAAGGAATTTCAAACATTGCATCCGTCATGATTGCTTCCATAATGGAACGCAATCCACGTGCACCTAATTTATATTGCATCGCTTGTTCCACAATATAGCTTAGCGCTTCAGGTGAAAAATGCAATGCTACACCTTCCATCGTGAATAATTTCTCATATTGTTTTACCAAAGCATTCTTAGGTTCTGTCAAGATAGACAACAATGCCGTCGCATCCAACGGATTTAAAAATGTTACCACAGGCAAACGTCCCAATAACTCAGGAATTAATCCAAACGACTTCAAATCTTGCGCCGAAACATACTTCATAATTTGATCTTTCTCGAATGAATCGTGGAACGTATCATCTCCTGAAAAACCAATTGGGCGCGCATTCAAGCGCTTCGAAATATGGCGATCGATGCCATCAAATGCACCTCCACAGACAAATAAGATATTTTCTGTATTTACAGCAATCATTTTTTGATCCGGATGCTTACGCCCCCCTTGTGGCGGAACATTAACAATCGAACCTTCCAGTAATTTCAATAAGGCTTGTTGGACCCCCTCCCCGGACACATCACGTGTGATGGAAGGATTATCCGACTTACGAGCAATTTTGTCAATCTCATCGATGAAGACAATACCACATTCGGCTTTCTCCACATCGTAATTGGCCGCTTGCAGTAAACGCGTTAAGATTGTTTCCACATCCTCTCCGACGTAACCTGCCTCTGTAATCACGGTCGCATCTGCAATACAAAAAGGCACTTGCAATTTTTGTGCTAGGGTTTTTGCTAAATAGGTTTTTCCTGTTCCAGTCTCCCCTACCATTAATATGTTGGATTTTTCAATCTTCACATCATCCGCCAAAACAGGCTGCATCAACCGCTTATAATGATTGTAAACAGCAACCGAAAGGTGGCGCTTCGCCTCTTCTTGACCAATAACATATTCATCCAAATAAGCTTTTAAGTCTTTCGGTTTCACCAATTCAAATTGATGATGAGAAGCAGGGGCTGAAGGTGCTCCAAGCTCCTCCTTGATCACCTCATAACCTTGTTGGATGCAACTATTGCAAATATGCCCTTCAATTCCGGACAACAACATGCCATCATTGCTTTCAATAACCGATTTCGCTCGGCCACAAAAAGAACAACTTACTTTTTTATTACTCGCCATGAATTATACCGTACGGGTTAAAATCTCATCAATCAGACCATATTCTTTCGCCTCTGCTGCTTTCATCCAATAGTCACGATCCGAATCGCGCTCGATTTCCTCGAACGATTTTCCAGAATGTTTTGCTAGAATTTCATATAATTCTTGACGAATTTTCACGATTTCACGGGCAGTGATTTCAATATCACGTGATTGACCTTGTGCTCCACCTGATGGTTGGTGAATCATAACACGTGCATGCTCTAAAGCTGAACGCTTTCCTGCTGCACCACCTGCTAATAAAACAGCACCCATGGAAGCAGCTAAGGAAGTACAAACAGTCGCTACTTCTGGACGGATGTAATTCATCGTATCATAAATTCCCAAACCAGCATAAACCGATCCACCTGGGCTATTGATGTACATCACGATATCTTTTTTCGCATCCGTTGATTCCATGAACAACAATTGCGCCACGATGATATTGGCCATGTAATCATCCACAGGAACACCCATGAAAATAATACGGTCCATGATTAAACGTGAGAACACATCAATTTGAGCAAAACGCATCGGGCGCTCTTCAATGATGTATTGTGTCATGTCTTCAATTTGGTGCAATGGACGATCACCGATGTGATTCATGTACTGATCAACCGCTAAGCCATTCAAGCCACGGTGATGTACGGCATATTTACGAAACTCTTCTCCTGACAATTCTTTTGGATACATAGGATTCAATGTTTAAAAATCAAATTTAAAATATTTTGGCATTAAATACGCAAAACACAAATGTACGAACCTTAGTTCACAGAAAACCCCGCGAAGAGCGGGGTTTTCAAAAATATTGTGACAATTCAAAAATTAAAGCGCCGCTGCGATTTCTTTAAATTTATCAACATCAATTTTAGTCGTTTTGTTTGGAATATTTTCCACAATCGCATTAGAAACTTTATCCGAGAATGCTTGATTGTACAAGTTCATGAAGTTATCTCCTTTCGACTTGTCACTCAAATAACCCATCGCAATTTTCTCAATCATTTCTTCGATACCCGGTTGGTCAGAAGATAAATAACCGCCAAACTGCTGACGCACCATATCTTTCGCTTTCTCAACAACCTCTGGGTAATCAACTTTCACGTCAAATTTCTCAGCGATTTCGTTTTTGATTAAGTTCCAACGGATGTCACGCTTAACATTATCAAAATCTTGATCAATTTGCTCAGGTGTAAATTTACCTTCGTTGATGCGAATCAACCACGTACGTAAAAATGCTTCTGGCAAATCAATTTTAACAGATTCTAAAATGGCTTTCTCGGCATCGATGCGCAATAAATATTTCGCTTCGCGTGCATAATTTTCGCCTACAATCGTCTCAACTTCCGCACGGAATGTTTTCTCATCCGTTGCTTTGCCGGGTCCTAAAACCTTATCGAAAAATGCTACGTTCATTTCTGAAGGCACTTGACGCGTGATATCTTCCACAACGTAAGAAACTTCACCTTTCAATTCAGCAACCTCTTCTTCTTTCTTTCCCGTTGCTAAAGCCAATGCTTTGGCATCAACAAATACTTTATCAATCGCAAATGTCAAGGTATCCCCTTTCTTCGCGCCGATGAATATTTTCTTCGATTTATCTTGGATCGCGTGCATCGGGATAGCAGATTTCTCAACCCAATCACCTTGTGTAAACGTTCCAAAAACTAAATCACGATCTTCTGCTGTCTCTGGATGCGTTTGCTCACCAAATTGCTTTTTCAAGTTTTCAATCGTTTCATCGATTTCTTTCTTGTCGGCCTTAATTTCATACGACTGAATCGCTTTCATTTTAGCTAAATCCACCGTGAAATCACCGTGAAAACCTAAATCATAATGAAAGGTAAATTCAGTATCTTTTTCCCAGTCGATCGCATCTGCCTCTTCTACTGCTGGCAAAGGCTCTCCTACTAAGTTCAATTTATTTTCTTTGATATAATCACTAACGGCATGACCCAATTCGTGATTAATTTCATCCACTAATGCAGACTGACCATACAATTTCTTGATTAAAGTTGCAGGAACCATGCCTGGACGAAAACCTTTGATTGATGCCTTCTTACGGTAATCTTTCAATTTAGCTTCAACTTTCTCTTTGTAATCAGCCTCTGTTACAACAACAGTCAAACGACCTTGTAAATCACTTGCTTTATTGAGTGAAATGTTCATATAGAATTGTTTATTTATTCAATTAAAAAAAGCCCTCAAAAACCTATCGGTGTTGAGGGCTTGCCTTGGTACGGGTGGAGGGACTCGAACCCCCATGCCTCGCGGCGCCAGATCCTAAGTCTGGTATGTCTACC
>JBDLUL010000025.1:0-5494 GCA_039805345.1 Bacteroidota bacterium | reverse complement strand
ATTGGCATATCAAAAACGTCATCATTGGATCGTTGGTAAACGATTCCAAAACTGCATTGGAATGGAATTTGGCAAATGACCCACAATGGGGACCCCATACACCAGGAGGATGTACCGAATGTAAAGGAGCCCTGACGATTGGTTCAGACGGTCAAATTACTCGCAATCAAGCCTATTTCATCATTGCCCAAGCATCGAAATTTATCCCAACAGGTTCCATTCGTATTGCATTGAATCAATTACCCAAAGGGATGAAAGGTGTTGCTGCGATTCGTCCAGACAAGCAAGTGGCTGTTTTACTCCAAAATGAAACGAATCAAGTAATTAAAACTTCGATCAGTTTTGACAATAAACATTGGGAAATTGAAGTGCCGAAGGAAGGGGTGGGGAGCATTTTATTGAAGTAAGAGTTAAGAATTAAGAGTTAAGAGTTAAGGGGTGAAGTATTGCTAATAAACATAATTTTAACCCCAGGTTTTAACCTGGGGAATCCCTAGGCTGAAGCCTAAGGCTAAAAAACTAAAACCTGACAAATAAATAACCTATGAAAACATTTAACATCAACCGCCGTCATTTCCTCAAAGGAGCGTCTGCAAGTTTGGCATTATCGTCTTTTGGGGCTTATGGGCTGGATTTAGTTAATCCAGCTAAACCATTACGCGTCGGATTAATCGGCGCAGGTTGGTATGGAAAAAGTGATTTGTTCCGATTGATGCAAGTCGCACCTGTAGATGTGGTAGCGCTCTGTGATCCGGATCGGAATATGTTGACAGAAGCGGGTAGGTTGGTAGCAGCCCGACAAAAATCCCGTAAAACACCCCGCTTGTATGGGGATTATCAAAAACTTTTGGCCGAAAATGCATTGGATATTGTGTTGATTGGTAGTCCGGATCATTGGCATCCCTTGCAAATGATTGATGCCGTGAAAGCGGGGGCTCATGTTTATGTACAAAAACCAATCTCCGTTGATGTATTAGAAGGTGAAGCGATGGTAGCAGCTGCGCGGAAATACGGCAAAACGGTTCAAGTGGGAACCCAACGTAAATCGACTCCTCATATCATTGAAGCAAAAAATAAAATTGTTGATTCCGGTATGCTCGGAAAAGTAGCGCATGTGGAAATGTACTGTTATTACCACATGCGTAATAATGGCAATCCACCCGTGCAAGCCGTTCCTGAATTCTTTGATTATGAAACTTGGACGGGTCCGGCACCTTTGAGACCGTATGATGGATTACCACATACGCGTTGGTGGAGAACATTCAATGAGTATGGAAATGGAATTGTAGGCGATATGTGTGTGCACATGTTTGATACAGCCCGTTGGCTACTCGGTTTGGGGTGGCCTAATCGCATCTCTTCAGAAGGGGGCATCTATGTTCAAAAAGAAGGGAAATCAAATATCTCCGACACACAAACGGCCGTATTTGAATACAATGACTTGAACTGTGTTTGGCAACACCGTACTTGGGGAACACCGCCTGATCCTGAATACCCATGGGGTTTAACAATCTATGGCGAAAAAGGTACACTGCGTTTAAGTACCATGCAATATGATTTCACTCCAGTGGATCCTAAAGGCCAAAAAATTCATGGTTCATGCCTGTTTGAACGAGAAAAATACCCAGAAGATTTAACGGAAGATCGCATCGAATTGAATGCGGCACCTGCAACGCGCTTGCATATGCTGGATTTCCTAGCGGCTATCGACAAAGGAACGAAGCCGATTGCCGACATCCAGGAAGGCCATATTTCAACGGCATCCTGTATTTTAGCCAATGTTTCTATGAAATTAGGTCGACCGCTTTCGTATGACCCCAATACAAAAACGGTTTTAAATGATCCCGAGGCAACCGCATTATTAGCTAGAACATACCGCCAACCATGGTCAAGAAACGGATTAAACGCATGAAAAAACTAATTGTCGCTTGTTTATTAACCCCATGCTTTGCTTTTGCGCAAAATGGACTTCAGTTACTGGAGAACCTAAAGCGCATTGAATCTACAGGCACTGTTTTGCATGTTGCTGCACATCCAGATGATGAAAGCACGCATATGCTGGCCTGGTTCGCTCAAGAACAACACTGGGAAACCAATTACTTTGCTTTTACCCGCGGAGATGGGGGTCAAAACCTCATCGGCGATGAACAAGGAATTCCCCTAGGGCTCATTCGTACCCAGGAATTATTGGCTGCGCGCAGAATTGATGGTGCGAATCAATACTTTTCACAGGCTTTTGATTTTGGATTTTCTAAGTCGACCGACGAGGCTTTGAGCTTTTGGAACAAAGAATTAGTCTTATCAAATTTGGTTTTTGTCATTCGTAAATTGCGCCCAGACATCATATTCACCCGTTTTCCTCCGGATGCCCGGGCTGGCCATGGGCACCATTCGGCATCAGCTGCTTTGGCGATTGAAGCTTATCAGGCAGCAGCCGATCCCAAGCGATTCCCAGAACAGTTGAAAGGCGATATCAAACCATGGAAGGCTACCCGATTACTTTGGAATACCTTTCGCTTTGCAGGGACGTCAACCGTTTCGGAGGATCAATTCAAAGTACAAATTGGGAATTTCCTCCCAAGCATCGGGCAGAGTACAGCAGAATTAGCGGCACTGAGCAGGAGCCAACACAAATCACAGGGATTCGGCTTTGCGGTTGATCACGGTAAATCGACAGAATATTTCCAGACTTTGGCAGGTATCGCTCCCAAAAAATCGATTGATGAAGGCGTTCCCAATCACTGGCAAAGTAATTCAGCAGGTGCTGAAATTGAACGGATGATATCTTTGATTATTCGAAATTACCAAGCCGAAAAGCCGTATTTGAGTATTCCAGACATGATTCAAGTTCGAAAGGCGATAAATAAATTAGGTAATTCGTATTTACAAGCCAAGAAAATCAAGCAAATTGATGCATGGATTGTACAAGCTGCTGGCATTCATTTCGCGGGAAATACGAATCGGGGAACGGTTGCCCAAGGGGATCTTTTAAATATCAAAACTGAATTCATCGTTCGCAGTCCAATTCATGTCGGATCGTTGCGAATTACAGTAGGCGAGAAGGACACCTTATTCAAAGATTCTGTCATTCCTTATGCACGGATGAACTGGACATCGAATCAAGTCGTTCGACAAGCTATTACCCAGCCTTATTGGTTGGTAAATACCAAAGAAACAGGCCATTTCGTAGTAAAGGATCAGACAAAAATTGGTCAAGCTGCACCCGATCCGGCCCTGTTTGTAAATGCTCAATTTACTGTGGAAGGTGAACAAATTCAGGTGAGTAGACCGGTACAAGAACTCGTTGTTGATCCCGTGAAGGGGGAATATTTCCAACCCATTACGATTACGCCGCGAAGTACGTTCCAAATCAATCATCCCAATATTCTGCTTCCAAAAGGTTCGGGAGTGAATAAAACGGCAGAAATAAGCATAAAGGCAATCGGGAAAATTGCTCCTGGACAAGTAAAGCTTCTTAATCAAGTAGGCTTAACGCTCGCAGCACTTGATCTCCCGAAAGGAATTGAGGCGGGAACAACACAAAATTTAACTTTTAGTTTACGTGAAAAGGACCAGGAATTTGATGGAAAAGAGACTTGGAAATTACGTTTGGCCTATGAAACTTCACAGGGTAATTGGGTCGATTCCTTGCAAATGGAAAGCATAAATTATGCCCATATTCCTGTTCAGCGTTATTTTTCACCTGTGTCGATCAATCTGTTGCACATAGACTTCAAGAAAACGGGTAAACGCATTGGCTACATCAAGGGAGCAGGAGATAAAGTACCCGAGAGTTTGGAGCAAATGGGATATCAGGTAGATTTCTTACAAGAGGCTGATTTAAAAGCGAGTCATTTAGCACAATATGATGTGGTGTTAACGGGAGTTCGCGCGCACAACACCTTGGAATATTTAGGACAAGCACATGCGGAATTGATGAAATATGTGGAGCAAGGCGGAAATTATGTAGTTCAGTACAATACAGCTAGTTTTGTTGGCCCCTTAAAAATTGCGGTTGGACCTTATCCGCTTACGATTTCTCGTAATCGGATAACGAAAGAAGAAGCAGCGCCAAAATTCTTAGTGGATCATGCCCTATTTCATTCACCCAATGAAATAACGACACGCGATTTTGATGATTGGATTCAAGAGCGTAGCATCTATTTGGGGGAATCCTCGGATGCACACTACCAATTTCCGTTGGCGTTCTCAGATCCAGGAGAAGCAGAACAAAAAGGAAACATCGCAGTATGCCGCTATGGCAAAGGCCAATTCATCTATACGGGACTCGTTTTCTTCCGCGAATTACCAGCGGGGGTACCTGGAGCGTGGCGATTGATGGCGAACCTTTTGAGTCGTTAGTCACTTGTCGTCAGTCGCTAGTCTGAAGTGAAGGTGAGAAGTTCGCGATAGGTGGTTGGTCCCCAGGCCAAAACCTGAGGATATAAAAAATTAGAAAAACCCAGACTTTAGTCTGGAGATAAACAAATAATTATGTTACATCATAGTGTATTTTTAAAATTCAAGTCGGAAACTTCGCAAGAAGAGCAAGCATATTTCATCACTGAATCGAGGAAACTCGCTCAAATTCCAGGCGTGATGAACTTACAAGTTTTGGAAGAATTCAATGCGACAAATCCTTATACACATGGATTGGGTATGGATTTTGAAGATCAAGCTGCTTATGATTTATATTCCAATCATCCGATTCATAATCAATATGTTCAAGAGGTTTGGATACCGCGGGTGGAGAAGTGGCAGGAGATAGACTATAGAGTTAAGAGTTAAGAGTTAAAAACTAAGAACTAAGAGTTAAGTGTTAAAAACTAAGAACTAAGAGTTAAGTGTTAAAAACTAAGAACTAAGAGTTAAGTGTTGTTTTCTTTGGCAAAGCTTACAGGATTGCCAAAGTTTGAGGCGTTTTTCACGCCGATTCTTTAGTTCGAAAGCTGTTGAGTTTATTTTCTCTTTGGCAAACCTAACAGGATTGCCAAAGTTTGAGGCGTTTTTCACGCCGATTCCCCAGACTAAAGTCTGGGGTTATTAAAGATGCGAAGTATCGCGTCTCTACCAACGATAAATTATTTATGATTCAAATTTTCAATAATTCACTGACTTACGCCAATAAAACTGCCATCATATCCGATGGAAAGAGCTTTAGTTATACTGATTTACATCAATCATCGGCAGAATTTGCTCAATTGCTTTTAGCCGAGACCGATGATCTAGGGGAGGGCCGAGTGGCCTTTATGGTAAATCCGGGATTCGATTATGTGCGTGTCCAATGGGGCATTTGGCAAGCAGGAGGTATCGTCGTACCGCTTTGCCTGAGTTATCCTTTACCTTCTTTGAGCTATACGATTGAGAACTCCGGGGCTTCGGTTATTGTTGTTTCACCTGAATTTGAAGAAACGTTAAAGGAATTAGCTAAAGAGTTGACTTGTCGGTTCATTGTTTTGGGCAAAAATGATCAGGCCAAAACCATTAAAAAACT
>JBDLUL010000024.1:0-23905 GCA_039805345.1 Bacteroidota bacterium | reverse complement strand
ACTCTTCACTCTTAACTCTTAACTCTTACGACTAAAGAATAAACCGCGTAGATAGGAAGTTCGATTGTTGGTTTTCTACAATCTGATTAACAATATCCTTATTCAATTGATTTGCCTTCGTCGCAACTACCGTACGAATAGAGAATGAGCGCAATGCAGCTGTTACAGATAAGGTTCCTTCGGCAGAGTCTTTACGACCTGTGAATGGGAATGAATCTGGTCCACGTTGGCATTGCGCATTAATATTCACACGCGATACTTGGTTCACGGTTGCGTCAATTAACTCAGAGATTTGATTAACATCTGTTCCGAAAATGGCAACTTGTTGGCCATGTGATGACTCGTGAATGTAATCAATCGGCGTAGAGATATCATCAAATGGTACCACGGGAACCACAGGTCCGAATTGCTCTTCATGCCAAACCTTCATTTTACTACTTACTGGGTATAATAAGGCAGGGAAGAATAAAGACTTGAAGTTTTCGCCTCCATGTTTATTGACCACCTTAGCACCGTGTAATTTAGCATCTTCGATTAACTCTTTCAAGTATGCCGGTTTGTTTGGTTCAGGTAGGGGAGTGATTTGTACACCAGGTTCCCACATCATACCAATTTTCAAGGCTTCAATTTTCTCAGCTAAGCCTTTGTTAAAGGCCTCTGCTAACGATTTGTGAACGAAGATGATTTTAACAGCCGTACAACGTTGGCCGTTGAACGATAAAGATCCCAATAAACATTCGTTAATGGCTACATCCAATTGAGCGCTTTCGGTTACGATCGCCGCATTTTTGGCATCCAGGCCTAAAATTGCACGTAAACGATTCACTTTAGGGTGCATTTTTTTCAATTTATCAGCAACTTTTGATGAACCAATTAACGTTAAAACATCAATTTTGCCTGATTCCATCAATTGCGGAATGATTGAATTCCCACGTCCATACAAGGTGTTGATAACTCCTGCTGGGAAAGAATCTTTAAACGCTTCCAACAGCGGGTAGTGTAATAAGGTACCGTGTTTCGGTGGTTTGAAAAGTACCGTATTACCCATGATTAAGGCAGGGATGAGCGTTGTGAAGGTTTCATTCAACGGATAGTTGAAAGGTCCCATACACAATACAACACCTAATGGAGAACGGCGTATTTGACCAATGATACCTTCTTCAATCAAGAAAGTAGAAGAGGTGCGGTCGATGTCTTTCAAAGCACCAATCGTATCGTAAATGTATTGAACTGTACGGTCAAATTCCTTTTGAGAATCCCCTAAAGACTTACCGATTTCCCACATGAGAAGTTTTACAACTTCATCACGCTTTTGAATCATCTTTTGGGTGAATTTTTCAACGCATTCGATGCGTTGACTTACGGACATTGATGGCCATTCGCCACGACCATTTGAATAGGCTTTAACACCTGCATATAAAACTTCCATGGCATCCGTCGCATCTGTGATCGGATAGGAACCGATTCGCTTTTGCTCAAAACCATTGGCTGTTTGTACGTAAATAGGAGACCAAACATCTTGTGTTTTTCCTGTCCATTTACGCATTTCGCCATTGACTAGGTATTCACGTTGCTCGATGGGCTGTGTTAAATCAAATTCTTTGGGGATATCTGCCGCCTTGGGAAACAGATTTTCTAAATCACTCGCTTGCATATCTGTTGTTAAATAATTTCTGATTGCAAATTTCTACGATTTGCATCTTACAAATAATGTAATGAACTAATTATTTGAATATTACAGCGATAAATTAGAAAAGTATAATATTTAAACGCTTAAAATTCAGTTTTTAAGGGGTATTTGCGGCGGATTTTATTCAATTGGAACTTATATTGCTCGGTAAAACTTGATGGATGCATCTGTATAAATGCCGTTTCCCAAGTGTAAAACAAGCTACTTTCTTTCTCCTTAAAGACAGCGGGAACAATGTTTTTACTGATTAAATAGTCATTAAAGTCCATTTTTTTGCCAATTTTTATGAAAGTGCAATAATAGGAAAAAAGAAATTAGTGCCAATACGCCCGAAATGGCGAAAGGGATCGGAATTCGTTCTTGGAGGCCTTTGTAGATCATGCCCGCAAATAAGGCACCTAAACCAATGCCTACTTCTAACGCAATGTACATGGTTGCCATCGCACGTCCCATGTGATTTTTATTCGCCAAATCTGTTGTCCAAGCAGCTAAAGTAGGAGTGTTGAAGCCCCATGCAAAACCAAATAAAATGGCAGATAGCACGACGGTATAGGTATTGAGTTGGATAAGCATGGCTGCCATAGAGGCGGCTAATACGGCTGTTGATATTAATAAAACAGGAATTCGACCATATCGATCGGAGGCTTTAGAAAAGAATATTCGAACAACGATAGAAGAAATAGTATAAATCGTAAAATAGAGTCCTTTGTTATGCCAGCCGATTTGCTTGGAGATGTCAGGCAAAAGGGTGACAACGACGCCTGAGGAAAAAGAAACAAGTAACATGGTCCAAAATACGGGTAATATATTGGGCTCAAACACATCTGACCATGATATGTTAAATAATTTCCAGGAGAATTTGGACTTCATAGCAGGGGCTAAAGTCTCCTTCATGCGCATAAGAATGAGTATGGAAAGCAATGCGAATAGGGAAGAAATCCAAAACATTTCTTTCAGCCCATACGTAGCAGCTAAATAACTCCCTATGGCAGGTCCTATGGACATGCCTGTCGCGGTAAAGATTCCTAAGCCTCCCTGAGCTTCCCCGCGTCTGTTTTCTGGAATGATGTCGGCGACATAAGCAGCGGTTGCGGTAGGTTTCGTGCCTGTAGACATGCCATGTAAGAACCTTAAGAAAAGAAATCCTTGTACGGTATGAATGAGTGGATAAAGTCCACCACAGATAAAACAAACGATGGATCCGAAGGCCATTACGGGTACTCGGCCAATGTGGTCGGTGAGTTTTCCTGAAAACGGTCTACTTAAACCTGCGGTTAAGGTAAATAGTGCGATGGTATAACCGATGTATTCTTTGCCTCCCATGCTTGCCAAATAATCAGGCAATTCGGGGATAATCATGGAAAAGCTTGCTGAAAACAAGAAATTGCTAAGGCTCAATAACCAAAATTGAAGCGTATAAATGGATTTTTGTTCCTCCATTATACTTCTTCGATTAATTCCTCAATTGCTTTTTTATTCATCCCCATTAAAAATGCAGGCAACAAGATCAAATTGCAGATCATGGCCATAAGCAAGGTAATGGACACTAAAACACCCAACGCCTGTGTCCCCTTAAATGTAGAAGCCGTGAAAATAAAGAAACCAAAAAACAAAATCATCGCTGTATAAAACATAGAAACGCCTGTTTTTTGAATTGTAATTTGTACAGCTAGTTTAACATTTTTGGAATTTTTTAGCCATTCCTCTTTGTAACGTGTGAGGAAATAGATGGTTCCATCGCTCGAAATACCGAATGCAATCGAGAAGATTAAAATGGTACTTGGTTTTAACGCAATGTGGAAATAGCCCATCAAGCCTGCTGTAATCATTAATGGAATTAAGCTAGGAAGTGTGGAGATGATGATCATTTTCCAACTCCTAAATAAGAAGCCCATCAAGACACAAATAAGGAAGATAGCTGTTAATGTACTTTCAATTAGGTTCTTCTGAAGGTATTCCGTTTGGAAAGCGTAAATAACGGAATTGCCCGTTACTTTAGCTTCATAAGCACGTTTGTCGGAAGTTGATAAGATTTCTCCTGTTTCCACGTCCGTACGGAATATGCTGTCAATCTTGGGCTGGATCTCATCAAATAGTTGTTTTGTACGAACAGTTCCTACATCAGCCATTTGAAAACTGATACGTGTGAAGCGTTTTTCAGCGTCAAGGAAGCCATTAAAAAGGTTGTTTTTACCATTTAAACTACTGTTGAACTCTTTTAGTTTGGTTAATTCGTCGATGCCCGGTAAAGTGAAATATTTGGGGTCTCCGCCTCGGTATACTTGGTAGAGGTATTTGGTTGCGGTAAGCAATGAAAGTCCTTGGGTAAATTCTGGATATTTTGAAAGTAACTTTTCGGTACGTTTCATTTTGGCCAAAATCTCGGGTGTTAAGGCTCTCCCAGGTTCTCGCGCATCAATGGACACCTCAAATGGCATAACCCCTTTAAAGTGTTTTTCAATGAACTTTAAATCGGTGTAAATGGCATTGTCTTGTGGAAGATCGTCAACAATGTAACCTACTGCTTCTATTTTGGATAATCCATAAAGTGAAACGGCTAAAATTACACCAATGATGCTATAGATGAATTTACGATGGCCGAAAACCCAAACTTCAATATTGGTTAATAAGCGATTAACTCGTTTTGATTCAAAATGGGCTAAATCCTTCGGTTTGGGTGGGTTTAAGTAACTGAAGAAAATGGGTATGAGCAGTAAAGAAAAAAGGAAGGTTAACATGACATTGAGTGCAGCAACGATTCCGAATTCAACCAAAAGAGCAGATCCCGTGAAAGCAAATACACCAAAGCCAATCGATGTGGTCAGATTAGCTAGAAACAATGTACGTCCTACCGTACTGGCACTTTCGACCAATGATGCCTCTTTGTTCTTTGTAATAAGATAAGTTTCATGGTATTTATTCAGTAAAAATATGGCATTCGGTACACCAATCACCACAATGAGGGGAGGAATTAGTCCTGATAATAAAGTAATCTTAAAACCAAACAGTACGATGGTGGCCAGCGAAGCAACAATTCCAATCAAAATGACAATCAATGCAAAAAAGACGACTTGAATTGAGCGGAAAAAATAGAAAAGAATTAAGGATGTTATTAAAATGGCTAATCCCAAAAATAAGACCAGCTCGTTTGTTACTTGGGCTGTTAATTCTGTTCGAATGTAAGGCATTCCCGAAAAATGCACGGGATGTTTGGTTTTCTGCGCATATGCATCACCAATTTTTTTGATGTTTTTGACTAATTGAATTCGATTCTTGTTGTTAATCGTCTTTTGATCCAACGTTATTAACATCATATGTACCTTCAGGTCCTCGGTAAATAAGAAATTTCGATAAATCGGCAGATTTTCTAAGGTAGATTTCAAGGAATCTAAAGCAATTTGTGTGCTAGTGGAGTCCCCCTCATAGGCTTTCTTAGATTTGAATTGATGTGCCGCGCTATCCAAATAAAGAATTGGAAGGTTAGGTAATGCTAAAATTGATTTTATACCCGATTGTTTTTTTACATCACGGTATAATTTATTCCATGCATCAAATTCAGTTGGGGTGAATAAATCTGGGTTTTCAAGCCCGATCACCATGATATTGCCATCCTCACCGTATTTCTTTTTAAACGATTCATACAATTGGAATCGTTCATCTGATTTGGGAAGAATTTTGGCTAATTCATAGCTCAATTGAATTTGACTTGCTTCATAGACCAAGGCTACAGTCAAGGTACTTAAAGCGATTAAAATTGCAATTTTATAGGCTAAAATTTGGTTTGCAATCCAATTCCAAGTCTTGTTCATAGGTTTACTTAGGTTGTGCTAATATCGATTCTGCCACTAATAAATCCTCGGGCGTCGTTATTTTGATGTTGGTATATTCACCTTCTACTAGATGAATGATTGTTCCATTGGCTTCCATCACACTTGCGTCGTCCGTAAATAGGGGCGAATACGCCTGATTAAATGCCTTGTTGAGGGAATTTAATTCAAAAATTTGGGGCGTTTGGATGATTTTAACGTCATCGCGTAGAACGGATTTGAATGCATTGGCTGTTGAATCCCATAATCGAATGGAATCCTTACTTGAGACTGATACGACACAATTTCCTTTGTCGGCTGCCACATCATAAGCCTTGTTGATTGTGCTAGGTTGAATTAAAGGTCTAACCCCATCATGAATTGCGACCAAACATGGCTGGGTTGAATTAATGGCCGCTAAGCCATTTTTGCTAGAGTGAAAACGGGTTTCTCCACCAAATACAATTTGGTGAGGAGTTTCAAGCATGATTTCTGGGTATTTTTCACAAAGAGACTTCCAATAAGCGATTTGATCCGCTGGAAGTACAACAATTAGTGAGGTATTAGCATCTGCCGCTTTGAATGCAAGCAGGGTATGAAATAAAATGGGTTTGTTTTGAAGAAGCAAAAACTGTTTCGCGACGGCGCTGTTCATTCGCTGACCAGTACCTCCCGCTACAATGATTGCTATTTTTCTCAAAACAAACCCTATTTTAAATTAGATGATCAACATCACATCGCCATAACTAAAGAAACGGTATTTCTCTTTTATAGCTTGCTTATACGCCTCTTGAACTAAGTCATATCCACCAAATGCCGAAGCCATCATTAATAAAATTGACTCAGGTAAATGGAAATTTGTTAATAAAGCAGTAGGGATTTTGAACTCGTACGGAGGGAAGATGAATTTATCTGTCCAACTATTAATTGGTTTTAAATGACCACTTGCTGAAACAGATGATTCTAAAGCTTTCATTACGGTCGTTCCGATGGCTAAAACTTGCTTTTTGTTATCAATTGCTGTATTTACGAAATCACATGTTTGTGGTTCGATCATGAAATGTTCCGAATCTGTTTTGTGTTTGGTTAAGTCCTCTACGTCAACTTGACGGAATGTACCTAATCCTACGTGTAGCGTTATGGGTGAGAATTGAACGCCATTTAATTCCATGCGCTTCATCACAATTTTTGAAAAGTGAAGTCCGGCCGTTGGTGCTGCAACTGCGCCTACATGTTCCGCGTAGATTGTTTGAAAACGATCACGGTCATCTTCTGTAGCCGCGCGTTTTAATCGAATTTCATCGGGTAGGGGAGTTTCACCTAATTCATGTATGGCTTGCATCAAGGCATCATGATCGCCGTCATAAAGAAAGCGAATCGTCCGTCCACGTGATGTGGTATTGTCAATAACCTCGGCTACTAAGTCAGAATCGCCAAAATATAATTTGTTGCCGACACGAATTTTACGTGCTGGATCCACCAAAACATCCCAAAGACGGTGCTCACGGTTTAATTCACGAAGCAAGAATACTTCAATTTGAGCGCCAGTTTTTTCTTTATTTCCATAAAGACGTGCTGGGAATACTTTCGTGTTATTAGTAACTAATACATCACCATCGCCAAAGTAATCGACGATATCTGTAAATTTCTTATGTTCAATCGTTTTTTCTTTACGATTCACAACCATCATACGTGCATCTTCACGATTTTCGGTTGGATTTAAAGCGATTAAGTTTTGTGGTAAATCGAATCTGAATTCAGATAATTTCATTCGGATGGGTTTATGTTAAATGCTGCCAAATGGTTTTTCGCAATTGGCAGAATAATTGGATTTACAAATATACACTTTTCAAGGGGGGCTTGTCAAGACATATTTTTTAAACAATTAACTTTGTGGCTTGTTAGCATTGTAAACAACGAAAAGTGAAGCAAAAAATATCAATATTTTGGTTTCGACGCGATTTGCGGATTGAAGATAACCATGGATTATATGAAGCACTAAAGGGAGGGTTTCCTGTTTTGCCGATTTTCATATTTGATCCAAACATTCTGTTAAAGCTGAATTCAACTCACGATGCACGTGTCGAATTTATTTTGTCTGCGCTTAACTCTATTCAAAAAAGATTACTTGTGCAAGGTTCATCTTTGAAGGTAATTCACGCGACTCCGCAGGCGGCTTATGAACAATTAGCTGATCAATATGACATTCAATCCATTTATTGTAACCATGATTATGAAAAATATGCGGATATGCGTGATGGTTCGATTCAATCATGGGCTAAGCAGCGTGGAATTGAGTTTTCAACCTACAAGGATCAAGTTATTTTCGAAAAAAATGAGGTGCTAAGCGGGCAAAATACGCCATATACTGTATTTACGCCTTATTCACGTAAGTGGAAGGAGCGGTTGGCCCAACAGCCTTTGCCAGTTTTCCCATCGGAAACTCTTCAGAATTATGTGAAATTCACAGATGAGTTACCCAGTTTAGGAAGTTTAGGTTTTGCAAACGCAGGTTTATTATTTCCAGGGAATTCGGTTTCTACGGAAATTATTCAAGGGTATCAAGCACATCGTGATTTTCCGGCGAAAGGAGCTACTTCTCGTTTATCTGTCCATTTACGTTTTGGTACCCTTTCTATTCGTTCGTTGGTTAAACAAGCGAATGGAGTATCGGAAACTTGGTTAAATGAATTGATTTGGCGCGATTTTTATTTTAATATTTTGTTTCATTTTCCTCACGTTTCGGATGGACATGCTTTCCGGAAAGAGTATGACCGTATGGAATGGCGTAATAATGAAATTGAATTTAAAGCTTGGTGCGAAGGACAAACCGGTTATCCGATTGTGGATGCAGGTATGCGAGAATTAAATACGACGGGTTTCATGCACAACCGAGTTCGTATGATCGTAGCGAGTTTTCTTGTTAAACACTTGTTAATCGATTGGCGTTGGGGTGAGTCTTACTTTGCTGAAAAGTTATTGGATTTTGATTTAGCAGCTAATAATGGGGGATGGCAATGGGCTGCAGGCTGTGGTTGTGATGCAGCTCCTTATTTTCGGGTGTTTAATCCCACATTACAAACCCAGAAATTTGATAAGGAGTTGACGTATATCCGTAAATGGGTTCCTGAATTTCAAGAATTGTCTTACCCTCAGCCGATTGTCAATCATGAATTTGCGCGCGAAAGAGTTTTAGCGGCCTATAAAAAAGCTTTGGGGCGTTAGTAAATCTTTTTGCCCTGGATTTTGTAATCGGCCAAATCAATGGATAGAAAGCCAATTTTTAGATTCACTTCCATTTTGAATGGTATTTGATATTTATCACGGCTGATCCACAAGCGGATGGCATCCTCATCTTTAAATAAGTTGTTCTTGGGAAGGACAAGAGATGTTCGGATACATTTCACAGGGCCTAAATCGCTGTTGACGGTTTCAAATCCTTTGAATATAAACCAAATTTCATAAATACTGCCGTCTACGAGAACTTTGGCGCTAAGTTTTTCGCCAACATTCATGGTGGCTAAGTCCTTGTTTCGTAAGTAAAAATAACCTCCAATTAAGTCGAGCGTGGATGGACTAATGTTGATAAGTTTATCTACAGGTGTATTTTGTGGTGAGTGGATTTTTGCTTGCCCTGTCTCTTGTGCAAAATATACTTGTTCTTGTTTTTTGTAACGGCCTTCTCTTTTGCGCATTTCTGTTTTAATAGGCACGAGGGTGTTGACGTCTAGGTAAGCCGACCAATAATCTTCCACAGGAGAAAAATATTTGAGCCAAGTGACAGTTTGGCCTAGAATTTCCACTTTCCGGCAAGCGTGGTTATTGATGTTCGTGATTGCGTTACTTGTCTTAATCGTTGCCGTTGCAGCCTCAATAAAGCCTAAATGAATGCGGTAATTAAGCTGTTCGTTCGCCTGAAATACGGGCAGTTCTTGTCCTTTTATTTGAAAGTTCAGTGACAAAATTATTCCATAAACTAATAAAATAGTAGACGAGAATTTTTGATATGTTTTCAATGGGAGAGGAGACAATGATTTTGTATTTAAATGTATTAAATTTTAGTGTCAAATCTTGCATGAGATTATCAACTAATTTGATTAAAGTTTAATGTCAATTAACTATTTTTGTTAGGATTTATCGAAGGGTAAATTTAGACATAATTAGATTAATCAAAATTATCAATAAATATAACATGGCAAAACAATCGGATGGTGCTCAAGGCTTAGCAGCTGAGAAATTAAAGGCGCTTCAGACTACGTTGGAAAAATTGGATAAGGCATATGGTAAAGGTACTGTTATGCGTTTATCAGATAGTAAAGTTATGGATGTGCCTGTTATTTCTACAGGTTCATTAGGCTTGGATTTAGCCTTGGGAATCGGTGGAGTGCCACGTGGACGTGTTGTTGAGATTTACGGACCAGAATCTTCTGGAAAAACGACATTGACCTTGCATTGTATTGCAGAAGCACAGAAAGCAGGCGGTATAGCTGCATTCGTCGATGCGGAGCATGCATTTGATCGTTCATATGCCGAAAAATTAGGAATTGATTGTGAGAACTTGTTGATTTCCCAACCGGATAACGGAGAGCAAGCCTTAGAAATTGCAGAACACCTAATTAGTTCGGGCGCGATTGATATTATCGTTATTGACTCGGTAGCGGCTTTAGTACCTAAAGCGGAGATTGAAGGGGAGATGGGAGACTCTAAAATGGGTTTACAAGCTCGTTTAATGTCGCAGGCCTTGCGTAAATTGACAGGTACCATTAACAAAACGGGATGTTGCTGTATTTTTATTAACCAATTGCGTGACAAGATTGGTGTGATGTTCGGAAGTCCTGAAACGACAACAGGTGGTAATGCGTTAAAGTTTTATGCATCTGTTCGTTTAGATATTCGTCGGGCTGGTCAAATTAAAGAGTCCGCGGATTCAATTACGGGTAACCGTACACGTGTGAAGGTTGTTAAGAATAAATTAGCGCCTCCATTTAAAGTGGTTGAATTTGACATTATGTATGGTGAAGGTATTTCAAAGGCTGGAGAAATCTTGGATTTAGGTGTTGATTTGGGTGTCATTGATAAGTCGGGCTCATGGTTCTCTTACAATGGAAATCGTTTGGGTCAAGGCCGTGATGCTGTGAAAGACCTAATCAAAGACAACCCTGAGTTAATGGAAGAGATTGAGGCGAAAATTAAGGAAAAGGTTAAGGGCGATGAATCTGCTTTGTTGGATAAGGATGCCGTAGCTGCAGAGTAATCTTACATTCGTAATTGCATAAAAAAAGAGGCTTAGGCCTCTTTTTTAGTTTAATGCGATGTTGAATCGATTAAATAACTTACGTACCGTTTTTTCGACGGATTTGTCCGTTTCCATGGCTTCTGAGATGGATTGAACCGCATGAATAACGGTACTATGATCGCGTCCTCCAAAATGGTAGCCAATAGACTTCAAGGGAAGGTTTGTTAGTTCCTTTAGCATATACATGGCTACTTGCCGAGGAAACACCGTTTCTTTTTTACGGCATTTACCGGTTAATAATTCCATGTTCACATCGAAATGTGTTGTAATAGCTTCTAAGATGTTGTCAACGCTAAGTTCTTTCTCTTGATCATTAACAATGCTTTTAAGCGTTGATTTAGCTAATTCTAAATCAATTTCCTTACGTGTAAGGGATGCTTGCGCCATTAAGGAAATAATCACCCCTTCTAATTCACGAACATTTGTTTGAATCGAGTGAGCTAAGTATTCTAGTACATCAAAATTGATTTGAATGCCATCATCTTGTAATTTCTTTTGAATTATGGCAATTCTAGTTTCAAAATCTGGTTGTTGTAAATCTGCAGTTAAGCCCCATTTGAATCGACTGAGTAGTCGATCTTCCATGCCGGCTAAATCACGTGGTGCACGATCCGAAGATAAAATGATTTGCTTCCCAGATTGATGTAAATGATTGAAGATATTGAAGAATGTTTCCTGCGTTTTTTCTTTACCAGAAAGGAATTGTACATCATCAATGATTAATACATCCACCTGTAAATAGAAGTTGGTAAATGTCTCAATCGAGTTATTTCGAATAGCATTTACAAACTGATTCGTAAACTTCTCTGTGGATACGTACAAGACAAACTTGTCAGGAAATTGATTTTTAATTTCATTTCCAATCGCTTGAATTAAGTGTGTTTTGCCTAATCCAACACCACCATAAATCATCAGCGGGTTGAAAGAGGTTAATCCGGGCTTGTTGGCAACCGCCATACCCGCTGCGCGACCTAATCGGTTACAATCGCCTTCGATAAACTTTTCAAAGGTGTATTTTGGAATTAAATAGGAGTCTAATTCCAAGGAATCTAAATCTTTGAATTGAAATGGATTACTTTGCGTTTGTACCTGTGGAGCTACTTCATTCCGATACGAGTTTGTATGCTGGCTCTGCTGATTAATAGGAGGCAAGTTGAAGGTCAATGGCGGATTTTTGCGATCACCTTTGTCGACAACAATCGAATATTCCAACATGCCACGTTTCCCAACGGTTTGGTCAATGGCTTTTCGTAGTGTGCCAACGAAGTTTTCTTCTAACCACTCATAGAAAAATTGAGAAGGCACTTGAATAGTTAGCGTATTATTGGCAAATCGAAGCGGTACAATGGGACTAAACCAGGTCGAAAATTGTTGCTCAGAAATATCCCCGCGGATAATTTCCAAACATTTGTTCCACAATTCTTTTACCTCGTTATGCATCTAATTTGTACGCGTTATTATTTTTTGGGGTCAATAATTTCTCAAGTGAAGCTATTCCATATTTAGAATGGCTAGACCTTTTTATAAATTTTATTCCTAATGGTTGGGTACTACTAAAAACTAAAAAGTTTTTATTGAGCGGGGAGACAAAAATAGTAAAATTCGGGGGTGTTGCAAATTCGAAAAAAATAATTTCGCTTAAAATAGTCGCGGTAAAATTTGGACCTAAAAATTGTTCAACAATACAGCCATTCTGAGGGCTTTCTACTTGAAAAAGTCAAATAAAAAAAATCTAAATTATTTTGAATAAAAATCGTATTTGAAATTATTCCAATTAGATTTGGAATCACGAATTATTTTATAAATAATTGATATTCAGTATTTTATGTAAATGTTGTCCCAGTATTTAAGGATGAACGACTAAAAGCTTTTCTGGGAGTAGCTCGATTTCAATTACGTCTGTTTGTGTTTGTAAACTTTCTCCATCTAGATGATAATTTATTCCTTGAGCGCACTGGAGTTGGATCGTTTTTGCTTGCAATACTTCAACCAATGTATGTTGGTGAATCTTTTTCGAAAATAGGCTAATTCCAAGTTGGGCTTTCTGCCATAAATTGCCATTTTTTATTTTAACTATTTCAAAAAGAGCATCTTGCAGATTTGAGATGGGCGATATGTATGCATTATTTCCAAACTGATTGGCATTGGCAATCGTTACTGAAAAGTAGTTTTGTTTCGGTTGTGTGCCTACTTTAATTTCGATGGGTATATATGTCTGAAATGCTTGTAAGCTTGCTTTGATGTAATTCAATAGACCTCTACCATTGCCTGCATGAAATATTGCTGCAACTTTGGCATCAAAGCCAATTCCCGCAGTACAGAAAAATGCTCGTTTGTTCCACCCCAATACATCAATATAGTCGGCATGACCATGCAACGCAATTTCAAGGGCTTTTACTGTATCCATGGGTATGTTCAGGTGCCTTGCTAAGCCATTGCCAGAGCCTAAGGGTATAATACCCATGGGTATGTTTGTTCCCTTCAGTGCATTACCTATTTCATTAATTGTGCCATCTCCACCGATAGCAATGATTTTAATGGGGGTTGATGGAACGATTGACTTGATTATTTCCTCTGCATGATGAGGGTATTCTGTAAGTAAAAGCTGTGAATTCGGAATCTTTTGCAGTGTATTTATCAACTTTTGTCGATATCTATTACTTTTGTTCCCAGCGTTTGGATTGTATATAAAATAAACCATGCATTGATTTTTGTGCAATTTACCGCCATTTTTTAAATAATATATAAGAATATGATCAAAGTAGGAGATTGCTACGAAATTGAATTTTCATTTACGCAGGATCAAGTAAATGATTTCTGTAAAATATCAGGTGATTTTAATCCATTGCATTGGGATGAGGCATTTGCTGCTACAACCCCTTTTAAGAAACCAATAATTCATGGAGCGTTAATTGCTAGTGTGTTTTCGCGCGTAATGGGCATGGAATTTCCCGGATCTGGAAGTGTATATCTAAAACAGATTTCTGAGTTTAAGCGCCCATTGTACGTAGGACAAACGTATCAAGCCAAGTTTGAAGTAGCGACAGTGAATGATTTAAAACATACTGCTGAAATCAAAACACAGGTTTATGAAATGGAACGAGGGAAAATCATGGTAGACGGGATAGCATCTGTTATGCATGCCGACCTATTTTAGGAATTAGTGAGCATAAAAAAAAGCCCGATGTCGGGCTTTTTTTTATTGTTTAGAAAGCTGCAATTATTTCGCTGCGTTCTTTTTCTCTTGAACTTCAGTACGGATTTCTTGAGATAATGTTTTCAATTGTTGAAGACCACCTCTAACGCGAGTTCCAGCTGCCTGGTTTCCTTTGTCGTAGAATTTTTCGAAATCACCTTCTAATGATAAAATTAGGTCTTTTACTTGTGCAAATCTGCTCATAATAATTTGAATTTTTAGGTTGTAAAAAAGTTAGATTGTCTTTATTCGCTGTTTGAAGCGTTTATAAGGCGAAATTTAGTAAAATTTGAATAGCTCGCAAATTATTCTGCATAAAAAAGACAAAAAAAAGTTTAAAAAGTGAAAAAAAAGTTAAAATGAACCTTTAAATCAATACTAATCTTTGTAATAGCCCGATTTTAAGCGATTTTGAACTTCAGCAAAACACGTACATGTATATTCGATATCTTCAAGTGTATGTGAGGAAGTTGGAATAATACGTAACATAATTTGTCCTTTAGGAACAACAGGGTAAACGACAATACTGCAGAAAATGCCCATATTCTCGCGCAAATCACGAACAAGCTTTGTTACTGCGTTTATATCATAATCACCATGTAAGAAAACAGGTGTAACGGGTGAAGTTGTTTCACCTATATCAAATCCTTTTTCAATTAATCCTTTTTGCAGCGCACGAACATTCGCCCAAAGTTGCTCACGTAGCTCAGGATGTTTCTTAATTAATTCTAAGCGTTTCATGCCTCCAATTACAAATGGCATAGGCAATGCTTTTGCATAGGTTTGAGAACGCATATTGTATTTTAAATACATGATAATATCTTTGGGTGCTGCTACAAATGCACCGATCGCTGCCATTGATTTTGCAAAGGTTGAGAAATATAAATCGATTCCTTCTGTGCAATTTAAGTGCTCACCAACCCCACGACCATTGGCACCCATGGTACCAAATCCATGTGCATCATCAACAAGTAGTCGGAAGTTGAAGTCTTTTTTCATCTCGACAATCTTATCAAGGGAACCTACCTTTCCGGACATTCCAAAAACACCTTCTGTGATAACCAAAATGCCACCACCTGTTTCTTGTGTTCGTTTCGTAGCGCGCTCCAAGTTCTTACGCAATGAGTCCATGTCATTGTGATTAAACTTGTAGTAGTCTCCCATTTTTGCTTTATGCAATCGAATGCCATCAATTAAGCAAGCATGTGACTCTGCATCATATACGATGATATCCCGGTGATCAACCATACATTCAATGATTGACATGACACCTTGATATCCATAATTTAGAAGGAATGAATCTTCTTTGCCTACAAATTCAGCTAATTGTCTTTCAAATTCTTCGTGTTCATCTGTATTTCCAGACATCATACGAGCTCCCATTGGATAGGCTAAGCCGTATTTTGCTGCAGCATCTGCATCTGCCTTACGAACCTCTGGATGATTGGCTAATCCTAAATAGTTGTTCAATGACCAGTTTAACATTTCTTTGCCCATGAAGGTCATTCGGGGACCTAATTCGCCGGTCAACTTAGGAAATGAGAAATAATGGTGGGAATAATGTGCATGAGCTCCAATGGGTCCCATGTTTTTGACAACTTTCTCGAAAATATCCACTTTAAATTGCTTTATGGTTTGTAAATACTTAATACATAAGACAAAGGTAAATTTAAATTTTTATTATCACAATGTTAATGAATTGAGGTTTTGAGGAAATTATTACTTTAATTCGCTAATGCTTTTTTAAAATGCCATTTCATCAATAATGCAATTTCTTATGAAACGAATATTATTATTCTTTTTCCTTCTTTTCTCATTAGCATCATATAGTCAAGCTACAATTAAACCGCTCGTTGAGGCTTCACAAGGTATGGTTGTAACGACTCACCCAGCTGCCAGTAACATTGGACTTGAAATATTGAAAAAAGGTGGGAATGCGATCGATGCGGCGGTGGCCGTGAATTTTGCATTGGCAGTTTGTCATCCCGCAGCGGGTAATATAGGAGGTGGAGGTTTTTTAGTTTATCGAAATGCAAAAGGAAAGGCTTACTCCCTGGATTATCGGGAAGTTGCACCGATTTCGGGATCTCGTGATATGTACTTAGATTCCACGGGCCAAGTGATACCCGGGAAGAGTTTTGTGGGAATACATTCCGTAGGAGTTCCAGGAGCGGTCGCAGGAATGCAAGCGATGCATAAACGTTTTGGCAAGCTTTCATGGGCTGATTTAGTTCAGCCTTCCATTGATCTTGCACGTTATGGGGTTATTTTGACCGAGAAAGAAGCGCGAGGACTTAATCGAAATCGGACAGATTTCTTGCGTTTTAATCCAGGTAGCGCCTATATGGTGAAAGCAGATAGTTCCCTGTGGGCACCGGGTGAATTATTTATCCAACAGGATTTAGCGAATACCTTAGAAAGAATATTAGTTAAAAAGGCACGTGGATTTTACGAAGGCGAAACGGCAAATCTGCTTGTCAATGAAATGGAGCGTCAAGGCGGAATAATTACCCATCAAGATTTAAAATCGTACCGTGCGATTTGGCGTAAACCTTTAGTTAGTCAATATAAACAGTATTCAATCATCGGAATGCCTCCTCCTTCAAGTGGTGGTTTGGCTATTGGTCAATTGTTTAACATGCTTACATCTTTTCCTTTAGCAACCTGGGGGGTAAAATCGGATTCAACAATTCAATTGATGATTGAAGCAGAACGACGTGTTTATGCCGATCGGGCCAAATGGTTAGGTGATCCCGATTTTGTTAAAGTTCCTGTTAAGAACTTACTGGATGAATCATATTTATTAAAGCGAATGAATTCTATGCGATTTGATCAGGCGACGAAGAGTTCTGATGTTTCAGCAGGTGATTTTCCGGGCTATGAAAGTCCTGAAACAACGCACTATTCCATCGTTGACCATGCCGGTAATGCCGTCTCGATTACAACTACCTTAAATAATTCCTATGGCAGTAAAGTGTTTGTTGGCGGTGCAGGTTTTCTGTTAAATGACGAAATGGATGACTTTAGTGCCAAAGCCGGTGTTCCTAATTTATATGGACTAATAGGCACGAAAGCGAATGAAATTCAACCACGTAAGCGCATGTTGTCTAGCATGACCCCAACCATCATTACGGAAGGCGATAAATTAAAAATGGTTGTAGGGACCCCTGGTGGATCTACAATTATCACAAGTGTATTTCAGGTTATGTTGAATAGTTTGGTGTTTGGGATGAACATGCAAGCGGCTGTAGAATATCCGCGATTCCATCATCAATGGTTACCTGATTCGACACGTTATGAAGCGAATCGATTTAATGAAGCGCAAATCGCCCGATTGCAATCCAAAGGTTACGCGTTAACGCCTTCTGGGAATATCGGATTAGTTGAGGGAATTTTAGTCCTCCCTGATGGAAAATATCAAGGAGGAGCTGATTCAAGGGGGGATGATACTGCTTTAGGTTATTGAAATAATTTAGCGACTAAATAAGCCGCTGTGGCTGCTGCTGCACCAATCGAAGTTACTTTTAACGAACCGATAATTGGATTTTGCCCCGTTATTTTACTTTTGAAATAACCGAAAATCAATAATGCTAACACGGTAACAGCTGCAGAATATTTCAATCCATCGACGGGTTGTTCTACATAAAAATAGGGGAGAAGTGGAATGAATCCTCCGATTATGTATGAGATACCAATCGTCAACGCGGAATTTCGAGCACGATTCGGATTAGGTCTTTCAAGTCCCAATTCAAAGCGCATCATAAAATCTACCCATTTGTCTTTGTCTTTGGATATGGCTTCAACAACAATTTCCTGTGCTTCAGGACTTAAGCCGTAATCTTCAAAGACTTCTCGGATTTCCTCTTTTTCTCTTTCAGGAACACGCTCAACTTCTTCGTATTCTCGCTTTAATTCAGCTTCATAATGTTCTTGTTCTGTTTGACCAGCTAAGTAACCACCTAAGCCCATTGCGATGGAGCCTGCAACAATTTCAGCGATACCAGCTGCAGTCACAATAGCAGCGGAGTCAACGGCTCCAGATAAACCAGCAGCGAGAGCAAATGGGACAGTAAGTCCATCAGACATACCGATTACCATATCGGTAATAAAATCAGAACTTTTTAAATGTTGTTCGTGTAATTGATGGTCAGGTCCGTGCATAATTTTTATTTGATGCCGTGCATCATTCGTTTTAAAGGTCCAGAAGCTAAGATGTATAATAAAATGGCTGCTAAGCCCGCTAAACTCACAAATACCATAAAGAATTCATATAGGTTATGAATTTCAAAACCTAAAAAACTCGGTAATGCTACGCCTGCAACAACTTCTGTTGGCGGCAATAAAGCTCCGAGCGTACCAGCCAAGGCATAACCTGCGGCGTTTGCGATAAACCAAACACCCATTAATAGGGATGAGAAGCGTTTAGGTGCAAGTTTGGAAACAAGGGATAAACCGATAGGAGATAAGCAAAGCTCTCCCATGGTGTGAAATAAATACATGACAAAGAACCAGCCTACACCCAATTTATTGCTTCCTAAATCTTTCACTTGCGATGCTATAATGAAATATCCAATGGCTAGTAACAATAAGCCAAATGATTGTTTTGTTGGTGAATTTGGTTCAAACCCTATGTTTTGAAGTTTAACCCACAGCCAACTAAATGGCAGAGCCAACAAGATAATAAAGATTGAATTCGCATTTTGTACCGAACTAGGCGGTAATTCAATCCCTAAAAAATGTAAATCTGTTTGCTGGTCTGCAATAAACGTTAAGGATGATCCTGCTTGTTCAAATGCGGCCCAGAAAAACATGACAAAAAATGCAATGATATACATGACCCAAATTCGATCACGTTCTATTTTGGTCAATGTCTTATCTGTCATAATAAGAAAGGCCAAACTGATACCTGACGAATAAATGATAGGGTAAATCCAGTCTTTTATGGGATTTGCTTCTGCGGTAACAATATAAAAGTGGATTCCAAAAACGAGTACGACAAATAATGCCAGCGTTGTTAGGATAGAATTCGTTGAAAATTCAGCTTTTTCTGATTCGTCCGATGCAACCTGTGTTTGATTGAATACAGGTTTCAACCCAACGGCCTCACCTGAAGGGGAAATAATGTATTTGTTTTTAAGGAAATAAAATAAAATTGTACCAAATAGCATAGCTGATCCAGCAGCCAAAAAGCCCCATTTGAAGGCCTCTACGTTTCGAATTCCATCAACCTTGATGTCGCCTACCAGGGGACAAATAAGCATTCCAAGGAAAGCTCCCGTGTTGATTCCCATGTAGAAAATGGTAAATGCCGAATCCAAACGATTATCACCTTTTGGGTATAATGAACCTACCATGGAGGAAATATTGGGCTTGAAAAATCCATTTCCTATGATTAGAAATAATAATCCAATCCACATAAGTGAATTTGCTAATGGAAAGTTATCTAAGAATGTGCTTGCAGAACCAAATAAAAATAGCTGCCCGATTGACATCACAAGGCCACCTAAAATAATGCAATTTCGATTACCTAAATAGCGGTCAGATACATATCCGCCTAACATAGGCATGAGGTAGCTTAAGCCAAGAAATCCGCCATACAAAATCGATGCTTCATTTTGCTTAAATGCAAGTGCGTTGACTAAAAAGAGGGAGAGTATGGCGCGCATACCATAGAAATTAAAGCGCTCCCACATTTCCGTGGAATAAAGAACATATAAGCCTTTCGGATGTGCTGTAGAATTTTGTGTCATGAATAGGTTGTTGATAATCGGTGGGCAAGATAAAATATCTTTGTTTAAATCAAGCACAAGTTGATTGATAAAATTTCATGTGAGGATGTTCTATTTTGAAAAAAGATGTGAAACCTTTTTCGTAATATTGTTGGTTCAATTCGTTAACGAAAAATTAATTCAAATCATTCATGGGTAAGATTATCGCAATTGCAAATCAAAAGGGTGGTGTTGGAAAAACAACGACGGCTATAAATCTAGCTGCAAGTTTGGCAGCATTGGAATTTAAGACGCTTTTGATTGATGCGGATCCTCAGGCAAATTCAACTTCGGGACTTGGTTTTAATCCCAAAGAAGTGAGCCGGAGTATTTATGAATGTATGGTTGGCATTGCCACTGTTTCGGAAAGTATTCTAGCAACCGAGGTGCCTTTTTTGGATATTATTCCCTCGCACATCGATTTGGTAGGTGCTGAAATTGAGATGATTAATTTAACGAATCGTGAAGGGAAAATGAAAGAAGCCTTAGCGGGAATTAAAGATCAGTACGATTTCATCATTATGGACTGTTCACCCTCGCTGGGCTTGATTACAATTAATAGCTTAACCGCAGCAGATTCGGTCATTATTCCTGTACAATGCGAGTATTATGCTTTGGAAGGTTTGGGTAAATTGTTGAATACGATTAAGATTATTCAATCGCGTTTGAACCCTGGTTTAGTCATTGAAGGCATTTTGTTGACGATGTATGATTTACGTTTACGTTTATCAAATCAGGTCGTGAATGAAGTGAATTCGCATTTTAAAAATATGGTTTTTGAAACCATCATTCCTCGGAATATTCGCTTATCGGAGTCGCCGAGTTACGGTATTCCGGCGATTCTGCATGACGCAGATAGCAAGGGGGCTATTAGTTATTTGAATTTAGCCAAGGAGATTATCCTGAAAAATGGCCTTTTACAAACCATTTGATTTAACATTACATGAGCAGTAAGCAAGAAGCAAATAAAAAGCGTATCGGATTAGGTAGAGGTTTGGGTGCTTTATTGGAGGATTCAGAGAATCTCCAAAGCTCAGCGCGTCAAGGGGCGGATAGCCTTGGTGGGTTAGATGGCGTGAATTTGATGGAGGAAATTCCTTTGGAGTTTATTGAAACAAATCCTTATCAACCACGTGAGCATTTTGAACAATCAGCCTTGCAAGATTTAGCTGAATCCATTCGGGTACAAGGAATTATTCAACCAATTACCGTTCGTAAAGTGGCTCCTCGGAAATTTCAATTGATTTCAGGAGAGCGTCGCTTACAAGCTTCGAAGATTGCGGGTTTAACTCGTATTCCTGCCTATGTACGGACAGCTGACGATCAGCAAATGATTGAAATGGCGTTGATTGAGAACATTCAGCGTGAAAATTTAAATGCCATTGAGATTGCCCTTTCCTACAAACGTTTAATGGAGGAATGTGATTTACGTCAAGAAGATTTGGGGGCTCGTGTAGGAAAAAACCGTTCAACGGTTACGAATTACATGCGTTTGTTGAAATTGCCGCCGCATATCCAGGTTGCCATTCGAGACAGTAAAATTTCGATGGGACATGCGCGTTGTTTGATTTCAGTTGAGAATCTGGATGTCCAACAACAATTGTTTCTTAAGACGATTTCGGAAGAATGGTCTGTTCGCCGACTAGAAGATGCGGTTCGTCAATCGGCAACACCTGCAGTAGATACCCCAACGGGTGGAGAAGGTAAAGTAAATACGGATGAAATCACCAAGTGGCAACGATCATTGACCGACTTTTTTCATGCACCCGTTTCGTTGAAAATGAATGAAGCAGGTAAAGGAGAAATGAAGATTACATTCAAGTCAAAAGAGGAATTATTGAAAGTGCTAGAGGCTATTCGTTCGTAAGCTATGCGTATTCGATTGATGTGCTTTTTTTGTATAATGATGGTTGCATGGACTGGTTTTTCAGCTCAGGTGGATTCCTTGCGGCTGGAAAAGAATGATTCTGTCAATGTTGTTAAAACATCTTATAAAATTATTCCCCGACAAGCAACCTTGAAATCACTCATGATTCCAGGTTGGGGGCAATTGTATAATCGCCAGTATTGGAAATTACCTTTGGTTGCGGGAGCCTTTGTTACCTTGGGAATGATTGCCAATTATAACCAGGTACGATACACAAAATACCGAAGCTTTTATTACATTGTTTCTTTGCATGCTGATGATCCTACCTATGTTCCGCCTGCCACGGTAGCTGTGCCTTATGAGGATGGTGTTACGCGGGATTTGGATGTCAATCAATTGAAACGAATCAATGACGGTTTTCGGCGTAACCGTGATTATACGTATATCGGAATGGTCTTAGCATGGGCATTGAATGTTGTTGATGCCAATGTCAGTGCACATTTAAAGACATTTGATGTCTCTGATGATTTAAGTCTTCGAGTCAAGCCAATCATGGAAATCGACCCTTTATCACAAGGTATGGTGTCCGGTTTGAGCTTATCGTTTAATTTTAAAAAATGAAGTTTATGAGAATTGTATTAATTGGTTACGGAAAAATGGGAAAAGAGATCGAACGCTTAGCGATCGGTCGGGGCCATCAAATCGTTGCGCGCATTGATCTAGATAATCAAGCAGCATTAAGCCAATTAAGTAATCAAGATGTTGATGTGGCGATCGAGTTTTCAAATCCAGCATCTGCTTTTGCTAATATCATGACGTGTATAGAGAAGCAAATACCAGTTGTTTGCGGTACGACGGGTTGGTTAGAGCAAAAAGCGCAAGTCGAGGCAGCGACGGCAACGCATCAGTCAACTTTCTTTTACGCATCAAATTATTCGATTGGGGTAAATTTGTTCTTTAAGTTGAATAAGACCTTAGCCACTTTGATGGCAGGTCATCCGGAATATGATATTTATACGAACGAAATTCACCATTTAGAGAAAAAGGATTCGCCCTCTGGGACGGCCATTACGATTGCGGAAGGAATTATCGATGCTTATCCGGCTAAAACAAAGTGGGTTAACAATGAAATTCCAGCACCGAATGAAGTTGCTATCTGGTCACAAAGAGAATCCATTATTCCAGGAACTCATACCGTTAAATATATCTCCAAAGTTGATCAAATTGAGATAACACATGAGGCATTCAGTCGGGAAGGTTTCGCGCTAGGAGCCGTTATTGCTGCTGAATGGGTGAAAGATAAAAAAGGTGTTTTAGGGATGGATGATTTGTTAAAATAGTAGATATGGATCGTTTAGCATTAAAAAATGAGTTGCAAGAGCAGGGCTTGATTATTGTTCCGGGTTTATTCGATCCGAAGCTCATTAGCGAAATCCAACAAGCGGCGAAGGCTATATTTGATATCCAATTTCAGCGTTTTGGAATAACGGGTGATTATTTAACTCAGATGCAATTGCTATTTGAGCAACATTTGGATGAGTTTATTTCCTGTGGAAAAATGATTCAAAGTGGTTTGATTGAATTATATCAACTAGCGGTAAACCCGACGTTAATTGATTTGCTGAAGGATTTGGGTATTTCACACCCATTGATGTGTACACGTCCTGTTTTATTTTTCAATCATCCTTCGTTAGCGAAATCGGAACATTTTTATAAAACTCCACTTCATCAAGACTGGACATCTATGTTGGCATCTGACGACTCTGTCGTGGTTTGGTTGCCATTAATGGATCTTGATATTGCACATGGACCTGTGATTTTTTATCCCGGTTCACACAAACTTGGTCCCTTGACGGATCGCATTGAAAATGGATTTGCAGAAGTCGATTTTGATCGGACTTCTTATCCATGTGTACAAAAATCTATGAAATTGGGTGATGTTGCCATTTTTTCAACCTTATTGGTGCATGAATCAGGAAAGATTACCAACGATGAGATTCGCTGGTCTTGTCATTTACGTTACACCAATATGAAAGATCCAGCGTTTATAGCCAATGGGTTTCCACATCCTTACATTTATAAACCCTCACAAGAATTAATCGATAAATATTTACATAAGAATTCATGAAACCAACCGAAACTCAAAAGCCAAAGCAAAAATCACCATTCCGTGAATGGTTGGACTCAGTTGTATTTGCCGTAGTTGCAGCTACATTAATTCGTTTTTTCTTGTTTGAGGCCTACACCATTCCTACACCCTCGATGGAAAGTTCATTGATGGT
>JBDLUL010000023.1:0-27726 GCA_039805345.1 Bacteroidota bacterium | reverse complement strand
TACTTATTACAGCCCCTGCAAACTCCTTGAATCAATAAATTGCTTTCCTGCTTAATGAAATATTCGGGTAATATGATTTGTGGAATATGTACGGTTTCCAAACATGTTGTTTGGCCGCATTGTGTACACTTGAAATGTACATGATCATGTTGATGTTGGTGTAAACCTTGGTGGCACATATCATGACATAAGGCATATTTGATGCTTCCCTGGTCATCCAATACTTTATGTAATAAACCACTTGCTAAAAATGATTTTAAAGTCCTGTAGATGGTTACGCGATCAAATTCTTTCGATAAGGTCTGTTCTATGTCTCCCTGACTCAAGGCATAACCTGCTTGTTGGAACGCACTTAATACAGCTAACCGACTCTCAGTTGACCGTAAACCAAATTGATCCAATCTAATTTCAGGTTTTAATGCCATTATTATGCCTGTAAATGCTCTGTTTGTAATGCGACCATGTTGCGATAAACTCCATTTTTGATCTTCATCAAGGCATCATGATTTCCCTGTTCCAATATCTTCCCTTCCTCCATCACGATGATTTGATCCGCCGAACGAATCGTTGATAAACGATGCGCAATAATCAAACTGGTTCTGTTTTTCATCAATTCTTCCAAAGCCGATTGAACCCATTTTTCTGATTCTGAATCTAACGCACTGGTCGCCTCATCCAAAATTAAAAATTTAGGATTTCGCAAGATAGCGCGCGCAATCGCAATTCGTTGGCGCTGTCCTCCTGATAATTTTACGCCTCTTTCGCCAACCAACGTATCCCACTTCTCTGGAAATGACTCAATAAATTCTTTCGCAAATGCCTGCTCTGCAGCAAATTCAATTTCTTCTTGACTCGCCCCTGGCTTTCCATATGCAATGTTCTCACGTATCGTCCCTCCAAATAACAGCACTTCCTGTGGTACAAGCGCAAGCATTCCTCGCCAATCACTTACAGAAAATTCTTGAATGTTCCGACCGTTTAATTTGATATGTCCCGCATCGGGCTCATAAAAACGCATCATTAATTGTGCCAAGGTCGATTTACCCGTGCCCGAGGTTCCTACAATCGCAATTTTTTGCCCTGGTTCGATATCAATCGAAATCCCTTTTAAGATTTCAACGGATGGCCTACTCGGATAGGAGAAATGTACATTCTCAATGCAAATTTTCCCAAATTCAATCGCCTTAGGTGATTCTTGTGATACTAAATCGATCTCGGAAGGATCTTCTAAGATCTCGAGGATACGGTCCGATGATCCAATCGTCTTTTGCAATTGTGCATAGATATCACCTAAGCCACCTACTGATCCTCCAATGAATGCCGTATAAAATATAAAGGTCAATAAATCAGCCAAGATCATATCTCCCTGAGCAACTAAGGCCGCTCCATACCAGACAACTCCCACAATCCCTCCAAACAAGGCAAAAATCACAAAGCTTACAAAGGCACCACGCATCGTCGCAGCCTTTAATGCTGCCTCAATTACGCGATTTAACGAGCTCGTATACCGATTGACTTCATAGGATTCATTCGTGAATGATTTAACCGCTTGAATCGATTGAAATGTTTCTTCCACAATGATGTTGGTTGCCGCTAATTCATCTTGTGATTTTTTCGAAATCTTCCGAATAAATTTACCAAATACAATCGCCGCCACTACGAGAACAGGGAAAGTTGCCAACATGAACAGTGTCAATTTCCATGACAAATAGGTAATTAATGCAATTCCTCCTACGAGCGTAAATACTTGTCGGAAAAACTCGGCTAAGGTTATCGATAACACATCTTGTAACTGCGTGATATCAGATGTGATTCTACTCATTAATTCCCCTACGCGTCTTTTTTCAAAGTGAAAAATAGGCATCGTGATTATCTTCGCATACAAGTTCTTTCGAACGTCGCGCATGGCCTTTTCAGATACTTGCGCAAAGGTATAGATGCGTAGAAATGATAAAATCGCTTGGATAATTAAGACTGCAAAAAAGAATAGGGTTACTTCATTGATGTGGTAATTCGATTTGCCCTCGATCACTTTGGTCATTTGGCCAATTAATAAAGGGAAGCTCATTGTCGTTAAGTTTGACAACAATAAAAACAACATGCCCGTGATAAAGGTCCATTTGTATGGAATGACAAACTGGAATATTTTCAACGCCTTTTTTAAACCTTGCTTATCCACTTTTACTTTATCCTTTGGTTCAGGGCCAGAACCAAAATTCTCATGTCTTTTTGCCATTGGTTTTATTCTTTTTCCGGCTCTCCACGGTAGCCTGATTTCAGAAATAACTGATTGTAATCGGGGTCAGTCATTAACTTCGTAAGTGTAAGCTTTGGATTTTGTTTCCAGTATCTATCTACAATGCGCCATCCTAACCAACGACCAATCGATCCCGGACATGCCGGCCCAATCTCTGGCGTTTTTGGGCGCTCTCCTAAATATTTATTTTTCGTGAGTTCTTCCTGATTGAACAACAACTTTTTATCGATGAAATGTTCCCAAACCTCCTTTTGAAAGGCGTTTGTTTCTGCTAATTCTTGGCTTGTGTACCCAAATAAAAGCGAGTCGGCTAATTCAGGTAAAATTTTCTTCGTGAACACAAATCCTTTTCCATACCAAATCATATCACTTAACAATGTATGGTCTTCCTCATTTTGGCGATTCACAAAGGCCGAATACTGCAAGATGACTTGGCCAACAAGCGCTTGGGGTTCTAATCGGCGTAATTGATAATCATAGACTCCTGGAGGAAGATACAATCCCTTTTTACCCATGAAAAAATCCAAGCCTATGACGATTAAGCTGTCGGAAACCTGTAAATGTTGGGCTGTGAATTCACCGCCCACACCACCGAAACCTGAAAATACAGTGCGAATTTTAGGAGTCCTTAATCCTGGAAATTCCTTTTGGATGCGCTCAAATGCCAAATGTAATTCCTTCTCCAGTCGATCGCCACCAAAAAAAGCGGAATCTTGGCTCTGCTTGTAAAAAGCTTGCAAGGAAGGGTTTTGGTACAATTGATATAAGTCGCGTGCCAAAAAAGGAGTCTTTTCTGGCGGACAACTAAAGTATCCAATACCAATTTCAGGATGCTTTTTCAAGATAGAATCGACAGCTTCGGCAGATTTGGCTTCGGCTAATGTTCGGTCCAATCGCTGCATGTCCCACTTAATCGCGGGGGCACTTTGTTCCTTGTCAGATTTTGTACACTGCCAAAGCAATAATGCCAAGAAGACAATCAATAGTCGTTTCATTATCCTAAACGAGCTAATAATTCTTGCAATGATTTGATTTTATTTTCAGCATCCGAAAGCTTTTGACGCTCGCGTTCCACTAAATCTGCCTTTGCATTTTGAACGAATTTTTCATTGGCTAATTTCGCCTCTACCGATTTTTTGAAACCTAATAAGTATTCCAATTCCTTCTCGGATTCTGCTTTTAAAACGGCCGGATCTTCATCGCTTTCCATTGGAACAAAGAATTGATCCGATTTTACTACAAAAGTTTGCGCATCTGCGATCGGTTCAGCTATAAAGCTGATGGATTCTAGATTCGCCAATTTAATCATAATAGCTTCTACTGCTGCATAGGCTGCAGGCTGCTCCGACTTAATGCAAAGAGGTAAAGCCAACTTAGGTGACAATTGTTTTGAATTACGTATCTCACGCACCTTTGTTACTACCTCAAATGTTACATCAAATTGTGCAACTAATTCCTCATTTACCTTTCCTGCTTTTGGGAATTCAGCCGTACAGATTGTTGCATTTGCTGCCCGAGTATCTATCGCCTGCCAAATTTCTTCGGTAATAAATGGCATGTATGGGTGCATCAATCGCATCAAGGAATCAAATAATCCCAATGCCGCATTCAATGTATCGGCGTGAATGGGACTTTGGTAGGCAGGCTTAATAATTTCTAGGTATTTGCCACAGAAATCATCCCAAACTAAATTGTATATGCTCAATAAAGCATCGGAAATACGGAACTTGCTGAAGTGATCCTGAACTTCTAGAATTGTTTGACTCAATTTAGATTCAAACCAAGCTGTTGCCAATACATGTTCCGGAAGTGATGCACCTGGAACTACTTCAAGTCCTTTTAATAAACGAAAAGCATTCCAAATTTTGTTAGAGAAATTACGACCTTGTTCACATAATTTGTCATCAAACAATAAGTCATTTCCTGCTGGGGCTGAGAATAATAATCCTGAACGAACTCCATCCGCACCAAAGCGCTCAATTAATTCCAAAGGATCTGGTGAATTGCCCAAAGATTTGGACATTTTGCGTCCTTGTTTATCGCGTACAATTCCAGTTAAATACACATTTTTGAATGGCAATTCATCCCGCCATTCATATCCCGCCATGATCATACGTGCCACCCAGAAGAATAAAATATCGGGGCCGGTTACCAAGTCATTTGTAGGGTAATAGTACTTTATCTCTTCATTATCTGGATTTTCGATGCCGTCAAATACCGAAATCGGCCATAACCAGGAAGAGAACCAGGTATCCAATACATCGGGATCTTGTGTCAAATCATCCTCCACCAAAGCGAATAATTGGTATTTGTCGCGCGCTATACGCAATGCCTCCTGCTTGTCTTTGGCAACAATCACCGTTCCGTCTTCCAGGTAGAAAGCTGGAATTTGTTGACCCCACCACAACTGGCGCGAAATACACCAATCGCGCACATTTTCCATCCAAGAACGATAGGTGTTCTTAAACTTCGCGGGATGTAATTGAATGTTGTCATTCATGACATTATCTAAGGCTGGCTTCGCCATCTCTTCCATTTTCATGAACCATTGCAGGGATAATTTAGGCTCGATCACAGCACCCGTTCTTTCGGATGTACCCACGGTCGATTTGTATTCTTCCGTTTTAGCCAAATAACCTTCTTCTGTTAATTGCTTAACGATGCGTTTACGCGCTTCGAATCGATCAACTCCTACAAATAGGATGGCTTTTTCGTTCAAGGTTCCATCGTTATTTAATAAATCAATGACAGGTAATTTGTGTTTTAAGCCTAACTCGTAGTCATTTAAATCATGAGCAGGCGTAACTTTTAAACAACCCGTTCCAAAATCTGCAGTCACATACTCGTCGGCAATAATTGGGATTTCGCGATCTATTAAGGGGATTCGCACCTTTTTGCCATGCAAATGCAAGTAGCGTTCATCTGTCGGATTTACGCAAATGGCTGCATCTGCCATGATGGTTTCTGGGCGAGTCGTGGCAATCGTTACAAATCCAGAACCATCTACAAGTGGGTAATTTAAGTAATGCAATTTGGCCTGAACGTCTTTGTAGATTACTTCTTCGTCCGACAAAGCTGTTTTTCCTTGCGGATCCCAGTTGACCATGCGCACCCCACGGTAGATCAAACCTTTGTTGTACAAACGCACAAAGGTGTCAATCACCGCTTGATATAAAGAAGGTTCCATCGTGAAGCGGGTACGATCCCAATCACATGAAGCCCCTAATTTCTTTAATTGATCGAGGATAATTCCACCATACTTGTCCTTCCATTCGAAGGCATGTTTTAGGAATTCTTCCCGGGTAATGTCTTTTTTCTCTATGCCTTTTTCTTTTAGCATGGCCACAACCTTCGCTTCTGTTGCGATTGAGGCGTGGTCGGTACCCGGTACCCAGCAGGCTTCCTTGCCTTCCATACGTGCTTTTCGAATCAATACGTCTTGAATCGTATTGTTGAGCATGTGTCCCATGTGCAATACGCCGGTCACATTGGGTGGAGGGATGACGATGGAATACGCTTCCTTGTTGGGATTTGGTTTCGACGCAAAGACTTTTTGCTCTAGCCAATAGGCGTACCATTTTTGTTCAATTTCCTGCGGGGCGTAATTCTTATCAATCATAAAAGCGTATGAGTATTTATAGCCTACAAAGATAATTGATTTCAACTAAAGGAGGGGGTGGATTTTAAAACAATTCGCTGTAATTTTGGTTAAAATCCAAATTGCAAATTATGGGAATTCTACTTTGGTTGGGGACATTTTTAGGAATGGAAGGTGTTGCATGGTTTACACACAAATACATCATGCACGGAATTATGTGGAACTGGCATGCATCCCACCATGTACATCACAAAAACCTGTTGGAGAAAAACGACCTTTTTTCCGTGGTATTTGGTATTTCATCAACAGCCACGATTATCATCGGGGCTGAAATTCCGGAATATTGGCCCTTGTTCTACATTGGATTAGGTATCGCAACCTATGGAATATTTTATTTCATTTTTCACGATATCATCGTTCATCGCCGCGTGAAAATTAAATATAAAGCGGGATCAGCTTACATGAAACGCATTATGAAAGCGCATTATGTGCATCATGAGGTGCATACAAAAAAAGGCGCAGAGGCTTTTGGTTTCCTCTACGCCCCTAAAAAGTATCAATAAATCCTATTGTACGAATCCTACGCCAACGGTTGAGTTGGAGAATTCATCGATTAAAATAAATGCCCCATTTGCTGGGTTTTGAGCATAGACATCCGCACTAATCGGTTGTGCGGTGCGCAATGCGATACGACCAATTTCGTTTAGTTTCAAGGAATCAACTCCTTCCGTGGAGGTTTGAGCGACAACGTCCAAACGTTCCGTAATCTGTGAAATTTTCGCCTTGGTGATGTTAATGCCGTGTTGCAATAAATAGGTTTTACCTGGGCTAAGGGCTTGATGATCGAGCCAACAAACCTGCGCCGAAAAATCTTTCAATTGCGGTGCGTTTGCTTCCGAAGCTAACACAATCGTATTCCCACGTGAAATATCGATATCCGTGGATAAGGTAATCACAACAGAATCACCGGCTTTGGCATTGGATAATTTCGTTTCAAATTTCTCAATCGTCGCAATTGTACTTTCCTGACCTGTAGGCAGCACACGAATAGCATCTCCTACTTGGAATGTACCAGAGCTGATTTTTCCAGCGTATCCACGGAAGTCGTGGTAAGCTTCTGTCATAGGTCGAACGACAAATTGAACAGGGAAACGTGCTGGGGCATGCGCCAAAGTCTCCGCATATTCAAATGTTTCTAGTTCACCCAATAGCGTATTGCCTGTAAACCAAGGCATTTGATCTGCTTTTGTCGTGATGTTTTGTCCGTACAGCGATGAGATAGGCAAGAAACTAACTTCTTGTCCTTCGAATGTCGTTTGTGCAACGAGCTCGTGCAAACTCGATTTAATCGATTCAAACGTCGACTCTTGGTATTGAACCAAATCCATTTTATTAATGCAAATGATCACTTTCGGAATGCGTAACATCGCTGCAATCGACAAGTGACGTGCTGTTTGTTCCACAAGGCCTTGCCGGGCATCGACCAAAATCAAGGAAACCTTTGCGTTCGATGCGCCTGTAACCATGTTACGGGTATATTCTACGTGACCCGGCGTATCTGCAATGATGTATTTACGGGTCGGAGTAGAGAAATAAATATTGGCTACATCAATCGTGATGCCTTGTTCACGCTCCGCAATCAGGCCATCAGTCAGTAGGGATAGATCTAAGAAGTCCAGCCCTTTGCGTTTCGAAGCTGTTTCAAGCGCTTCGATTTTATCTTTGGTAATAGAATTTGTCTCGTATAATAAGCGACCAATCAAGGTACTTTTCCCGTCATCGACAGAACCGGCGGTTGCTATGCGTAATATATCCATTGTCTTTCTTCGCTTGATTAAAAATACCCTTGTTGTTTCCGTTTTTCCATCGCGGCTTCAGAGCGTTTGTCGTCGATACGCGCTCCACGTTCTGAAATTTCTGCGGATAAAATTTCTTCGATGATGACATCGATTTCATTTGCTTCAGAAGCAACAGCTGCTGTACAAGTCATATCGCCTACGGTCCGGAAACGGACAGTTGCCTCAAATGGAATTTCGTCAGCCTCCTTATTTAGGTGTTCTGAATCCGCCCAAAGCATGCCATCGCGTTCGATGACTTGGCGTTTGTGTGAGAAATAAATGGAAGGAATTTCCATGTTTTCTTCCTTAATGTAGTTCCAAACATCCAATTCCGTCCAGTTCGAGATAGGAAAAACACGTACATTTTCTCCTACCGCAATGCGGCCGTTCAACATGTCAAATAATTCAGGCCGTTGGCGTTTCGCATCCCATTGGCCGAAGTCATCACGCACCGAAAAAATACGCTCTTTGGCTCTTGCTTTTTCTTCATCACGTCGAGCTCCACCAATACAAGCATCGAATTTGAATTCTTCAATCGTGTCTAATAAGGTAACTGTTTGTAGGACGTTTCGAGAGGCATATTTACCTGATTCTTCCTTGGCTTTTCCTTGGTCGATTGAATCTTGGACGTAACGTACGATTAATTCAGCGCCTGTTTCTTTGGCTAACCAATCTCTGAATTCAATGGTCTCGGGAAAGTTATGTCCGGTATCAATGTGTACTAAAGGAAATGGAATTTTACCTGGATAAAAGGCTTTTTGTGCCAAACGTACCAAGGTAATGGAATCCTTTCCTCCTGAAAATAATAGGGCAGGGCGCTCGAATTGAGCTGCTACCTCACGCATGATGTAAATGGATTCGTCCTCCAGTTGGCGTGGGAAATGTCCGATTTTATCGTTTAACTTATTCATATGCTACGATTAGGCGTGTAAACCACATTCTTTTTGCGAATTTTCCCACCACCAGCGACCTGCGCGCGGATGTTCTCCCGCCGAAATGGCACGTGTACATGGTGCACATCCGATGGAGATGAAACCCTTTTTGTGTAAAGGGTTTTGGGGGATTTTGTGTTCCGCTAAATATTTTTCTAAGGTCTCGAAAGACCAATCTATCAAGGGATTGATTTTGTAGAGATTCTTTTGAGCATCCCATTCAATCATGGGCATATCTGCCCGATTCTCCGATTGCTCGGCACGAAGTCCCGTTATCCAAACATCAGCTCCTTGCAAGGCGCGGTTAAGGGGTTCGATTTTCCGGATGAAACAACATTCTTTTCTGTTTTCTACGGAAGTATAAAAGGAATTAAAGCCTTTCGTTTCGACCAGTTTTTCTACCGCAGCTGTTTGAGGGAAATACGTTCGTAAAGGGAAGTCCAATTTCTTTACAGTTAAATCAATCAGTTCGTAGGATTCTTGGAATTGTCGGCCGGTATCTAACGTAAAAATTTCAATCGCCAGTTTTTGCGATGCAATGGCGTGGGTTATTGCCTGATCTTCTTGTCCAAAAGAGGTAGAAAAGACAAGCTTTTTTCCATCGAATAGTGCAGCGATTTTCGTTAGTCTTTCAGCTAATGTGGCTGTTTGAAGCGTTATTTCGAAATTTTCTGGTACCATTTGTTTGAAATTTTCACAAAGATATACAAAGTCTATTGAATTGCTATACTATGCGAAAAAATAATGTAGGATGTTTGAAAACTTTTATAAATTGAAAAGAGTTTAAAGAACATGCGGACAGGAAACGAAATCGTGTTGGATCAAGCCACAGGCAATGAGGCCGAAATGTATTTGGATTTACGAAATCTGAATCATTTGGTGCGTCATGGAGAAGGCCAACGGCTTGAGTTCAAAATGAAGGTTAAATTTCCTGAAAAGATTGTGAAGGAGCTTGTGGCATTTGCGAATTCAGATGGGGGGCATTTATTTGTGGGTGTCTCAGATGACGGGCAGATCGAGGGGTCGAAATTTGTGGATGAGGACCAATTTCTATTAGAGAAGGCTATTGAGTCCTACTGTTTCCCTGCTTTTGATTATCATGTTTACCGGATTCCCTTAGCGAATGGCCGGGCAGTTTTAGTTTATCAAGTATTTGAGAGTGTCGGTAAGCCACATTACGTTCAATTGGAAACTGACGCGAATCCTGTTTGTTATGTACGTGTCAAGGATCGTACAATTAAAGCAAGCAAAGAAATGAAGCAAATTTTGCGTCGAGAGCATGAGGAGGGATTGTCATTCGCTTATGGAGATACGGAGCGCTGGTTGATGGAATATTTGCGTACCCATGAACAAATTAGTTTGGCTGAGTTTGCATTACAATGTAAATTGCCGAGCTGGTTAGCATCTCGCAAATTGGTTTTGCTCGTTTTGAGTCGGGTGCTTAGAATTGAACCAGGAGAAAATCAAGATCATTACTCACTCCGATGAAGAAATGGATATTATTGTTGGCAACACTGCCATTCGCCTGTTCTAAAATGGCGAACGATCCGGCCATAACACCTGTTCCACAGACAGCTGCAATTTCATCGTTCGATCTCCTTCAAGATAAATTATTGACACCTAGTTGTGCGAGTTCAGGTTGTCACTTGTCCACTAAAGATGCCTCATTTGCGCAGCATGGTTTAGTACTTGCGAAGGGAAGTGCTTATGCGAATTTGGTTGGCATTAGCTCGGTTAATCCGGTTGCACTCAAGAATTCTGTTATTCGTGTGCGAAAGTTTGCATCCGGCGAAAGTCTCTTTTACCATAAGTTGAATTGGGATTTAAGTCATCATGGATTAGCCAATTATGGAGCGCCTATGCCCTTAGGAGGAAAGCCGATTAGCAAGGGGCAATTAGCTTTCGTTCAGAAATGGATTGACGCAGGAGCACCCAATGTGGGTGTTGTTGCTGATGCAAGTCTATTGGACGATACAACACCTAGTTTCGTGGAGGATGCCAATTTTACTCCATTGGCCTCGCCAACGGAGGAAGGAAAAATGGGCGTTCAATTAAAAATTGATCGTTTTGTCATTCCACCTAATTTCGAACGGGAATTGTTTGTCCGTCGGCCACTGAACAATACAGCGCCTGTGTATATTTCTAGGATCAAATTAAAATCCAGAGCGAATAGCCATCACATGGTTTTGTATGACTTTAGGTCGAAAAGCGGACTCCCCGCTTTGGATGAAATGCGAGATTTAAGAAATTTAGACAACTCTCTAAATATTTTGACGTTTTTGCAAATGTCCAATCATATTTTCTTAGGGGGTGGCACGGATCCGAATTCGGACTACAGCTTTCCTGAAGGCATGGCAATTCAGCTTCCGGCAAATGCTTCCATTGATTTAAATCCGCATTATTTCAACAAGACCAAGGAAAGTTTATATGGTGAAAATTATGTAAATCTTTACACGGTGCCTGCGAATCAGGTGAAAAAGGTTGTTCAAATGATTGATTTTAGTGTCAATAATTTTACGTTACCTGCAAATCAGAAAACAACAATTACGCGTGATTTTAAATTTGACAAACCGGTAGCAATCGTTTCCTTAACTTCCCATTTTCATGCGCGGGGTAAGGTATTTCAAATTAAAATTAAAGGCGGCACTCGAGATGGAGAGCTTGTTTATGAGAATACAGATTGGGCACATCCCAACGTAATCAATTTCGAAACGCCCATTTTACTCCAAGCGGGTGAAGGATTAACCTCCGTGGCAACCTATTTAAATGATACCGCAATGCCCATTGGATTTGGTCTAACATCTGAAGACGAAATGGATATCATTTTTGGGTATTATTATGAGCGTTAAATCCCACACATTCAGCGTTTTCTTGAAAAGTTTTTCAAAGCTATTTGATATCTAAAACATTGAATTATATTTGCCTCCGCTTCTTGAAATATTTCAAGAAATTACACCAAAATAGTACAATTTTCTGCAATTTTTGCATTCTAACCATAAACGATTCTGCTTGATTAGATTTTTACTCCCCTAGGTAATAATGGAACATAAACACAAGAATAAAATGACGGCTGCCGGCTTATTGGTAGCCATGGGAATTATCTACGGTGATATTGGTACATCACCACTTTATGTGATGCAAGCCATCATTGGAGACAATCCCATCAATGAGTTAACGGTATTAGGCGGATTGTCTTGCATTTTTTGGACGTTGACGCTTCAGACTACACTGAAGTATGTAATATTGATTTTACGGGCTGATAATAAGGGTGAAGGAGGAATCTTTGCCCTTTTTGCTTTGGTACGTCGACATGCCAAATGGCTGACTTTGCCAGCTATTATCGGTGGGGCAACCTTGTTAGCTGATGGTATTATTACGCCTCCCATTTCCGTATCCTCGGCGGTGGAAGGTCTTCGTATGTTACATCATCCTGATGGAACGCCATTTGTTACAGATACAGTCCCATTGGTGATTGTGATCCTAACCGGATTATTCTTGTTTCAGATTTTGGGTACGAAGATTGTAGGTAAATTCTTCGGTCCAATTATGTTGGCCTGGTTCTCCATGTTAGCATTAACAGGTATTTTAGGTATTCAAGACGACTGGGCGATTTTACGTGCGGTTAACCCCATGTATGCTTGGGATTTGTTGACGACACATCAAGCAGGAACCGCAGGATTTTGGAGTTTGGGTGCTGTTTTTCTTTGTACAACAGGGGCAGAGGCCTTGTATTCAGATTTAGGGCATTGTGGTCGCGAGAACATCCGCGTCTCTTGGGTATTCGTCAAAATTGCTTTGCTCCTTCAATACTTCGGCCAAGGAGCTTGGTTGTTATCCCAAAATGGAACCTTGTTAGGTGTTCAAAAGCCCATCTTTGAATTGTTGAAAGCAGAATTAGGTGTTCAGTTTCTTTTCTCCGGTATCATGCTTGCCACGTTAGCTGCAGTCATTGCTTCACAAGCGTTGATCTCCGGTTCATTCACCTTGATTTCTGAAGCGATTCGTTTGAACTTTTGGCCTCGCGTACGTTTGATTTACCCATCAGACCAAAAAGGTCAGTTATACGTTCCTTCCATCAATTTGTTGCTTTGGATGGGTTGTGTAGGAGTTGTTTTGTGGTTCCGTGAATCCGCTAATATGGAAGCTGCTTATGGTTTGGCGATCACAATGACCATGTTAATGACGACCTCACTGATGGCCTATTACCTACACATCAAGAAAATTGATATGTGGTGGATCTTGTTGTTTTTGGTTGTTTATGTTTCGTTGGAAGGCGCATTTTTAGTGGCCAACTTGCAGAAATTCTGGCATGGAGGTTATGTTTCGTTATTTATTGCGGGTGTCATTATTTTATTGATGTGGGTTTGGTTCCGCGCGACACGTATTAAAAAGAAGTTAACCGAATACGAAAAACTGGCTGATTATATTGAGCCATTAAAGGAGTTGAGCAAGGATGAAACAATTCCGAAGTATGCGACCCATTTGGTCTTCATGTCTAACGCAGCTCGTGTGACAGACATTGAATCGAAAATTATTTATTCTATTTTTCAACGCCGTCCAAAGAAAGCCGACATTTATTGGTTTGTCCACGTGGATACAATGGATGATCCCTACACAATGGATTACAAGGTTACTGTGATTGAACCCGATGATATCATTAAGGTCAATTTCAAGTTGGGTTTCCGGGTGGAACAACGCATCAATTTGTATTTCCGTAAGGTTGTGGAGGAAATGGTAGCTCGTGGTGAAGTGGATATTACATCTCGTTACAAATCATTAAACGAGCAAAATGTAATCGGTGATTTCCGTTTCGTTGTCTTGGAGAAATTCCTTTCGTACGATAATGAGATGCCTTTACTAGACCGTTTGGTGATGAAGGCGCACTTCTTTGTGAAGCAGTTTACCCACTCTGAGGATAAGTATTTTGGATTGGATAGTGATGCGGTGAAATTGGAAAAAGTACCTTTGATTATTAAACCGATTACGAAATGTAATCTGAAACGGATCGACTAATATGGCGACGATATTTACCAAAATTGTGAATCGGGAGATTCCATGTCATTTGATCGCAGAAGACGATCGATTTATGGCGTTCTTGGATGTTATGCCGCTTGTGGAGGGTCATGTCTTAGTGATTCCAAAACAAGAAGTTGATTACATTTTTGACTTAGATCCCGAACTTTTGGGTGACTTGATGAAATTCGCCCAAAAAGTGGCTCCCGCAATTAAGAAAGCCATTCCGTGTAAACGCGTTGGGGTGGCGGTGATTGGCCTTGAGGTGCCCCATGCACACGTGCATTTAGTGCCGATGAATCGCATGCTGGACATCAACTTTTCGCAAGAAAAATTAACCCCTAGCCAAGATTCTTTGGCAGCTACTGCCGAGAAAATTCGATCTTTCTTACTTTAAGAATCCTTTGAGTTTATTCATTTCCACCTGTGGATTCGCCTTCTGATATACGATGTTGTAAACAGCTTCGATGATCGGAAGGTGAATGTTGTGTTGGCGTGAAATAGAATAAATGCTTCGAACGGCATAATAGCCTTCTGCAATCATATTCATTTCGATTTGCGCTGATTTTACGGAATATCCCCGCCCAATCATATTGCCAAAGGTCCGATTTCGTGAGAATTGCGAATAAGCGGTTACCAACAAATCTCCTAGGTAGCCTGAGCTATTTAAGTCGCGATTCGTTTCAGGATAAACTGAATCCAAGAATATTTTGATTTCTTGCATGGCATTACTTACTAATACGGCTTGAAAATTATCGCCAAATCCTAATCCGCGCGTTATGCCGCACGCCATCGCAATGATGTTCTTGATAACGGCACAATATTCAACGCCATATAAATCCTCTATGGCATGCGCCTGTATAAAACGGCTATTCAATAGATTTGAGAATGACTGGGCTACTGCCAATGACGGCGACGCAATCGTTAAATACGATTGTTTTTCGAGTGCTACTTCCTCCGCATGACAAGGTCCCGCGATGACACACGTTTGACTAATAGGTACATTGAATGCTTTTTCCATCCAGTCAGTGACCAATAAATTTTCCTCTGGAATCATCCCTTTGATGGCAGAAACAATCTTCTTCCCCTCAAAATGTTTGCTATTTAAATCCTTTAAGGTTTCCGGAATGAATGCCGCCGGAACGGCTAAAATGATGTATTCGACGCCGGAAAGGGCTTCCGACATCTTGCTATATGTTTTTACTTTGCGGGGATTAATCGCCACATCCGTCAGGTAACTGGGGTTATGGTTGTATTTGCGTATGAATTCAACGTCCGATTTTCTGCGAATCCACCACTTAATCTTTACCTGATTTTCCGATAAGATTTTAACAAGTGCTGTCGCCCAACTACCTCCACCAATCACGGCTACCTGAGTGGGAATCTTCTTTTTTAATTCTTCTAATTGACTCATGGCTGTAAAATTACCTATTAAATTAAAAATTAGCTGAAACAATCAGAAAAATTGCCAAATTTGTTTCTCGCAAAGCTATGCTTTTGCGTAAACCTAAACCTATGAAAAAACTATTTGCTATCCTATTGCTAGGAGCTAGCTTTATGGGCCATGCCCAAAAAACAAGTCAAGCACTTCCGGAGCATCCCCGGCCCGATTTAATGCGTACGCAATGGATGAATTTAAACGGATCTTGGGATTTTACTTTTGATTCCTCTACTGTGATTCCGGCTACATTTGCGCATAAAATTCAGGTCCCGTTTCCCTGGGGTTCAAAACTTTCCGGAGTGAAGGATGAGGCGGATGTTGCTTGGTATCATCGGACTTTTCAGGCACCTGCAACATGGGGATCTAAGCGTATATTCTTGAACATTGGTGCTTCCGATTGGCATACATCCGTGTATGTGAATGGAAAGTTCGTTGGGGAGCATAAGGGGGGCTATACGCCTTTCGATTTTGATGTAACTCCTTATTTAAAAACAGGATTACAATCGTTGGATATTCGTGTAGATGATAAACGCCGCATGTTTACCTTATATGGAAAGCAAGGTTATGGCAATGCGCGCGGTCTTTGGCAAACCGTTTATTTAGATGCACGGGGGTCTGATTATATAGACCATTATGCGGTTTATCCGGATATTGATAGAGGACAGGTGCGCATTAAAACTTATTTAGGTGCTGCGGCTGCGAAAGATGCTGTTTTACAATTGAGGCTTTCGAATGGGCAAATGGCCAGTATCCCTGTCAAAAAAGGGGATACGGAGGCTGAACTTGCATTGAAAATAAACAAACCGCATTTATGGTCTTTGGAAGATCCTTATTTGTATGATTTGCACTTACGCTTAGGTAGGGATGCGGTGCATGGTTATTTTGGGATGCGAAAGATTTCCGTGATCGCCCTTCCAGGTTCTAAGATTCCGTACATCGCGCTGAATAATAAACCTATTTATGTGCAATTAGCTTTGGATCAAAGCTATCACCCCGATGGATTTTACACCTTTCCTACGGATGCCTTCATGCGAGATGAAATTATTCGCAGTAAACGTATTGGGTTGAATGGGATTCGTACGCATATTAAAGTGGATATTCCACGTAAATTGTATTGGGCGGATAAATTGGGCTTATTGGTTATGTCCGATTTGCCAAATTCATGGGGAGAACCTGATGCAGATATGCAACATGAATCGGAATTTACCTTGCGGGAAATGTTGAAGCGCGATTTTAATCATCCGGCAATTTTCTCATGGATAACATTTAATGAAACATGGGGCTTGTTTACCCATATTGATAAGAAGTCGGTATATACACCAGAAACTCAAAAATGGGTTGCATCCGTATATCGTTTAGCCAAAACGTTGGATCCTACGCGTTTGGTCGAAGATAATTCGGTGTGTTGTGGTCGGGGTCATACGGAGACGGATATTCAATCTTGGCATGCTTACCAAGCGGGGTATGAGTGGGACAAATTGATGGATGATCAGTCTAAAAATTTATTTCCTGGTAGTCAATGGAATTTTGAAAAAGGTTATGTACAAGGTTCCCAACCGATGATTAATTCGGAGTTTGGGAATGTTTGGGGATATCAGGGAAGTACGGGTGATGTGGATTATACCTTCGATTATCACAAGGCTATGAATTCATTTCGGAATCATCCGAAGATGGCGGGTTGGTTATATACGGAGCACCATGATGTGATCAATGAATGGAACGGTTATTATAAATTCGACCGAACGGAAAAGGAAACAGGTTTAGGAGCGATTGTGCCGGGAATGACGTTAAAGGATCTACATGGGCCTTTTTATGTGTCGACCGGGCAAGAGATTACTTGGGCAGGGAAGGCAGGCCAAACGGTGAAAATTCCACTGCATTTATCTTCGATGACAGATTTATCGGGAGCCTTACGATTGAAGATTTCGTTTACGGGTATAACAGCCTGGGGAGAAAAACAGTCACATTGGACGAAGGAATTACCGCTCAAATTTTCTGCTTGGGATGTGAAAGCATTGGATTCCTTGGCTGTTGTTTTGCCTAAAGATAAGTCGGTGAATACCCTATCCTTTGTATTAATGAATGCTGCAGGCAATGTATTACACCGAAATTTTGCGCATCTCATTGTAGAAGAGGGGAATGTCAAACCTACTAATCCTAACATGGAATTTGTTTCGGTTCCTGTGGAGCGATTTAGTGCGTCACAATTTCCTGAAAAGCAATGGGCTGGCGTGTTAGGTCATAAAGTCAATGGGGCAGGGGCAGGCTATTTCGAATACGAGTTTCCAATTTCAGGGACCGATATTGCGGAGATTCGCTTCCTCGTCGAGGCTTCTTCCAAACCTATCTTAGGGAAAGATCGTTCGGATGCTGGAAAAATGGATGGAGATTATATGCTTGGGAAAGGGACTTTTGATCCAGGAGTCAATCCGAATGCCTATCCGCAAACGGATGCCTATGCATCATCTGCCCATTTACGAGTGACCGTTAATGGCGTTAAGGCCTTAGAAACAATATTGCCCGATGATCCGGCGGATCATCAAGGGATACTTTCGTGGCATTATCAGGCACGTAATAATAAACTGGATGAAGCTGGAACTTATGGTTATTTAGTTCAAGGCATAATTCCACCAGCTGCCTGGCAGGCGGCATTGAAAAGTGGAAAATTGGTGATTCGATTTGAGTCGACAGAAGGTGGTTTAGCCTTGTATGGCGATCAGTCGGGTCGGTATGTGACGGACCCAAGTATTTTAATTTTGCGCAAGTAAAATATCAGTTTCTTGAACTTTTTACCTACTACCTTTGCCAAACCTTGGAGGATTGGCAAAGGTAAGGGGGCTTAATTAAATTTCCAGTTTTTCACGTGATAGAGCTCCGATTTTTTTGAACCCGTCTCCGTGAATTTTGCATGGTTCAAGGTAATATCTTTCGCCTCAATTACGCGATATCCTAGAACACTTTCGATGTCTAAATTTGTCAACTGAATATGATGTATCGGCATTTCAGGCAAACCACGAATTAACAAGCCTGTCTCGGCGCCTTTCGCCACCACATTTTCCACATAAATATTTTTGAACTGTGGCGTCCCTTCGTTCACAGGTAGTAATTCGATTTTGGGTGTTTCACCTCCATTTCCAAAGGTTGCCACAGGATCTTTCCCTTGGTAATACATGTCGAAGAGTATGGCCTCGCCCGCAATGTTTTTCATCGAAATGTCTCTAATGTACACGTTTTCTACCACGCCACCCCGACCGCGTGCGGTTTTGAATCGAAGTCCTACGTCTGTTCCTAAGAACTGACAATTACTGACGAATAAGTCGTGTACGCCACCCGACATCTCACTTCCCACGACAACTCCGCCATGTCCATGAAATACAACACAATTTTCAATCAAAATATGCGCACTTGGTCTGCCACGTTTACGGCCTTCTGCGTCTTTTCCCGATTTGATGCAAATACCATCGTCTCCTACATCGAAACGCGAATTGCGCACCGATACATATTCACATGATTCGATATCGATTCCATCCCCATTTTGCGCATACCAAGGATTTTTAACGGTAATGTTTTCTACCGTCAAATGCTTGCAAAGCAAAGGGTGTACGTTCCAAGCTGGGGAGTTTTGAAAGGTAACTCCCTCCAATAATACCTGCTCACATTCCCGTAAGCTAATCATGTTCGGACGAACAAATTCCTTAATTTCCTCTGTATTCGCCTCTGTAAATCCCGCCGCTACAACACCTGGTTGGTCCATTGTCGATGCTTTCAACGCACCTGCCGTGGGATACCATGTTTCTTTTTTGCTATCCAAAACACCTCCAGAGCGCACTAATTTCTCCCATTCGCCTGGAGTTAATTTTCCTTTCTTTACGGGACGCCAAGCTTCGCCAGCTCCATCGATGATGCCGAAACCCGTAATGGCGATATTGCGTGCGCCCAATGCTGAAATAGGGGATTGCGCACGAATCGCATCTACACCTTCCCAATTTGTTCTAACAAGCGGATAATCTTTCGGATTACTGCTGAATTGCAATACAGCTCCTTGGGCTACATGTAAATTGACATTAGACAGTATTGTAATAGGTCCACTAATCCAAAATCCTGCTGGAATGAGTACAACGCCACCACCTTGCTGATTTGCTTGTTGGATGGCTTGTTGGATCGCTCCTGTATTCAACATCGACACGGCATTTTTAGCCCCATATTGAACAATATTAAAGGTGTCTTTTTTGAATGCAGTTCCGGCAACGTTGGGTAACTCGAAGGTGTATTTTTGGGTGAATGCTGATTTCTTTAAGAAGCTCTTTAAATGTTCCGTTGAACCATTGAGTGCATCTGCGACAAGATTTGCCATGCGCGTAGCACCATAAGGAGAGAAGTGCGTGTCGTCCGCCACGCCTTTCATGAATTTCTTGAAAATGCCTATTGGATAATGTAAGAAAAGTTTTTTAGCGCCTTCTGGGCCTTCTTGTTGGATGATGGCCTTGCTTGACTTTTCAACATCGATTAACATCACTTTTTCCTGAGCTGCCACCTCACGAATAACAGCAGGGTAATCAGCATGTTGGTCAACAAACACACCTGTCGAATCAAATTTACGTCGTTGCGTAGGCGTTAATAAAATGGGTGTGGCACCAGCTGCTCGAGTTTCTTTCACATAGCGAATCAAGTTTGCACGAAAATCCGTTTGTGCAGGGGCAAATCGGGATGTATCGCTCGCTTTGGCATCGTTATGGCCAAACTGAATGAACACATAATCTCCTTTTTTTAGTTGGGATTGTACTTTCGCCCAGCGTCCTTCACGGCGGAAGCTTTTGGTACTTCTTCCATTGTATGCGTGATTTTGAACTTCGACCGCCTCGTTAAATAATTTGGCAAATGGCATTCCCCAACCGGTTTCTGGAAAATCTGCAGGGATTTTGTCGGCCATGGTGGAATCTCCAATCAAAAATACGCGGAGCGGTTCGGTGGCTGAGAAGCTGAATAGTAAAAATGTGCTGATGATCAGCGCAAAACGAAGTTTCATAAGGTCGCAATTTGACCTTTAAAGCAATTAATTTGACGAATTTACTGTATTGTTTACCGATTAATCGCAACCGAACTTAAAATGGTTTGGATGATTTGTAGGCTCGTAATGTTATCCGCCTCTGCCTCATAGGTTAAAATGATTCGATGATTCAATACATCTGGCGTCATTTCCTTGATGTCCTCAGGTAACACATAATCACGGCCAGCTAAATAGGCCATCACTTTAGCAGCTAGATTTAAGTGAATACTAGCCCGAGGCGATGCTCCAAATTGAATGTAATCGGCCTCTTTTGTTAATCCATAATCCGCCGGATTACGTGTCGCAAAAATCAATTCGATAATATATCGCTCCAAGGTTTCCGAAATCGTAATTTCATTAATTTCCTTACGAATGGCTTGGATATCTTTTAAGCTTAAAATGGATTTAGGCTCATATTTGAAGTCCATATTGGACATCTTGCGCATCACTTCTAACTCCTGCTCCTTGTCCAAATAATTCAAGAAAACCTTCATCATGAAACGATCTACTTGTGCTTCTGGCAAGGGGAATGTACCTTCTTGCTCCACCGGATTCTGTGTAGCTAATACCAAAAATGGTTTATCTAAGGGATAGGTCGTTTCGCCGATAGTCACCTGTTTCTCAGCCATCGCCTCGAGCAAAGCCGATTGCACTTTGGCAGGGGCACGGTTAATCTCATCCGCCAAAATGATTTGAGCGAAAATGGGCCCTTTTTTGACTTCAAATTCGTTTTTTAATGGATTGTAAATCATCGTTCCAACAAGGTCAGACGGAAGTAAATCCGGTGTAAACTGAATGCGTTGGAAATGTAAATCCAAGATTTTGGCAAGTGTATTAATGGTCAAGGTTTTCGCAAGGCCCGGCACCCCTTCCAGCAGGACGTGGCCGCCTGTGAATAAGCCCACTAACAAACGGTTGATCAGGCGCTCTTGCCCCACAACCACCTTGCCCATTTCGTCAATGACTGCTTGAATCTTTTCTCTCGAATTCATATTACCATTTTTTAAAAATCACGATGACTGCAAGGATGATTAATCCAAAGCCGACGAAGTGATTCCAAGCTAATTTTTCGGACTTGACTACGAAAATAAGAAAAAGTGTGAACACTATCAGGGATAATGCCTCTTGAATCGTTTTCAGTTCGAAGAAAGAGAACGGTCCTCCGTTCGCTTTAAATCCTAATTTGTTGGCAGGAACCTGCAATACATATTCAAAGAATGCTAGGCCCCAACTCAACAATATGATACTCCAGATTCCGGTATGTTTTAGCCAGGAAGTCTCTTTCCATTGTAAATGCCCGTACCATGCAATCGTCATAAACAGATTAGATAGCGCTAGGAGTATAATCGTAATCAATCCACGCATGCTATTGCAATTTCTTGTAACGAATACGTTTTGGTGTCGCATCACCCAAACGTTTCTTGCGAGCCTCCTCATATTCAGAGTAGTTGCCCTCAAAATAAGTTACCTGCGAATCGCCTTCAAATGCCAAAATATGCGTAGCAATACGATCCAAGAACCATCTGTCGTGGGAGATGACCACCGCGCAACCTGCAAAATTCTCAAGTCCTTCCTCCAATGCTCGAAGTGTATTAACATCCAAATCATTGGTCGGCTCATCCAGTAACAACACATTTGCACCTTCCTTCAGCATCATCGCTAAGTGAACGCGGTTACGTTCACCACCCGATAAATTACCAATTTTCTTCTCTTGATCTGCGCCGTTGAAATTAAATTTACTCACATAGGCGCGGGCATTTGACTGCTTGCCACCCAACATGATCCAATCGTTCCCTTCAGCAATCGTTTCGTAAACAGATTTCTCCGCGATCAATTGATTGTGCTCCTGGTCGACATAGGCTAATTTTACCGTTTCCCCCACCTCAAAGCTTCCTGAATCCGGTTGTAATTGACCCGTAATTAATTTGAACATCGTTGTCTTACCAGCACCGTTGGGTCCAATAATCCCTACGATACCTGCAGGAGGCAATGAAAAACTTACATTTTCATACAACAATTTGTCGCCAAATGATTTGGAAACGCCTTGAACTTCAATGACCTTATTTCCTAAACGAGGACCTGCTGGAATGAATAATTCCAGTTTGTCTTCTTTCTGGCGATTTTCTTCCGATAATAATTTCTCATAAGCACCAATACGCGCTTTGGATTTTGCTTGACGGGCTTTAGGCGCCATGCGTACCCATTCCAACTCACGTTGCAAGGTTTTTTGGCGACGCGATTCAGTCTTTTCTTCCTGTGCTAAGCGATTTTGTTTTTGCTCTAACCAGGAAGAGTAGTTTCCTTTCCAAGGAATCCCTTCGCCACGATCTAATTCAAGAATCCATCCTGCTACGTTATCTAAGAAATAACGATCGTGGGTTACGGCAATGACCGTTCCTTTGTATTGACGTAAATGTTGCTCTAACCAATCCACCGATTCTGCATCCAAGTGGTTGGTTGGCTCATCAAGTAACAACACATCCGGTTCTTGCAATAACAAGCGACAAAGCGCTACGCGGCGTTTTTCACCCCCTGATAGTGTACTGACAAGTGCATCGGAATCGGGACAACGCAATGCGTCCATGGCTTTTTCCAAACGTGTATCTAACTCCCAGGCATTACAATGGTCAAGTTTTTCTTGAACCTCGCCCTGGCGTGCAAGTAATTTGTCGAAATCAGCATCTGGATCCGCAAAAGCCTCATTGATTTCATCAAACTCTTTTAACAGGTTTTTGATTTCCACGACAGCTTCTTCTACGACCTCCAATACGGTTTTGTTCGGATCTAATTGAGGTTCTTGTTCAAGCAAACCTACACTGTAACCTGGAGACCATACAACGTCCCCGGTAAAGGATTTATCTAAACCTGCAATGATGCGAAGTAAGGTTGATTTACCAGAGCCATTTAGACCCAAAACGCCGATTTTGGCGCCATAGAAAAAGGAAAGGTATATGTTTTTAATAATCGTCTTCTGTGGTGGGATGACTTTGGAAACCCGTTCCATCGAAAAGATAATCGTCTCGTTACTCATGTTATTTGCTTAAAATTTTAAAAGAACCTGCAAAGAATGTGAAATTTGTGTAAAAAATTGAATTTCAACGGCGGAATTCTTCATTTATTCATAAATTTTTAGATAAATTGTGTCAGGATTTTATTTGAATAAATCCAAATGTTAAGCCCTTGAGTTAGCGCGTTTGCTCGAAGCTCTTTATTTAAACCCTAATATGAACCACCTCGTTAAAAATGAGTACGGATTTTGCCAAGATGGCAAAGTGTACATCAATGCCTATTTAAACTTTCTTCAGCGCGAAATCGGATTTGTTCGGAATACAGAACAGGAAGCCTTAGACTATTTTGTCAACCGCTTTGAATTAGCCAAAACCAAGGTTATTCAATTAGCATCCGAAATCAATGATGTTCAAAACAAAGGATCTTATCTAACTAAAGTTGTTCAAATGAAGGCCTATTTGGCAGAATTTGACGGCCTGGGTGATTTTCAACCTTTATTTACGCAATTGGATTCTTTAGAAGTCTTCTTGAAGGATCTGATTCAAAATAATCAAATCAAAAACCTGGAAATTAAGCGTGCACTTATTGAGGATGCAAAGGTTATTTCAGGTCAAGAAGATGTATTGCAGGCGACGGAGGATTTGATGGAATTGAAAGCGAAGTGGGTTAAAACCGGCCCCGTAGATAAACAATATCAGGATAGCCTCAGCGATGATTTCCAAGAGGTTATGGATCATTTCTTCTTACGCCGCCGCGCTTATTTCGAAGAAAAAAATCGCCAAATCGACGAGAAGATTCTGATCCTACAAGGTTATATTGATTCCGTTCACCAATTGCGTAAAGCGGAAGATCTGGATGATTCCATCATCAAAGTAAAAGAATTGCAAAAAGAATGGAAGAATGTTATTGGTTTGCCACCTAAGAAACAATCCATGCTATGGAAGAATTTCAAGAAAGCAAATGACATGTTCTTCGAGAAATATAACCGCGTAAAAGGCATTGAGTACAAGCCTCGTGTCGATCCGCGCATTCAAGAATTAACTACCATGACGGGCGAGTTGGAATTGAAATTGCATGACCAACCGAATATGACTGCCACAGCGGATTTAGCTAAAGCTTACCTGGTAAAATGGAAGGAAATTACCGCACAGATCAAGTCGGTGGACCGTCAAATGGCTGAGCGTTTCCGAAATGTGTGTGATAAGATTTTCGAAATGAATTACTTGTTGCGAGTAATTTCATACCGTCATCCAGCCTTGAACGAAAAGCCCCGCATCGAGCAATTGAAGATCATGATTAATCAAATGGATTACATGACCAAAAAGGAGCGAGGTGAGTTAGAAGATTTCATCGCCCAAGCAGAAAGTGATCGTCAAATGGAGGAAAAGCCTATTATCAGCAAAATCAATACGCAAAAGCGTAAGATTAGCATGAAGGAATTGCTTTTGACAGGATTCAAAGTGGAGCTAGACGCCTTACTAAACGCTTAATAAACCCATTTCTTTTCCTAGTTGAGGAAGGTCCAAACCGTCAAATGTTCCTGATGACATCATCAACAGATTTGCATTTGACCAAGTTTGGGATAAAAGCACCTGCTTCAATGTGTCAGCATCCCGAATGACCTTCAGGTTCGGGTGCTTGAAATAGGTTTGGACGACCGTTTCTTCCATGCGATCCATGCGTTTGATTTCACGCGCATGTTCGCTTAAATAAACAATCGCTTCATCCGCTAAATTCAAGGTTTCCTCGTATTCAGGTAAAAAGGCAGGGTTTAGGCTACTGAATGTGTGAAGCTCCAAGCATGCGACTAGTTTCCGATTCGGGAATTGATTTTTCAATGCCTGCGTTGTCGCATTTACCTTGGAAGGAGCATGCGCAAAGTCTTTATATAACAAACTCGAATCCGAGGATGCTACGAGTTCCAAACGCTTTGCAGCGCCTTTGAATGTGGAGATTGCCTCATAAAACTCCGTTGGGGATACCCCAATTTGCTCACAGATTAAACGTGCCCCATTTAAATTTTTCAGGGTATGTTCTCCAAAAACTTGTATGGGATACGCTTTCCCATCTTTGCCTTTTAAGATGGTTTTCCCATTTTCAATGTTAGCGGGATGTGCTTCATACCCCGTTTTTTCACAATGTTCCGGACAATCGCTTGTTAAATCATGCAAGACGGAATCCGTTTGGTCGAAGAATAAACTGCCTGCTTTGGGTAAACCAGCGATTAATGTTTTGAAGGAGTCGGTATACGATTCAAAGGTCGGATAAACATTGATGTGGTCCCATGCAATGCCTGATATTAAGCAGATATGTGGTTGGTATAATAGAAATTTTGCCCGACGGTCAATCGGCGAGGCTAAATATTCATCTCCTTCAATGATGATAATCGGGGCATCAGATAATGAAGCCATTAATTCAAATCCTTCGATTCGAGCGCCTACCAAATAATCAAATTTACGTCCTAGGGATTTCAACACGTGCAAGACCATCGAAGTAATGCTCGTTTTACCATGACTTCCCGCGATGACGATGCGTTGCTTGTTGATGCTTTGCTTATATAAAAAGGATGGATAGGATTCTACTGGAATACCTAATTCCTGTGCTTTTAGTAATTCGGGATTATCTGGACGGGCATGCATACCCACGATAACCGCTTCCAAATCAGATGTTATTTTTTCTGGGAACCAACCAAATTCCGCAGGGAGAATGCCGTGTTGGGCTAATAAACTTTTGGATGGTTCATAAATCTCATCGTCGGAGCCACTGATTTCGTAGCCTTTTGATTTCAATGCTAATGCTAAATTGTGCATGGCAGCGCCGCCGATTGCGATAAAATGTATTTTGGGCATAATAACTTAATCTGTATTTCGTTTGCAAAGTACATACTTTTATTGCAGTTTTGCACGTTTTTCCACAAACTCAAGTACGCTTGAGTACAATTCATCTGACTGAATGAAAAATTACGTCGATCTAATTGATCAAACCATTGAATTCCCAACGCGTGAATTCAATATCAATGAGAATAATGAGTTGTTATTCAACAACGTGCCTCTGATGGAAATCATCAAACAATATGGTACGCCATTAAAAGTATCCTATTTGCCTAAGATCTCTGAGCACATCGAAAATGCCAAAGTGCTTTTTCGTAATGCGATTAAGAAATACAATTACAAGGGTAATTATACCTATTGTTATTGCACAAAGTCTTCTCACTTTTCATTCATTTTAGAAGAGGTATTGAAGCAACATGTGCATTTGGAAACGTCTAGCGCGTTTGATATCCCTATTATTCGGGATATGTACAACCAAGGGAAAATCACGAAATCGACCTATATTCTTTGCAATGGCTACAAGCAGCCTTTGTATACGCAATACATTTCGGAATTGATCAACGACGGATTCAATTGCATCCCGGTCTTGGATAATTTGAAAGAAATTGATTTTTACGAGAAGTCGGTGACTGCCGAGAAAGCGAATCTTGCGATTCGAATCGCAACGGATGAGGAGCCCGATTTTGCATTTTATACCTCCCGTTTAGGGGTTCGTTATTCGGATGTGATTTCCTTGTATGAAGAGAAAATCAAACCCAATCCGAAATTTAAATTGAAGATGTTACACTTCTTCATCAATACGGGTATCAAAGATTCAGCCTATTATTGGTCGGAATTAAGCCGATTTATTTACAAATATTGTGAATTAAAGAAGGTATGTCCAGAATTGGATTCCATTGATTTAGGGGGTGGTTTGCCGATTCAAACGTCGTTACAGTTCAATTATGATTACCAAGCGATGGTCGATGAGATTGTCGAATCTATCTCTTGGATTTGCAATAAAAACAATGTGCCGGTACCGAACATCTTTACGGAGTTTGGCTCGTACACAGTAGGGGAGAGTGGGGCGGTTTTATACGAGATTATCGATCAAAAATTGCAAAATGATAAGGAGTTGTGGTACATGATTGATGGTTCATTCATTACGCAATTACCTGATTCATGGGGCATGAACCAGAAATACATTATGTTGCCGGTGAACAACTGGAGCTCGCCCTATCAAAAGGTGAACTTAGGTGGCTTGACTTGCGACTCGATGGATTTTTACAACACGGAAGCGCATAGCTCCGATTTGTACTTGCCGATTTTCGAGGAAGATCAAGAGCGCCAATACGTTGGATTTTTCCACACAGGTGCTTATCAAGAGTCGTTAGGTGGATATGGTGGAATTCAACATTGTTTGATTCCTGCACCGAAACATGTGATTGTTGACCGTCTTGAGGATGGAACCATTACCACGCGCTTATTCCAAGAAGAGCAAGCGAGTGGTTCGATGTTGCATATTTTAGGCTACAACAACCCTGCTGTTACGAATGTCGTTGTTGATGCCGCGGATGAGGTATCCAAAGGAAATACAAAGAAATTAGCTTCCGTTTAATTCAGAAAAACATGAAAAAAATTATCGCATTAAGCGTTTTGGCAGGAATGATTTTGAGCTCATGCTCACAACAAGCCAATTGCCCAGCTTATGGTACGACACGTGCGGATGCCCCTAAGGTAAAAAGAGCTTAGTCTTCCGCCCAGTCGAAACTTTTTGTAAC
>JBDLUL010000022.1:0-10784 GCA_039805345.1 Bacteroidota bacterium | reverse complement strand
CTTTCCCGATGACAGATCCAGCCCCAATTTGGCTAAATTCTTCAATGCTTGCGCCTGTTTCAATGATTGATCCTGGACCTACAATAACGTGATCTGCGATTTTTGTTTCAGCTCCAACGACCACATTAGCTCCAATGAAAATGCCATAGGCTAAGCTTTTAACATGGGCAATTTGAGCGCTTGGATGTATGGCATGAACAGGTTTTGTCTTGCGATCCTCTTCGATTAATTCGATCATTTTCTTGCGCTCTGTTGGGTTTTCTAAGGCTACAAACACAGCACACGATTTTCCGATTAATCCCCAGTAGCTTTCATCTTCAGTGGTTCCCAATACTGGAATTTCACCAATCATGGTGTCTTTTTTCTTAACATCGTCATCTAAAAAACCATAGATTACTACATTGTTTTGTTGGAATATATGCGCCACTTCAAGCGCAAATGGATTTACTCCAATGATGATTACGGGTAATGATGTCATAAGTTTATTTTATTTTGGCTGTAAAAGTACGTAAATCAAAAGTTGTTTCCCCTCCTTTTTTGAAGATCAAATCACTTATTTCTTCTCCTAGGTTTATGTTCTCGGAGTAATCATATTGGCTTGCATCTACTGTATGTAGCGCATGCATGTAGTCCAAGTTGCCCATTTCTTCAATGAGCCAACTATATGTAATGTTCATTTTGTCTGATGCCGTTTCTTTCAAGTTTATACCAATATCAGCACGGATTTTGCCTGTTTGCTCCAAGGGTGCTTGTATTAGTTTTATATCAAATATCTGTCGTTCGTTTGTTTCCAACGACTCATAGATTTCGGTATTTTCTTGTTGATAAGTTTCTGTTGCTATACTGTAAAACGCATCGAGTAATATAGCTGCGTTTAGTTGGCGCAAGGATTGTTTTTCAAGGTCCCAACCGGCCCCACCCGACTCCAGCAATAGTAAGCCATATCCTCTTTGTTGGAAGGTGTCTCCAAACGCTCTCGCGTTAAATTCATCGGTCCATTTAGCTACTTTATTTGGAATGACTTGTTGTGTTAAACGGGTTAAACGGTTCGCTAATTTACCTGCTCGAAGGCGCGATTCAGTCCATGTTCCTGCTTCATCTGCAGCCGTTGCGAGGAAGGCGATATGTGTTTGATGAGCAGAATTTCCAACAGAATACAATCGATTTTGATCGTGTAAATTAAAGGCAAAAGTGGGTTGGATTCGGTCCGCCCAATCGGAAAGTATTTGTGCTTCTGGACTATAGCGCATTTGTGCATCCCGGTTCATATCGATACCCAAAGCTGTTTCGCGTGTCCATCGTGCAGCACCATCTACATTTAAATAAGGAATGAAATGAATCGTCAGATTTTGATGCAATATTTCCCTTATTTCGGTAAACGAAGGGTCGTTTGAGTTGATAAAGTTGAAAATATCGCACAATGCCATGGTTGCTGTCGCCTCATCGCCATGCATTTGTGACCAAGCGATTATTTGGATAGGCCCCTGGCCAAACCTTAGTTCATGAATCGCTCTTTTTTCAAATGTTTCTCCTATTTTCTCCACTTGTAGCCAGGGTGAATTTGACCACACTTGAATAAGATCTTGCCAAGTTTTTTCATCAAAACGGCGCTTTTGAATACGGGTTTCTTTGTACTGCAGGTAGTTGTCGAAGAAGAAATTGAACATATTAAAAAGGGAGTTTGGGCACGTAGTTTGCCCATGTTTGTGATTTAAAAATTCCTTTGTTGCCCGTGAAGTAGATGGTGATTATCGTGACAATCAAATAGCAAAACCAAGCATCTGTACCAAATAGTTCGATACCCATGCACATGGCGGCGATAGGTGTTTTCGTTAGACCCATGTATAAACACGTGAATCCGATTGCAGCTAAGAATGGGCCTGGTAACTCAAGTATGTGGGCAAGTCCTGCTGTTGCGTGTGCGCCGATTAAAAATAAGGGTGTTGCCTCTCCCCCTTTAAATCCGAGTCCTAGACTTAAGCAAGTTGCGATCAGTTTTTCAATTGCAAAATACCCCGCAGTAAAATTTTCTTCAAAGGGTCTTAGTAAATATTCGGAGCCAAGTCCGACGCTTTCTTGGAATTCGGGAAAATTGAAAAGCGCTAGCAAAGTCAGTCCCGCGAGAATCGCTTTTTGGTAAGCTTGTATGGGTAATTTATCAGACGCAAAAGAAATAATCGATTCTAAGCGCGAATAGATGCGAGCAATTAGGGCTAAAAAAAGGCCAATAAGCGCTAATTTGGCCCAAAATGCCAGGGAAATGCTAGGCAGGAAAATGTGTGGATACAAAACGTGTTTTGTACCGTACACGTGGAGACTTACAAGATTTGCCGCAAAAGCGGAGGAAATGCACGCGAAAAAAGATCGAAAATGAATTTTGCCAACCTCTTTCATTTCGAGTCCGAAAAAACAGCCAGCCCAAGGCGTTCCGAAAATGGCTGCAAAGCCAGCACTCATTCCGGCGCGTAACCAAATGGATTTTTCTGCCGGCGAAAGATTGAATTGGTTCGCACTCTCGTTTGCCAAAGAGCCACCCATGAAAATGGCTGCCCCTTCCCTTCCCACGGAAGCCCCGACAAGATGACTTAGCCAAGTGCTTGCTAACGTAAAGGGTGTTTGGAGAAATGAGTTGGGAACGGTTTCGCCATTCAGCTGTTTAATTAGATCATTTGTCCCGACCTGTGTAAATGTCCATTTTCTGCTGCGATATAGTAATAGCGCAACGAGCGGAAGCCCCAATAAAAAATAAGAATGTCGATTTTCTTCGATTAGCTGCAAGCCCCAGAGGAAAAGTGATGCAACACTGCCGCTGGCGAAGGAGATGATGGCCCACAAGAGGATTCGAATGCCCCAAATTCGCATATTCAGAAGAATTTTTGTTTCAAAGGTAGGGAATTTTATTTTGCCTACCTTTGTCGAGGAATTGCGATTGGGCGCCGGCAGCGCTCGTGAACGGAATTCCTCGGAGGAAATTGTCCCTTCATCAATATTTATCATATGACTGATTTTTCTTCGCTTGGTTTAAACCCACAATTATGTCGTGCTTGCGACGCGCTGGGATATGTTTCACCGAGTCCGATTCAAGAGAAAGCGATTCCCCTTATGTTGCAAGGCCACGATGTTCTTGGTATTGCACAAACCGGAACGGGTAAAACGGCAGCTTATGCTTTGCCGGTTTTAATGCGTTGTAAATATGCGCAAGGGAAAAATCCGCGCACCTTGATTTTAGCACCCACGCGGGAATTGGTCATGCAGATTCATGAGGTGATGGTGGGCTTGGCGGTGGAGACCGATTTGCGCATATTGGCTTTATATGGCGGTCTTGGACCTAAAACGCAGATTCAAGCGTTAGAAGCGGGGATTGATATTTTGGTATCTACTCCAGGCCGCTTCTTGGAATTATATCGCAAGGATGTAATCGTTGTCAAGGAATTGAAGATTTTGATTTTGGATGAAGCGGATAAAATGATGGATATGGGTTTCATGCCACAAATCCGCGAAATCCTTGAAAAAATCCCCTATAAAAAACGCCAAAATGGTTTGTTTTCGGCGACTTTTCCAGAAAAAGTAGAAAACTTATCGCATGAGTTTTTGGAGTTTCCTCAAAAGGTTGAAATTACCCGACAAGCCACGCCGGCTAGCCAGGTTACCCAATTTGTCTACGAAGCACCAAATTTGAGTACAAAAATTAACGCGTTGTCTTATTTCCTGAAACAAGATCGCTTCGAGCGCGTCATGGTTTTCTGTCGGAGCAAGGACGTCGCCAATCAGGTGGAAAAATATTTGATTCGCAAGGTTTTACCCGAAGACCAAGTTCGTGCGATTCACTCAAATAAAGGTCAAAATACACGGATCAATGCCATGCAACAATTTCGCGAAGGCTTAATTCGTGTGCTGGTAACGACTGATGTGGCTGCTCGCGGAATCGATATTCCCAAGGTTTCCCATGTGATCAACTTTGATGTGCCCTTGATTTATGAGGATTATGTCCACCGGATTGGTCGGACAGGTCGCGCGGATCAATTAGGCGAGTCGATTACTTTTATCACATTGGCCGAACAATATCACTGGACCAAAATTGAAGAAATAATTCAGCAAACGATTGAAATACAGGACCTTCCGGCAGAAATCAACCGAGAAGAGACGCCATTTGTTGAGCAACAAGATATGTTACGCGCCGTGGATGATCAACGTAAACGCGAAGATCCCGATTTTCAAGGAGCGTTCCACGAGAAAAAATGGGTGATTAAAGCGCGTGCAAGCGGCAAAAAAGTACCTACACGTAAAGCGGTCACAAAAACAGGCCCTAAAGGAGGTGCGGTCTCTGCGCCTAAACCACCACAACGGAATAATCGACCTGGAAAAAACGCAAAATTTCGTCCAGGAGCACCATCATCTAAAAAGAAAAGGTAGATTTGCAGCGATGAAAGTACTACTAATCAGTTTGTTCCTGTTTATTGGCAGCCTAGCAATGGCCCAACAAGCCGCTCTCCCAAAGGAGGCAAAATATTTGCCACTTTACGGACAAAAGGCACTATCAGCCAAAGATCAAAAAGAATTATCGGAATTTGTGGAGTCCTGTGACGCTAGTTTTGGGTCACGTAAAGAGGCGGTAGAATTCTTTTCAGAGCGGGCGTGGGAGTTTGTTTCTTCCGGGTATTTGGATACCGCTACTTATCGATTTAATCTAGTCCAAGCACTTGATAATCAGGCGGTTGATTCTTATTGGGGGCTGGGTGTAATTACCTTCCAGCGACAAGATTTTCCGAAAGCAATCGAGTTCTTATCCAAAGGTTTGGCCTTAGATAGTACGCAAAGTATTCTGCGTGTGGATTTGGCGATTGTGAAATTGAGTTGTTACTTGAAAACGATGGATTGTGGAACTTTGGATGAAACAGATTCGCTTTTGCAGCAAGCCTTAGTTCAAACACCGAATTATGCGACGGCGTGGATGAAGCGTGCGCAAGTGGCGTATTTACAAGAAAAATATGAAAACGCTTGGGCATATTTGCATGAGTGCCGCAAGTTGGATATCACACAACTAGATTTGAATTTAGGACATAGTTTGGCGGAAAAATTGCCTGATCCGCAAGGCGTGTTTAAGTAGGTAATCATGGGAATTAGATCCTTTTTTGCGAAACCATTTGCGCGTAAGGTGGTAAAAAAACACCAAAAGAGTCATGCGCAGGCGATTCAAATTCAGGAAAATTGGCTTAAGAATAACCTTAAAAAGGCGGAGCAAACCATCTTTGGTCAGGCCTACGAATTCGACAAAATCCGTAATTATCTAGAATATAAAATCCGCGTTCCCATCGCTGAATACGAGGATTTAAAGACCTACATCGATGAGATGGTCTTGGGTTCTCCCAATATTTTATGGCCCGGAAAGCCAGCTTATTTTGCCAAAACTTCAGGTACAACTTCCGGTGCCAAATACATTCCTATTTCCAAGGAATCAATGCCTTTTCATATTTCTGGCGCACGCGATGCCTTGTTGCATTACGTTCATTACTCCGGTAATTCAGCGTTTTTAGATCAAAAACTGATTTTTTTGTCGGGTTCTCCTGCGCTTGAAACGAAACACGGAATTCCCACAGGACGTTTGTCGGGGATCGTCAATCACCACGTTCCGGGCTATTTGCGAAGCAATCAATTACCAACCTATGAAACGAATTGCATCGAAGATTGGGAGGAGAAATTAGCGGCCATCGTGCAAGAAACCATGCAGCATCGCATGGGCCTAATATCGGGTATTCCGCCATGGGTTCAGATGTATTTTGATCGGTTGGAAGCATTGTCGGGCCAAAAGATTGGTGATCTATTTCCCGATTTTCAATTGTTTGTAACAGGTGGCGTGAACTTTGAGCCCTATCGCCAAAAATTGATGGATTCGATAGGTCGCGACATCGATGTTGTGGAGACTTACCCGGCATCTGAGGGCTTTATCGCTTTTCAGGATTCGACAGGAGAGGAGGGGTTGTTGTTGAATGTTGATGGCGGAATCTTCTTTGAATTTGTGCCTACTGATACTTATTTCGCTGCGACACCCAAACGCCTGATGCTTTCAGAGGTCCAGTTGGGCATCAATTATGCCTTACTCATGTCGACGAATGCGGGTCTATGGTCCTATTCGATCGGAGATACGGTCAAGTTTGTGTCATTGAATCCGTTTAGGATTGTGGTGACGGGTCGGATTAAGCATTTTATTTCGGCTTTTGGGGAACATGTGATTGCGGAAGAGGCGGAACGCGCCATGGCAGAGGCCTTAAAGGCTTGTCCGGAAGCGTCGTTAGTTGAATTTACCTTAGCGCCCCAAGTAAACCCATCCGAGGGGGAATTGCCTTTCCATGAATGGCTGGTTGAATTTGCCCAAACGCCCCAAGATCCGGCGAAGTTTCAAGCCGTATTAGAGGCCTCTATGAACGCCCAAAACATCTATTACAAGGATTTGATTAATGGAAAGGTTTTGCAGCCTTTAAAATTGACGATTTTGCAACCCAATGCCTTTATTGATTACATGAAATCACAGGGGAAATTAGGGGGCCAAAACAAGGTTCCGCGTTTGGCGAATGATCGGGTGATTGCGGATAAATTGAAGTCACTAGTCGCTAGTCGTCAGTCCTGAGAGAGATCAATGTAAATATCTTTATTTATAGCCCCAGACTTTAGTCTGGGGATCCCTAGGCTTTAGCCTAGGGATATAAGGTCAGACTTCAGTGTGGGGAATCGGCGCAGAAATGCGCCTCAAACTTTGGCAAACCTGAAAGGATTGCCAAAGGGTAATGCGTCGCTATTTTTGCCAACCCGCATATTCCAAATAATTCATCGCCGTGCGCATGAATACCTCAGCTGCTTCTGGGCTAACGGGTTTGAGTAATTTCGCAGGATTTCCCGCATAAATACTACCAGCAGGAACACGGGTATTTTGAGTTACCACAGCTCCCGCTGCAATAATGGATCCTGTTTCAATCAAAGCTCCATCCATGATAATCGCACCCATTCCCACGAGGACATAATCTTCAATGGTGCAGCCATGAACAATGGCATTGTGCGCAATGGAAACATAATTTCCGATGTGCGTTTCCGTTTTTTGGTAGGTGCAATGAATCACCGCGCCGTCTTGAATGTTGCTATAATTCCCGATCCGAATGCGATTCACATCGCCTCGTACCACAGCATTATACCAAACCGTGCAGTGTGAACCAAAAATCACATCTCCCACGATGGTCGCGTTTGCAGCCTGCCAATTCTCTTCGCCAAATTGAGGGAAAACCCCCTTTATCGGAACAATTAATGCCATTTTCATTTCGTTAAGCTGGCCAATGGCCTTGTAATTTCATTACTTTTTCAATCACATCTCGCACCGCACCTTTGCCTCCTCCGAATGGTGAAACATATTTACAGGCTTGTTGAATTTCTGGAATAGCGTCTGCTGGGCATGTACTCAATAATGCCGGGCGAGATAAGATTTTTAAATCGGGAACATCGTCGCCCATGTATAAAACTTCCGATTCATCCAGGCCCATTTTATCCAACCAGCCTAAGTAAGTTTCCAATTTGTCTTTCCCGCCTAAGCCAAAATAAATATCCTGAAACTTGAGATTTTCTAGTCTTTTTTTGACCCCTTTGTGGCCCCCGCCCGTAATCACGCACAAATTATATTCTGCCTCACGCGCCTTTTCGATCGCATATCCGTCTCGGATGTGAAAGGTTCTGTAATGTTCCCCCGTTTCTAATACATGGACGCTGCCATCTGTCATGACGCCGTCTATATCGAATACAAAGGCTTTAATTTGGGCAAATTGTGTGAGTACGTTGGACATATCAAGGGATTTGAATGGTAATTTACATAAATCTGCGGAAAGACTTGATGCGATTCGTGGTGGCTTTTTTGTATTTTTACCCCCTATGAGGCTTTTGCGTTTATTTTTCTGGGTTGGCTTACTGGCTTTTTGGCCAGCATTGACGCATGCCCAACAAAATACACAAGCGACGCTCGTAGCTGATTTATGCACAAGCATCAGCCAAAGCAAGTTTTCAGACGCCCCGCTTGTCGTCAAACAAGTACAAAGCCTTTTTGCGCAAGATGGCCAGTCGGAGTTCTTTGTAAGGGCCCAACAAATGCGCATGGCGGGTTATAAAACACCCCAGTTTTCGTATTTGTTTACCCGCACTTTTTTGCAGGCAAAGCCAAGTTTACAGACGGAATTGTTGCGGATTGCGGAGGTGCTTGCCAACCGAAAAGTAGGAAAACTCGCGATTGATTTTTACGAACAAGTGGACAGCTGGCAGTATAATCAACAACTTTTACAAACAGGAAATTACGCCATTCAGGTGCAAGGAAACCTTTCGGTTCGTTGGCAAGATGCAGATAGTACGGCTGTACCCGCCGACAACTGGGACACCCCATCATCAGAAAGTCCCGCGGAAACATGGATTCAATATCAAGCGAAAAGCCCTGGGCCGGTTTTGGTTTGGGAGAATGCATTTTGTCAAACGTTAATCGGCAAGGATAGTCTTCGTTTGGAAGCAAAACAGATACTGTTCTCTGTTAAAGACCGCTTATTTTTTGGAGAACATGCGATTCTTGGACAAGGAAACTTGTCGCTTCCTTTGTTTCAAATTAATCCACGTAAAGGCTATTTGTTGAGCGAGGAAATGCCATGGCAAGAAGGTAAGCAATCCATTTTGGGGGCACTTCGGATGCAATTGAAAAAGAAGTCGGGTTCTCGTACGTTCGACATCGAATTTCGATCCAAGCAAATTGTTTCTCAAGCTATCCAAGGAAATTATTTCAAAGGATTTGGTCGATTGCTTGTACGAGGGGATCAGCGCGGGTTGATTGGGTCAAAGGATAAACCCGCACGGATAGAGATTTGGGGTCCCCAGCGGAAATTGGGGGAAATATGGACGACGCAAGCCCTGATGCAGGCCAACGAATCTATTCAGATAAAGGAGGGCGCATTCATCGGTTATGTGGGCAAAAAAGATTCCTTGTATCATGGATTTGTTACGGCAAATTGGATTCCTTCCGAAGCCGCTTGGCATTTAAAACCCACACAGGAAGAAATACGTTTTGAGGATAGTTTTCACCAGGTTTCGATTTCTGCCGATCTAGGCGTTTTACATGCCGAAACTCAAAAGATGGATTTTTATCGCTTGTCGGGGAAAAGCCAAAACCCCGCTTGGGTGGAGTCATTTGACTTTTTCGACGCGGACCGACTGGATGGGCAACAGGGTATTTTGACCTATGATCCGATTCGGATTTTGTTTAATCATTTGGCAATCATCAAACGAAGCCATGCGAATTTGTTTGACATCGCTGCCGCAAATAAAAAGGATCCCCAATTATTAAAGGGGGGATTTCAGCAATTCAAGCATGCGGGGTATTTGAATTTTGATGAGTCGACGGGAGACGTTTCCTTTACACGTTTGGGGCGTCATTATGCACAAGTAAAATATGCGCAAAAAGACTTTGATCGTTTTTATGTGCCTTCGTTTGGGGGTATGTTGGCGAAGGATACCGCGAATATTTCCTTGGATTTAGGCCAACAAAAACTCGTTATTCGTGGCATTAAAGAGGTGATGGTATCTGACTCTTTGAAGGCGAATTTTATTCCTTCGGATAATCAGATTGTGTTTGGGCAAGGACGGGATTTCGATTTTATGGGCGAAATCAAGATTGGAAATTACCGCTTTCGAGGCCAAGGTTTCCGGTTTAATTTCACGGACTATTCGATTAATCTACCCCAAATTGATTCGATTACCTTCGTGCGCAAAGGGACGAATCGGGAGCTGGGTGGGCAGTTTCGTTATGAAGCGGGGCACATTTTATTAGCCCCTCCGAATAATAAATCCGGCCGGCTGGGACTCGCCGCTTTTCCCAAATTGATTATCCCGAAAGGTGTCGTTTCTTATTTTGACGAACCTTGGCGAGCGACGGGTGTATATAGCAAGAAACATTATTTTCAAGTTCCACGTATCGAGTTAGATAGTTTGACTCAAAAGGAAATCACGTTTGAGGGAAGTTTTTATTCGGATGGATTGTTTCCCACATTTAAGTCTTCTTTGGTATTAATGCCCGATCAAAGCTTTGGCTTTTCGTTTAATCAAAAGCAGGCCCTTTCAATCTATCAATCTAAAGGCAGCTATCTCTTAAAATCTCCTTTGCTGATGAATAAGGGAGGCTTAAGCGCGTCTGGAACCTTGAATTATTTGGCTTTGCAGTCCACGCACAAAGAGTCCCATTTTTACCCAGATTCCTTGATTGCGACCGTAATAGAAGCAACGATGCTGGGAAAGGGATTTCCAAGCATGCAAATGGGCGAGCACCGTTTCACGTGGACGCAGCAACATGATAGCCTTTGGATGCATCCATTTAAACAAGCCATTGCTTTATACAACAAAGAAGTGCAGCTGACCGGATCGCTTGGGATGCATCAAAAACAAGTTTTCGGTCGAGGAAATGTAAGTCTTCAGGATGGCTTGATGGAGTCGGCCAACTTCCGTTTCGACGCATCAACGTGGACCGCTTCAGAAGCTAATCTGAAGATAGGCAAGCAAATGGCGCTTTTTCCGCCGGCCGTTTTCATGGATCGGGTGGCGCTGGAAGCGAATATGTTGACGCATAAGGTGCTCATTCGACCGATGAAAGGCGAGCTGGGTTCGGCGATAACCTTTCCTTATGTTTCTTACCAAAGTAGTTTTTCTGAGGCAACGTGGGATTTGGCGAATCAACGGTTTTTGTTGGGCGGCCAACAAGGTTTTGAGTTGAAAAGCTTAGA
>JBDLUL010000021.1:0-17260 GCA_039805345.1 Bacteroidota bacterium | reverse complement strand
AAGACACGTTTTGTGTCCATGGCTTCACATGAGTTTAGAACTCCATTAACTTCAATACTTTCTTCCGCTTCGTTGATTGAAAAATACAGCGAGTCGGCGGATCAGCCCAAAAGAAGTCAACATATTCAGCGGATTAAATCATCTGTGGCACATTTAACTGAAATTCTCGAGGAATTTTTATCGGTAGGTAAATTAGAAGCTGGTAAAGTAGAAGTGCGTCCTGATACTTTCGATGTGTCCGAATTTTTAGCTGATTTGGTCACGGAATTGGATGGGATGCGCAGACCAGGCCAACAAATTACAACCTTGTTGGATGGAAGTTTAGCTGATTTTGTTTCTGATACATCGATGTTGCGCAAAGTTTTGTTGAATGGCCTATCAAATGCGCTTAAGTTTTCCCAAAAGGAAGTGTTTTTAAAGGCTAAGATGTATGAAAAAGAACTTTTTATAGAAATTGTCGATCAAGGTATCGGAATTTGTGAAGCCGATCAAAAACATTTATTTGAACGGTTTTTTCGCGGAGGCAATGCAAATGTCATTCCGGGAACAGGTTTAGGGCTTCACTTGATGGACCGTTACATGCGACTATTAGGTGGAGAATTGAACCTTCGAAGCGAATTAGGATTAGGAACTACATTAACGCTCACTTTACCCAGATTAAGATATGCCAACTAAAATACTCATCATTGAAGATAATGTCGATATTCGGGAGAATACGGCAGAATTATTGGAATTGTCGGGCTACCAAGTTGAAACGGCCTCAGATGGAATTGAGGGTGTTCGTTTGGCCAAAAGTATTTTGCCAGATGTGGTTATTTGTGACATTATGATGCCCAATTTAGATGGTTTTGGGGTATTGCAAGTATTCTCGAATCAACCCGAATTAGCTCGAATTCCTTTCATTTTTCTGACGGCAAAGACAGATCGAGCGGACATGCGCAAAGGGATGGAAATGGGTGCAGATGATTACTTGACGAAGCCTTTCCAAGAAGTGGAACTGCTTAAAGCCATTGAATCACGTTTGAAAAAACAAAGACCGGCTATTTTACCTGATACGCTAACGAATCAAACGGATTTGGTTTTCGTTGAGGAGGCGCTTACTTTCTTGGATTTTGAACACACGGATGCAGATAAAAAACAGCAGAATTTAGCCAAAAAGGCCATTATTTATGCGGAAGGAGATTCGCCTAATCGATTATATTATTTAGTTAAAGGAAAGGTGAAAACCTATCATACGAATCGAGAGGGGAAATATTTCATTACATCTTTCGTCAAACCGGGTGAGTTTTTTGGCTTTGTTGATATCCTTGAAAATCAATTATATCGGGAATCTGCGGAGGCTTTAGAGGAAGTACAAGTTTTGAGTATTCCCGTTCGCGACTTCAAACAAAAATTGAGTGAGAATATTCATATCGAAATTCATTTCCGGAAGGCCTTAACGGGTTATTTGTTGAAAAATGAATCCATTCTATTCTCTATGGCCTATCAATCTCTACGGAAGCGGGTTGCGCAAGCCTTGGTTGAATTAGTGAAAACCTATGGTCATGAAGAATCCGGACCTGTTTCCATGCGATTATCGCGTGAAGATCTAGCCTCACGCGTAGGAACAGCGACTGAATCCGTTATTCGTACCTTAAGTGATTTTAAGAAGGAAGGTTTAATTGAAGTGAAAGGGGCCGAAATGACAATTTTGAAACCAGATGCATTAGCTAATCTGAAATTCTAAGCAAATGGATGGCAGATAATTGGACTTAAGGGCGAATGCTGTAAATATGATGATTGTGTCATCGCAATTCCCCATGCACCTCGAAACAAAAGCAAACAAGCAATTCCCCAACCCAAATATTGAAATACCGTGCTAAAACGCGTGAGCTTGTTGAAGCCCCAAAGGCTCAATTTCAAAGCAGGTAGTGTTGCAATCCCAAATGAAATCATACTAAGTGCTCCCAACCAGGCATTGGATTGAAGTAGGGAAATACTTAATCCTCCCAATACAAGTCCGCAGGGCAATAACCCATTGCTCATTCCTAAGAAAAAATACCCCAATGCTCCAAGTCTTTTGCCTATTTGAATCAGTAAATGTCCAATCGAACGATGTAGCAATTTAAATAAGTTATCGCTCAATTTCTTACTTAATAATAGTATCAAGATGATACCCGCAAATAAGTAATAAAGATGCCACCAAGTCGGGAACAACCAAATTGAGCCCATTTTGGAAACAAAAAATCCTAAAATACCATACATGAATAAGCGTCCTATTGTGTAGATGAACATGCGACCGGATTGCTTACTTCTTTGCTCGATTTGTTGCATAATGGGGCCACACATGATGGCACAATGCCAACTGCCCGCTAATCCAATAAAAAAAGCATAATACCAGGAGTTCATTACTTTTTAGCAATAATGATTCGATCTTCTTGTAAATAACGTTTACCAGCAATCGACCAGCGAATGGTTCTTTTCCAAGGGCCTTCAACTAAAAAATTCGTAGGGAAAGTCCAGTTTAATCCTTCTTGATTTTTCCAGGTGATGTTTTTGTCTTGCGTTTGGTTAGACGGTCGGAAAAATTGGACAGTTGCTGAATCACATCCCGAAGGTAATTGAATCAATAGATATTGATCATTTGCAATGGATTTAACCTGTATCTGTTGAGATGTAGGAATTGATTGATTTTGTTGGGTAATTTTCGCTTGGTAGGCCTGGCCATCTGCATAATAGTTTTCCCCTACTAATTCGATTTTTTCATGTGACATATTGATGTAAAAATAGGCCATGAAAGCACCAAATAGGACAAAGGTTACGATAATTCCGTGACCCCAATGAAACCCTTTTTTTTGTTGAATATTACTCATCTGGTTGAATAAAGCTAGTTTTTAATGTTTCTTCTTGACCTTGATTGTTTTGGATATGAATCAGAATTTTTTCTCCCTGTTTCCATGATCCCATTTTCGTCTTAATGAAAAACTCCGTTTTCACCTGTTTTCCCTTTTCAATTTGACCGATCCCATTTCCTATCCAAATGAGTTCAAGCGGTTTATCGACATGTACCCGAAAGGATTGATCTTCCATCGACTTATTGATAATCGCTAAATTATAGATATTACTTACGGTGTGCAATTTCTCATCTACTTGAAAAGTCATGCCAGGTGTTCGTAACAAGGTGGATTCCCAATTTCTCCGCGTCACCAACATAAAGGCCAAAATACCTACAATTAATGCCAATGCACTTACATAAGCGCCAATTCTTAACGTGAATTTTAATTGAGTACCGCTGTTTACGCCATTTAATGAATCGTATCGAATAAGCCCTTTGGGTTTATCAATTTTTTCCATGACCGCATCACAAGCATCGATGCAGGAAGTACAGCCAATACATTCGAGTTGGTTACTCCCATTTCTAATATCAATGCCGGTCGGGCAAACCCGTACGCACCAATGACAATCGATGCAATCCCCCTTTGATTCCGTTTTAACCGCTTTTCCCCTGGGTTCGCCACGTACGTGATCATATTGGACAAGAATCGAATTATTATCTAATAAAACGCCTTGAAGTCGGCCATATGGACAAACAACCATGCAGACCATTTCCCGGAATCGAGCAAAAACAAAGTAGAAAACAGCTGTAAATATAAGCATCGCAGCTAATCCTATGATATGCTCAGCTGGGTTTCCCAAGACAATTTGAATCCATTCTTCTTTACCTATGATGTACATCAAAAAAGTATTCGATATCGCAAAGGCCAAAAAAATGAATAGTGTGTGCTTACTCCCCTTTTTAAGGATTTTTTCGTTTGTCCAGGGGGATTCATTCAATCTTCGTTGGGCTTTATCATCTCCCTCAATCCAATATTCAATTTTACGAAATAGCATTTCCATGAAAATGGTTTGTGGACATGCCCAACCACACCAAATCCGTCCAAATAATACAGTAAAGAGACTGATGAAAATAAGGAAACATACCAATCCGAGAGCTACCAAATGGAAATCTTGCGGAAAAAATGGGACACCCCAAAAGATAAATTTTCGTTCTAAAACATTGAATAAAAAGATGGGTTGGCCTTGATGTTCAATCCAGGGTAAGCCAAATAAAAGGGTTAATAAAAAATAAGAAAAATAGCTTCTTAATTTATATAATTGTCCAATAATACGCCCAGGATAAATCCAAAGTCGTTTTCCATCCTTTGTTTGATTATAAAGATGATTTCTAAAATCATCGTTATCGATATTGAAATTTGACATAAAAAAGAAGGTCCGAATTTCACCGGACCTTTAATTATTAACTGAAATGTGGTGGCTCTTCTCGGTTCGTACTCTTGTGTAATATTTTATAGAGCGGGCAAAATCTAACGAAACCTGTTAGTGCAATGATGGCTGATACCAGGTAAACACCCAATGCAAAATCACTTGGAATAATTTTTGAATATGCCAAAATAGACAATGCCACGGCTATTGAAATTCTGACAATTCGATCCATTTTACCTACATTCTTTCTCATAAGTTTATTTATTTAAGGTTTATTTAACTTCTTCTCCTTGAGGCTCCTTCGCTCCTGCTGGGTTTGTGCCCTGTAAGCTCAAAATATACGAGGCTACCTTTTGTACTTGTAATGGATTTAATGTTTTCTCCCATGCAATCATCCCTTTTTCAGGAATACCATGGGTTATGGTCTTGAACAAATCTTTAATGCCGCCACCATGAATCCAAAATTTATCGGTTAAGTTAGGACCCACACCACCTTGTCCCTTATCTCCATGACAAGCTACACAATTCGTTGAATAAATTTGAGACCCTTCTGTTAAATCTTTGGCAGCAGTAACAGCGGTAACATTGTCCTCATTTACTGAGTTGGCAAATTGTTTCATGTACGCCTCTCTCGCTTTTTCAGCAGCTGCAACCTCGTTTTTATATTCTGTTTCTTGAATATTCCCATCTTGATAAACATGGTAATATAAGCCATAAATAACACCTGCTATCATGGTTAAATAAAATAAGTACATAAACCAAGGTGGCGTAGGATTGTCCAATTCAGCAATCCCATCATATGTATGCTCCATCAATAGATCTTTTTCTTGATCTAAAGGTTTCAATCCTTTGAACTTTTCCCACCATGATATTTCTTCTTCAATGGGTGCATCTGGATTTTGGGATAGTTTTTTTAGCGCTGAATTCAGTTGTAAGGTGACAACCAGAATGATAATCCCTGTCAAGAAGATTAAACTCATGAGCCATATTTCCATAAATGTTAAAGCCATAATATTCGATTTTAAAGTCTATTTATCGATTTCTTTATTTTTCAAAGGGAAGGTTTTTCATACGGTCTACATGTTTCCTGTCCATCCAAAACATATAGATTCCTACTGCCGTAAAAAATGCCATAAAGGTTACTAGCGAAAATATCATGTAGGAGTCTGCCCCTGGGATATTGGATATAAATTGCTTGAACATAGATTTATTTTTTAGCGATGTCAGTTCCTAACCGTTGTAAATACGCAATCAAAGCTATAATCTCTTTGTCGGCACCCACCTTAATCTTCTCATCAGCCAAACGAGCTTGAATCTCCTTTGATTGCTTTGTCAAATCTGCTACTGCATTTTTGATTTCCACATCATCATAAGGAACGCCCAATTGCTTCATAGCTTGTAGCTTATCTTGTGTTTGAGCGGTATTTAAACTTTGCTCATACAATACGCCATACGCAGGCATAATAGATCCTGGTGACATCGATTGCGGTTCTCGCATGTGGTGAAAATGCCATGAGTCAGGATATTTACCTCCTTCACGATGTAAATCCGGTCCCGTCCGCTTCGATCCCCACAAGAATGGATGATCATAGACAAATTCGCCTGATTTAGAGAATTCTCCATAACGCTCAGTTTCTGAACGGAATGGACGAACCAATTGTGAGTGACATCCGACACAACCTTCGCGGATGTAAATATCACGACCTTCTAATTCCAACGATGTATAAGGTTTTACAGCCTCAATCGTAGGTACATTGGATTTTACCATAAAGGTTGGGATTAACTCAACTAGTGAACCGATTAAAATCATAATTAACGAAGCGACCAACAATTGAATCGGCTTGCGCTCAATCCAACGATGCCAGTGCTCCCCAGCTTCCGCTTCTTCTGTTACGGCTAAAGGTGCTGCTTCTGCCGCCTCATCCGCTAGCAAAGTTCCTTGTGCCATCGTTTTAAATAAATTGTAACCCATGATGATGGCACCCGATAGATACAAGGTTCCACCCACGGCACGCATCATGTGCATAGGCAAGACTTGTAACGTTGTATCCAAGAAATTACCATATTGCAATGTTCCTTCAGCTGTAAATTGTTTCCACATCATCCCTTGGGTAAATCCAGAGATATACATGGGAATGGCATATAAGGCAATACCGATTGTTCCTATCCAGAAGTGTATTTTAATTAACTTCTCCGAGTATAATGTCGTTTGGAAAATGCGGGGAACCAACCAATATAACATGGCAAAGGTTAAAAAACCATTCCAACCTAATGCGCCCACATGTACGTGTGCTACAATCCAGTCGGTAAAGTGCGCAATGGCATTGATGTTTTTTAAACTCAACATGGGGCCTTCAAAAGTCGCCATACCATAACAGGTAATACCCACAACCATGAATTTCAACAAGGTATTCTCACGAACTTGATCCCAAGCTCCGCGCAATGTTAATAGGCCATTAATCATACCTCCCCATGAAGGAGCGATCAACATGATAGAAAATACTACACCTAGTGACTGAGCCCAATCCGGTAAACTCGAATACAACAAGTGGTGAGGTCCTGCCCAAATGTAGATAAAGATTAATGCCCAAAAGTGTAAAATGGATAGTCGATACGAATACACAGGACGATTCGCCATTTTGGGTAAGAAGTAGTACATCAAACCTAAAAATGGCGTAGTTAAGAAAAAGGCAACCGCATTATGGCCATACCACCATTGAATCAAGGCATCTTGTACACCTGCATAGACATAATAGGATTTAAATGCCGAAATAGGCAGCTGCATCGAATTCGTAAGGTGCAATACAGCAACGGTAATAAAAGTCGCGATATAAAACCAAATCGCCACATATAAATGACGTTCCCTTCTTTTGAAAATCGTTCCAAACATATTCACACCAAAGGTTACCCAGATTAAGGTGATCGCAATGTCAATCGGCCATTCCAATTCTGCGTATTCATGCGAAGTTGTAATGCCTAATGGCAATGTGATGGCTGCGGACACAATGATTAGTTGCCAACCCCAGAAATGAAGATTGGATAAGAAATCACTAAACATCCGTGCTTTCAATAAACGCTGCAACGAGTAGTAAACTCCCGCAAATATGGCATTTCCTACAAAAGCAAAAATGACGGCATTGGTATGCAATGGACGCAGTCGACCAAAAGAACCATATTGGGTAATATTAGCCATGGGTTCAAATAGTTGCGTGGCGATGATAACGCCCACCAACATACCTACAATCCCCCAAATGATTGTAGCAATGGCAAAGTTTCGAACAATCTTATTGTCATAAGAAAATTGCTCTAACGTGGTAGTTTTTGTGCTCATAAGCGTTTAATTGTTGTTTTTGTACTCTTTTTCTTCTAATAAAATCCGCATACTTGGCGTGATTAAATCATCTTGCTGGCCTGATCGGATGGACCAAATAAATGCAATCAAAAATCCAATGGCCATCAGCAAACTTAAACCGATCATGACATACATAATTTCCATAGGTACCTTATTTAGCTTGTCAAAATTCTATGAATTCACCCAAATTAATCATGACTTTAATCACCTTTCCGCTCCGATAAATATGATTTTAACCCTCTGCCTTTCAAGTTCATGCCTATATTGGCTATAAAGAGCATACTGAGTGAGTTTACGGGCATTAGGATTGCCGCAATCAAAGGTGAGAGCGTCCCTTGTACGGCATAACTCAAGCCAAAAACATTGTAGACTAAAGAGAGTAAAAAACTAGCTTTAATTAACTTCAGACCAAATTTTGCGAATTTTAAAAACACAGGTAAGTGGATGAGTTGCTTTCCTGTTAATATGGCATCACTCGACGGAGTAAAATGCAGGTGATCTTCCGATATCGCAATACCCACATGTGCTTGCTTAAGTGCTCCAGCATCATTCAATCCATCACCCACCATGGCCACTTTTTTGCCTGATGCTTGTAGGTGTTGAATGAAATTCATTTTATCCAAGGGACTACATTCAAATTGGTAATGCGATTCTTCAGGAAACCAATCCAATAACGTTCCTGCGTGATTTTTTTTGTCGCCTGAAAGCAAATAAACCTCATAATTTGCTTGCAGTGCATGAATCATATATTCGATTCCCGCACGGTTTTGCCATGGGAATTCGATATAGCCGATGGGCTCCTCCCCGATTCGAATAAACAATTGACTTTCCGAACGGATAAAATCTTGTTGCTTTTCGAGTATATGACCCGTGAAGCGTGCATGTCCAATCAAAAATGTAATATCCTCTTCTTTCGCTTCTATCCCTTTTCCGGGAATTTCATGAATCGAACTTAACTTTTCCAATACTTCAAGCTTTTGGGTGCGGAAATAATGTGTCAGCTGCCTCGATAAAGGGTGCGTCGACTGATTTACCATGGAATAGATAACACGTTCTTCCCAAGGACTTAATTCGCGAACTAATCGGAATTTAGGTAGTTCATTTTGATGGAGGGTCAAAGTGCCTGTTTTATCGAAGACTATGGTGTCAACTTGTGACATCCGTTCAAAGGCTTGTATGTCCTTTACAAAGAAGTTGAATTTGGCAAGCCAACGAATTCCATGACCCAAGGCAAAAGGATATGAAATTGCTAAGGCACAAGGACAAGCAATGACCAAAACACTGACAACCGCATTTTGCCATTTACTGGGATCATGTTGGAACCAATATACACCCACAACGGCAGCCAGACTTAATAAAATTACGGTGAAATAGGCACCCACCGTATTAGCAAAATTCTCCCAATTCTCCGTTTTATGGTTTGGATCTTTAAAAGCTTGTTGTTCCCACAATTGCGTCAAATGACTTTGATTTAACGCTTTTTTAATTTCGATTTCAATAAGTTCACCGTTGTGTCGGCCACCCGCATACATCGAATTACCAGGCTCCAAAGCGATATATTCACTTTCGCCTGTGACAAAACTGTAATCCAACTGACTCTTTCCTTTGAGTAGAATAGCATCTGCAGGAATAATTTCTTGATTTCGGATGATCAAATGATCTCCAACTTCGATTTCTTCTAAGGGACAGGTTAGCTCTTTTCCTTGTTTGAATTTGCTGATGACTAAAGGGAAATAAGCCTTATAATTGCGCTCGAAGGATAAAAAATCAAAGGATTTTTGTTGGAACCATTTTCCAATGAGTAAGAAAAATAACAAACCGGAGACGGAGTCAATATATCCTGCACCTGTATGCGTGAATACCTCGTAAACACTTCGTAGATAGCCCACCAAAACACCCAATAAGATGGGAAGTTCGATGGTCAATTTTCTTAATTTAAGATGAGACCAAACATTCGCGAAATAATCAGAGCCAGAATAAAACACAGCAATACTGCCTAATGCAATATTGATATAGCCAAATAAGCTTTTTAAACTTCCAGCTTCGATTCCTAAATATTCAGGAAAACTAAATAACATCGCATTCCCGGCACAAAATCCAGCGATGCCCAACTTTAAAAATAACTGATTTTGTTGGCTAGTTCGCTTTTTTTGTTGGCCTTGCTCCTCTCCTGAATCAATCAATGGCTCATAGCCTAAACGGGCTAATAAGCCAGCTAAACTGCCTAAATCGATTTTATCCTCCGCAAACCAAATTGTCAATTCCTTCTTGCCGAAATTTAAATTTGATTTCACAACGGCTGGTTCGATCCGGGTTAAATTTTCTAATAGATATAAACAAGATCGACAGTGGATTGCTGGTAAATGAAAATGAACTTTGGATACACCTTTTGAGGAAAAACTGATCAATTGATCTCGGAAGTGTGAATGATTTAAAAAATCGAAATTTTGTGTTGATGGCGATTTGCCTGGATTGACATCACAGGAATAATAATCTCCCAAGGCATTATTAGCTAGTAATTGATAAACTTGTTCGCAACCATGACAGCAAAAGGCATGGTCCTCAAATTGTATGATTTCGTCTTGACAGCTCTCCCCACAATGAAAACAAGTTGTTTGTGTATCTACTGGGGGATTTTCAAGCTCAAGCATAGCTGATGTATCAATTTAGATAACAAAGGTGCTCGAATTCAACTGTACATTTCGTGACAAAACGCACGTAATAAACTGATGATTGTCATAAATCTTGCCAGGTATTGCTGCTACTTTTGAGCTGTCAAAATGACGAGGCATGGAAGATTTGTTGGAAACTGAAAAAAAGGTATTGGCGAGTGGAATCGAGATAAATTATCTCGCTGATGAATTTTTGTTCCGACAAGGCCAAAAAGCTGAATTTGTATTTTACTTACAATGTGGTTCTATTTTACTCGAATGGCCTAATGAAAATAAGCGTCTGGTAATCAACAACAAACCTATTTTCATTGGCATTGATGAAGCTTTACAGGGTGGGAAATATACATGTACAGCCATGACAACAGAGAAATCAGCATTTCTCGTATTTGACAGGGCTTATTTTAATCAATTGATTACAGAATTTGATCATGCAAAAGATTATATCGAGTCGATGATGTTGGAATTTACAAGCCAACTCGATATGCAGACGATCAAAGTATCCTTATAGAGTGGTAAGTTAAATGGGTATAAGCACCTGCTGGATTTTATCTGGCAGGGCTTTTTATGTTAAAGGACTATCTTTTTCCTTTTTAAGCGTGTTGTAAACTAATTTGTCCATAAAGCTGTTCAACCATTTGTTTAAAAACACGGTCAATTTGCCTTGAAAAGTTAAGACTAAGGTTTTCTTTTTTGCTTCATATGCCATACGGATTTCATAGGACACCTCTTCAGCAGTCATCATTTTTTCTTCTTCACGCATGCTTTCGCCTGATATACTTCCATCTGAAGTCAATGATGCATTTCGAATATTTGAAGCTGTAAATCCAGGACATGCCGTTAGTACATGTACACCTGTTCCAATCAATTCCGTGCGCAATGCCTCTAAAAAACCATTCATGGCAAATTTTGAAGCGGAATATCCGGTTCTTACAGGTAAGCCACGATAACCTGCTATGGATGAAATACCAATGATTCCTCCTTTACTTTCTTTCAAATAAGGTAATGATGCATGTGTGGCATAAACCGTTCCCCAAAAATTAATATCCATGACTTGTTTTAATACCTTAAGGTCAACTGTTTCAAACATGGAACGCATGGATATCCCCGCATTGTTGATCAATAAATCAATTTTTCCAAATCGTTCAACAACTTCTTGAACCATCTTCCGCGATTGTTCCTCTGAACTACTATCACAAACGATTGCATGTTGTTGGATGTTCGCTGCTTGTAATTCAGCTGCTGCTTCGCTTAAATTCGTTTGATTACGGCCCGTAATGACAACAATTGCTCCTTGTTTACCAAATTCAAATGCCAATGCTTTCCCAATTCCGGAACTAGCGCCTGTGATGATTACAACTTGATTCTTCATGTAAATTAATTTCATCGCGAAGTTAAGGTTTTATCTTGAATTGGTTGGCTTGCCCGCATAAAGCCGTATTTTTGTGGACATTTTTAATAGCATGAGTAAGAAAAAAGAAAAGAAAGCCCCAGTGGTGTTGGAACAAATAGCCATTTTGGATTTTGCCGCTGAGGCAAAGTGTATTGCCAAAGTGAACGATGAAGTCATTTTTGTACAAGGTGCTGTCGCTCCTGGCGATATCGCGGATTTACGGATTTTGAAGTCCAAAAAAAGCTTCAAACAAGCCCAAGCGATCAACATTCAACCGCTTTCTAAACACCGCACAGAGGTAGCCTGTAGCCATTTCGGTATTTGTGGTGGTTGCAAATGGCAACACGTTGCTTATGAATCTCAAACCGCCTTTAAAGCGCAACAAGTCAAAGATAATTTGACCCGCATCGCTAAAGTAAAATTGCCCGAATTTCAGCCGATTCTAGGTTCTGAGGAGACTTATTATTACCGAAATAAATTAGAATTTACCTTTTCCTGTGCGCGCTGGTTAACAGAAGATGAAATCGGTAAAGAAGATTTGGGTTCGATGAATGCCCTGGGATTCCACGTGCCTGGCCGTTTTGACAAAATTTTACCTGTTGATCACTGTTATTTGCAACCAGATCCATCAAATGCGATTCGAAATGGCGTGCGTGATTTCGCAGAGGCAAATGGTATTTCCTATTATGAATTAAAAAACCAGCAAGAAGGCGCTCTTCGAAATTTAATTGTTCGGAATACGGTTACCGACGAATGGATGGTGACAGTTCAGTTCGCTTATGCGACGGAGGATGAAATTAAATCGGTGATGGAGTATTTAAAATCTTCATTTCCGATGATTACTTCCCTGAATTATGTGGTGAATCAAAAAGGAAACGACACCTTCTACGATTTAGAAGTCGTTTGCTACCATGGAAAGCCATTTATGGTAGAAACCATGGAGGATTTGAAGTTCCAAATAGGTCCTAAATCTTTTTTTCAAACCAATGCAAAACAAGCCTTGAAATTATACCAACTAGTACGTCAATACGCTGATTTGCAGGGCGATGAAGTGGTGTATGATTTGTATACGGGGACAGGAACCATTGGTTTATTTTTGGCGAAGTATGCTTCCAAAGTGGTGGGACTAGAATATGTTGAAATGGCTGTGCAGGACGCGCGTATTAACGCGGAATTAAATGGTATTAAAAATGCCACCTTCTTTGCAGGGGATATGAAAAAAGTCCTAACAGAAGAATTTATCGCCATTCATGGCGCACCAGATGTTATTATTACGGATCCACCCCGTGCCGGAATGGATTTAGATGTGGTGAACCAAATTTTAGCTGTTCAACCCAAGAAAATAGTGTATGTATCTTGTAATCCAGCTACGCAAGCGCGTGATTTAGCTTTACTGGATGTGGCTTATGAGGTGGATGTCGTTCATCCGGTGGACATGTTCCCGCAGACGCACCATGTGGAGAATATAGTGAGGTTAAAACTTAGAGCTTAGCCTATTTTATTACGCGATTCCGAAATTGTGCTGCGTATTTACTTAAAGCACAAAGAATAGAGCATAAAGCATAAATAAGGAAGCAAAAAGGGCGATTAATCGCCCTTTTTGTATTTCAGAAATGTATCCCCGAAGGGAATTCCAAATGTATTCTTTTTGCTTTGTTCTTTGAACTTTGTATTTTAAAAATTGCGAAAGCAATTTTTAAAACGGCGTGTTAAGCGGATCATAATCCTCCGGAGGTAAATTCATCTTACTCCCCTTGAATACGGCGTCGTTACTGGATTCAAAAGCAGATGTTTGATCACCTAATGCACTTAAATCAAAGTTACCGCCTTCATTATTCGAGAAGGGTTGGAAATCTAAATCGCAATATTTCGTGAACTTCCCAATGAATTTCAACCAAACGCTATCGAGTGAACCGGAACGGTTTTTGGCCATAATAATCTCTCCCATTCCCGTAATCGAGTTTCCTTGATCATCCGCTGTAATGCCATAGTATTCAGGACGGTAGATGAACATTACCTGATCGGCATCCTGCTCAATGGCTCCAGATTCCCGAAGGTCAGAAAGTTGAGGTTTCTTATTACCTCCACGAGTTTCTGTAGAACGGTTTAATTGAGATAGCGCGATCACTGGGACATCAAGTTCCTTCGCTAATTGTTTTAAGGCACGAGAAATTTGGGCAATTTCTTGTTCTCGATTACCACTGGCCCCTTTTCCGGAACTATCGCCGGTCATCAGCTGCAAGTAATCGATGACGATGAGGTCGATGCCTTTTTGGGCTTTTAAACGACGACACTTTGCGCGCAATTCTAAGATGGATAAGGCAGGAGTATCATCGATAAACATATTCGCCTCGAATAGTTTATTGATCTTCGTGTGTAATTGTTGCCATTCGTGTGGTTCTAATTTTCCTTTCCGAATCTTATCGGCCTCGATTTCTGCTTCAGCTGAGATAATACGATTCACTAGCTGCACGGCACTCATTTCCAGAGAGAAAAGCGCTACCGAGTGATTGAAATCTACGGCCGCATTTCTACAAGCAGAGACGACAAAGGCCGTTTTACCCATACCTGGACGAGCCGCAATGATGATGAGTTCTTGTCTTTGCCAGCCGGAAGTTAGGCGGTCCAAATCCGTAAAACCAGACGGTATTCCCGTTAAACCACTCTTTTGTAATTGCTTCTTTTCTAATTCATCCACGGCCTTCTTTAAAATATCCGACATACTTTCGTAATTCTTCCGGATATTGGATTCCGCAATGGTGAAAAGTTCCTGCTCCATCTTATCCAATAGATGAAATACGTCAGAGGTATCTTCGTAAGATAGGCGCTGGATTTCGGAGGATATTTGGATGAGCTGTCGCTTTAAATATTGTTCAATGATGATTCTGGCATGGAATTCAACGTTAGAAGTCGAACTGACGCGTGAAGTTAATTGAGCTAAATAGCTGGTGCCTCCTGCTTTTTCAAGACTACCATTTTGTTTTAAAAAATTATTAACTGTTAATAAATCAACGGGCTGCGAGGCTTGGAACAAACCTTGAATGGCCTCGAAGATTAATTGATGTCCTTCTTTGTAGAAGGATGCAGGTCTTAATAATTCAATAACGTTAGCAAGAGGTTCTTTTTCTAACATCAAAGCGCCTAACAACGCTTCTTCTAGGTCGACTGCTTGTGGCGGTAATTTTCCTAGTCCCAAATCGCTCAGACGCGTAGGTCCAGTTTGCGAGCGAATTCCGGCGGCTGATTGATTTCCTTTTTTATAAATGGATGAAGGGGTGTTAGATTCCATACCACAATTTTACGTTAAATTTTCAAAATTATCTTATAAACCAAGGTATTAAATTTCCAGAATTTCTTATTTTTACTCCTGTACGATTTAAACTCATTTTTACTTGTTAGAAAAAATAATTTCCCTCTCAGAGGTCTCTCTAATTGACTTTTTAGGCGTGGCGAACGCTAATATTAATTTATTGATTCATGCCTTTCCTCAAACTAAAATAATTGCTAGAGGAGAGCAATTGACAGTTCGTGGATCGAATGACCAAATTGCGTTGGTGGAAGCCATCGTCAATTCTTGCGTGGCTCATTTGGATAAACACCACACGCTATCAGAAAAGCACATGCAGTCTTATATTGATGCTGTTTTGAACCCGACGGGAGAAGAAAAAGAGCAACCTTGGGTGGAGGATAAAGACGTGCTACTTTTTGGCAATAAAGGAATCGTGATTAAGGCCAAAACTCCGAATCAACGAAAGCTAGTCGACGCTGCTACCACGAATGACATCGTTTTCGCGATCGGACCTGCGGGGACAGGAAAAACCTACACAGCCGTGGCACTTGCGGTGAAAGCATTAAAAAATAAAGAAGTTAAAAAGATCATTATTACGCGACCAGCGGTGGAAGCGGGTGAAAATCTCGGGTTCTTGCCTGGTGATTTGAAAGAGAAAATTGATCCCTATTTACGCCCTATTTACGATGCCTTGGATGATATGATTCCGGCGGAAAAATTAAAATTTTATCTAGAGAACCGGACGATTGAAATTGCTCCTTTGGCCTATATGCGGGGTCGAACCCTTAATAAAGCGTTTATCTTGTTAGATGAAGCCCAAAATACCACCTCCATGCAAATGAAGATGTTTTTAACGCGGATGGGTATCCAATCTAAAACGATTATTACGGGTGATAAATCTCAAGTCGATCTTCCTAAGAACCAAACATCTGGCCTAGGTGAGGCAGAACGCATTTTGACCGGAATCAATGGAATTGCCTTTGTGGAATTAGATGGCTCGGATGTCGTTCGCCACCGTTTAGTACGTAAAATTATCGAAGCGTATGGAAAACAAGATAAATAAGATTATCCAAGCCGTAAGCTTAGAAGAAATCGATCAAGTTTTCGCTATTCGGACGGAGGTGTTTGTCAAAGAGCAAAAGTGCTTGCCATCTGAAGAATTTGACGAGTTAGACGCGGTGGCAAAACATTATTTATTATTCGAGAATGAATTACCCGTAGCAACTGGTCGTTATCGAAAAACCGAAAAAGGGATCAAGGTGGAGCGAATCGCTACCCTGGAATCTGCCCGCGGTAAGGGCTATGCCTCGTTAATCATTCATCGTATTTTTGCTGAATCGGCTAAAGAATATCCAAATTGCACGCATTATTATTTACACGCACAAGTTTCAGTGATGCCACTTTATGCTTCTCTTGGATTTAAACCCTATGGAGAGAGGTTTGTTGAGGCGGATATTGAGCATCAGGCGATGGAGTTAACAGTCGCTAGTCACTAGTCACTAGTCTATAGTCTATAGTCGCTAGTCGTCAGTCGACAGTGGGCAGCCGACAGTGGGCAGCCGACAGAAAAAATCTGAATTCAAAATACTCGCATATAAAAAAAGCCAGAACGAAGTCACGGCTTTTAAATTTATTTGACTAGCGACTATAGACTATCGACTAGCGACTAAAATGGTAAATCATCCCCACTCTCAGCTGCTAATGGAGGAAATTGATATCCACCTGCTGCAGGCGTAGGCTCCACTCCTGCTGGAATAGATCCAGTGCGATCTAAACGATACGCACGGATTTCAGTATACCAACGTTCGTTGTATTCTCTTGATTCTACGTTGAATTGAACTTTAACGATTTCTCCCTCCTGAACAGGAGTTAAATCTTGTGTTTTATCGCCCCAAACAGACATACACACCTTTTTAGGGTATTGATCTTGTGTTTCGATCACAAATTCTTGTTTGATCCAGTTCGTGCCGTTTTTACCTGTTCCTGTAACCTCAGGTAATTTCTTGATTAATTTTCCGCTTATTTCTAAAGCCATTGTACTAATTTTTTTGAGTTCCGTAATTGTTGGCAAGTAAGTAAATTATTGGTAATTTTACTAACCGTTTTTGGCGATGTGGTTAAATTGGTAGACACGCTACCTTGAGGTGGTAGTGCCGTTAAGGTTTGGGAGTTCGAATCTCCCCATCGTCACTTATTTTTTTGTTTAATCTGTAAATCATGTTGAAGATGAAACCTTACAGTGTATTGCTTTACTACAACTATACTCCTATTCCGAATCCGGAAGAGTACCGTGTAAAACATCACCTCTTTTGTAT